>JAHFDA010000010.1 GCA_023249225.1 bacterium
TCAAACAGATCGACAAGATTTCAATAAAGCATGTTGATAATGGCCTTGCGGTGGCTCCCTATCTTTTCGACAATCGGCCAGACCTTATTTTAATGGATCTCGAATTATCCGGGGGGGGGCGTGCAGGCAAACAAATCATTCAGGATTTAAAACTGCACCCTAAGCATAAAAATATTCCTATAATAGTTATTTCGGCACGGCGCACGTTAGGAAGCGTTGAAGAATGTATGAGCCTGGGTGTCAGGGCATATTTAATGAAACCTCTTGATCCGGATCGTTTGGTAAAAAAAATCAACGAAGTTTTATTGGGAAAATAACGGGTAGCTGAATTCACCACGTAGCCTTATGTCAGCAGTTCCCAACAACAACTTCCTAAATTCTTCCTTTCATTTTATTCTTGTACGTTCATGGCTAAAGGTCTTGCTTTATATAACCGTGTTCGTCGTATTTTGAAGTCTGCCCAGGTAAGCGCGGTGCAAGAGGCACTTTTATGAAAAAGGTGCGCCAAAATCAATTGACCAAATCAGTCCAAAATAAGATCTATTTGCTACGTGGTCAGGAGATTGTTCTTGACAGGGATTTGGCGGAGTTTTATGGAGTTAAACCATATCGTTTACGCGAACAAATAAAGCGTAATCTGCGAAGATTTCCGGATGATTTTATGTTCCAACTGGCTAAAAATGAGATCGAAGTCATGGTCTCGCAAAATGCGATACCTTCAAAAAAGCATTTAGGCGGTTCATTGCCGTATGCTTTTACTGAACACGGGGCGTTGATGGTTGCTTCTGTATTAAATACCACACAAGCCGTCGAAATGAGCGTATTTATTATCCGGGCATTTGTTGAAATGCGAAAAATGCTTTCTAGTCATCAAGAGATCTTAACCTTGTTGAAGGAAATGGAACGTCACTTTAATTACAAAATCAATGTCCATCAGATTTTGATTCAAGGCATCGTTAATACGTTGGATGAATTGACTGATAGATTGAGTTAGGACAATACCGTGGATCATCAACCAGATACAATTCAGAACATACTCAATCATAAAATCCTCCTCGTCGACGGCGCCATGGGGACGCAGATTCAGGCGCGCGCGCTGACGGCGGCGGATTTTGGCGGGGCAGAGCTGGAGGGTTGTAACGAAAACCTAAACCTGACGCGGCCTGATGTGATTCAGAGCATTCATGAAACTTATCTTGCGGCGGGAGCGGATATTATCGAAACCAATTCCTTTGGTTCCACGCCGGTGGTGTTGGCGGAATATGGCTTGCAGGCCAAGGCTTTTGATATTTCCAAAGCGGCGGCCGAAATTGCCCGGCGCGCGACAGACAAATTTTCCACACCCGAGTGGCCGCGCTTTGTGGCCGGTTCCATGGGGCCCACCACCAAAACCATTTCCGTAACGGGCGGTATCAGTTTCGATCAGCTGCGCAAGGATTACGCTGTGCAGGCCGAAGGGCTCATTGCCGGCGGGGCGGACGTGCTGCTTTTGGAAACCGCGCAGGACACGCTGAACGTCAAAGCCGGATTGCTCGGCATTCAAGATGCCATGCATAAGCTGGGCCGCAAGATCCCGATTATGCTTTCGGTTACCATCGAACCCATGGGCACCATGTTGGCGGGGCAGACCATCGACGCGCTCTACGCCTCCGTGATGCACTTTGACCTGCTTTCCATCGGAATGAACTGCGCCACCGGCCCTGACTTTATGACAGATCACATTCGTACGCTGGCGGAGGTCAGCCGTTTTAATGTGTCGTGCATTCCCAACGCGGGATTGCCGGATGTGGACGGCAAGTACAACGAAACGCCGGAAATCCTGGCGAAAAAAGTGGAGCGTTTCGTGGACAGCGGCTGGGTGAACATCATCGGCGGCTGTTGCGGAACCACGCCGGAGCATATTGCGTTGATGCGGAAGATGTTGGATCGCGGCAAAAAACCACGGAATGTTGCCGGTACACGGTCCGCCGTGTCCCTACTTTCGGGGTTGGAACCCTTTGTCATTTCCGAAGACAAAAACCCGATTATTGTCGGCGAGCGCACCAACGTGATTGGCTCATCGGTTTTCAAAAAGTTGATCGTGGGCGGCGAGTTCGAGGCGGCGTCGGAAATCGGCCGCAAGCAAGTGCGCAGCGGCGCTCACATTGTGGACGTATGTCTGGCCAACCCCGACCGCAACGAGCTTGACGACATGAACCGCTTCCTCGACATCCTGGTCAAAAAAGTCAAAGTGCCGCTCATGATCGACACCACCGATGCCAAGATACTCGAAGAAGCGCTCAAGCGCATTCAGGGCAAGTGCGTCTATAACTCCATCAACCTCGAAGACGGTGAGGAACGTTTCGAAACAGTGCTGCCGCTGCTGCGCCAATACGGAGCGGCCGCAGTGGTGGGCTGTATCGACGATGATCCGCAGCAGGGCATGGCGGTGTCGGTCGAGCGCAAATTGCAAGTGGCCGAACGTTCACACCAGTTGCTTACCCAAAAATATGGTCTGCCCGAAGAAGACATCATCTTTGACCCACTGGTGTTTCCGTGCGGCACAGGTGACGCGAATTACATCGGCTCGGCGGCCAAGACGGTCGAAGGCGTGCGCGCCATCAAGCAGCGCTTTCCGCGTTGCAAGACAGTGCTGGGCATTTCCAATGTCTCGTTTGGGTTGCCGCCGCGCGGGCGTGAAATTCTCAACGCGGTGTTTCTCTATCACAACGTCAAAGCAGGTTTGGATCTGGCCATCGTCAATTCTGAAAAGCTCGAACGCTACGCCTCCATTCCCGAAAACGAGCGGCAGTTGGCCGAAGACCTTATCTTTTGGCGCGGCAGCGATCCGGTGGCGGCTTTTGCGGCGTATTTCCGCGACGTTAAGGTCAAGCCGACTTTGGACGAGCGCGCCAAACTTTCCATCGACGAACGTTTGCCGCGCAACGTTGTCGAAGGCAGCAAAGAAGGTCTCGCCGACGACCTCAACGCCTTGCTGGCCGAAGGCCGCAAGCCGCTCGACATCATCAACGGTCCGCTCATGAAGGGCATGGACGAGGTCGGTCGGCTTTTTAACGCCAATGAACTTATCGTCGCGGAAGTGCTGCAAAGCGCCGAGGTCATGAAGGCGGCCGTGGCGCAACTGGAACCCTTTATGGAAAAAACCGAGTCGTCCACAAAAGGCAAAATCCTTTTGGCCACGGTCAAAGGCGATGTGCATGATATTGGCAAAAACCTGGTCGAAATTATTCTTAAAAACAATGGCTACAACGTGATCAACCTGGGCATTAAAGTTCCGCCCGAGGCGCTCATCGAAGCGTACAAGCAACACCGGCCCGATGCCATTGGGCTTTCTGGCCTGCTCGTTAAATCCGCCCAGCAAATGGTGGTGACGGCCAGCGATTTTGAAACGGCCAAAATTGGTTGTCCGGTTTTGGTGGGTGGGGCGGCCCTCTCGCGGCAGTTTACGCATTTACGCATTGGCGCCGAATTCAGCCACCCGGTGATCTACGCGTCGGACGCCATGAATGGCCTCGACATCATGAACCAGCTCGTTGATCCCGTGCGCCGCGAAGGCTTGCTTCAAAAAGTTCAAAAGGAAATTGCACAGGCCAGGCAACGCGCGGAGGAGTCGGCGCTTCGTACGGAAAGTCAGGGGGCCGGAACCAGTGATCGGAAATCGGGAATCAGGCACGATGTTGTGCCGCTGCTTCCTCCGGATTTGAAGCCGCATGAGGTGACAGGCGTCTCGCTCGACGAAATTTTTGGCTACATCAATCCGGTGATGCTGTATGGCAAGCACCTCGGGCTGAAAGGTTCCTTTTATAAACTCATCGAAGCGCGGGATGAAAAAGCCCTGCAGCTTCAAAAACAGGTGCGGGCCTTGCAGGATAAAATCCAGGAGCAAAAACTCCTGCGGCCGCGGGGTATCTTTCAGTTTTACCGCGCTTGTTCCGACGCTAACGATCTGATTATTCTCGACGCCAGTAAAAAGGAACTGCTCCGATTCAATCTGCCGCGGCAACAGCGTGAACCCTATTTGTGCCTCGCAGATTTTGTGGCGCCGCAAAGTTCCAGCCTTGAGGATTTTATTGGCATGTTCGTCGTGACTGCCGGAGAAGGCGTCATGAACCTTGCCAACCGCTTCAAGGACGAAGGTCGTTACTTTGAATCGCACGCCATTGCCGCCATTGCGCTCGAATCGGCCGAGGCCTTTGCCGAGCTATTGCACAAACGTATCCGCAGCATGTGGGGCATCCATGATGATCCGGGGCTTACGCTAGCGCAGATCCACGATGCCCAGTACCACAGCAAGCGCTTCAGCTTCGGCTACCAGGCCTGCCCGAACCTCGAAGACCAGGCCAAGCTCTGGCAGCTGCTCCAGCCGGATTCCGTAGGCGTCCGCCTGACCGAAGAATTTATGATGGAACCGGAAGCCTCCGTCAGCGCTTTGGTGTTTTCGCACCCGCAGGCGCGGTATTTTAACGCTTAAGTGAAGTGTGACCCCCTATAGGGGGCCTATTTGACACACATAAGCTTATTTATCAGATTAAAATTAACCCTTTTGAACTGTATTATATATTAAAATATATAATATATATTAAATTAAATATATTTTAGTATATAAATAAAAGTTTAAAATATATATTAAAGTGTATAATATTAATCATGAGGCGAAGTAAGTTAAACATCATTGATAACATGGCTTTGGCTCGACTACCCGACAATGCAAAATCTTTTGTAGAACATACCTACGGGGATTGGATTCGCACACTCCGAATACGCTTGCGTATGACCCAAACCGAGTTGGCACAACGGGCCAAGGTGACCCAGGCTCAACTGGTGCATATCGAAAGTGGCAAGACGGATCCGCAAGTGAGTACGCTGAAGCGGATTTTTGAGGCGTTATCTTGTCAGTTAGTCTTGGAACCGAGACCCAAAAAACCGCTCGACGAAATTTTGCGGGGTCGCGCACGCAGCCTGGCGTTAAAGCGTTTAAAAAAAACTGCGGGCACCATGGCTTTAGAAGGTCAGGCTCCAGATGAGGATGTGTTTCGCCAACTGCTAGAAAAACAGACCGACGAGATTCTGGCTGATCCGCGTGCCAAGCTGTGGGACAAGATGGATGAGTGACGATACCCGGTTGGGGGATGCCACGGCTGGAGAAGATGTTTCTGACCTTGTTCTTAGCACTCTTTCAGACCGTCGTGCGCGTAATGCTGCCGAACTTGAAACGATTACGCGTGCGTACAATAAATATATCTTTCGGGCGAGGCGCAGAAAACCTGGGACAGGGTGGCTGACAGAAGACGTTATCTGTTGCGTCCATCGCGAAATGTTTGGCGGCATCTGGGCTTGGGCTGGAAAATTCCGCACGGTGGAGGTAAACATTGGTGTAAAGTGGCACACCATTCCGGAACAAGTACGCTTACTATGTGACGACTTTAAGTATTGGGACTCGCCGGACAGCGCCATGTCGGTTTTTGAAGTTGCCGCCCGGCTGCAAAATCGTTTGACGAGGATTCATCCCTTTAAAAACGGCAATGGACGTCATGCCCGATTGATGACCGATATCTTTTTCTATTCCCGCCGACATGCTCTGCCGCAATGGCCGCAGCTACAGCTTATGATTCAAGGCGATCAGATTCGCCAAGAGTACATTGCGGCAATGAAAAAGGCAGATGGCGATGATTACAGCGGGTTAATGGCCTTTATCCAACGGTGTTGCGAAAAATAAGCATGTGAGCACGTAAACTTGGCTGGTGGGCCCTGCAGGACTTGAACCTGCAACCATTCGGTTATGAGCCGAGTGCTCTAACCATTGAGCTAAGGGCCCCGCGGCTAAGGCATGCGCAGCGTTCACGTATTATATACGAGAGTAGATGTTGAACTTTGGCGTGACTCCGCAAAAACATCACGAGCTTGTGACACGCATGACCAGGCTGGGTGTGACCGAAAGCGCGCTCGAAGAAAAATTCATCCGTTCAGGTGGCAAGGGCGGACAAAACGTCAATAAAGTGGCCACTTGTGTATACCTGCGGCACCCGCCTTCGGGTGTCGAAATCAAAATGCAGCGTGGCCGTTCTCAAGCGTTAAACCGTTTCTTTGCCCGACGGGCACTTTGCGAAAAACTTGAAAACCTGCGCCTGGGTAAGGCCAGTCCGGAACAACTCCAAATCGAAAAGATTCGCAAGCAAAAACAACGTCGTGGAAGACGGTCTCGAAACAAATAACTTGTCCAATTAAAAATGCTAAAATATTCCCCACATGACTACCCGTTGTGCCGTGATTGGTCACCCTATTGAACATTCCAAATCTCCGGACATGCACACGGCGGCTTACAAAGCTTTGGGCCTTGATTTTACCTACGAAAAAATGGATGTCGAGCCACGGGGGCTTAAGGAATGGATGGCCCAGGAAGCGCCCAAGTTGCGAGGCTTTAATGTCACGGTGCCGCACAAGGTACGGATGCTTAAATTTGCCCATGCCAAAGATCCCTTGGTTGATAAAGTGGGGGCGGCCAACACCATGATCAACCAGGACGGACAGCTTTTTGCTTACAACACCGATGTCGAGGGATTTCTAAAGGCGCTGAAACAAGACCTTCAATTTGACCCATGCGACAAACACGTGCTGGTCATTGGAGCGGGTGGCGCGGCGCGGGCCGTATGTGTGGCGCTGTTTGAGAGTGGGGTTAAAAAACTGTCCATGACCAACCGCACCCTGGTGTACGCCAAAGACATGCAAGAAGAGTTGACGCCGTTTTACCCCCTGCAAATGGAAGTATACGTTTTAAATTCGATCAACCTGCTGGGAGCCATCGAAGAAGCCGACCTCATTGTTCAGACCACCCCTGTGGGCATGACCCCCAACGTGGGCGAGAGTCCGCTTGATAATTTTGTCACCGTACATGCGGGCCACAAGGTGATGGATCTCATTTATTCTCCCAAGGAAACCGAGTTCATGCGTCGTTGCCGCGAGCGCGGCGCTCAAGTGGCCAATGGGCTTTCGATGCTGGTGTATCAAGGGGTGGCGGCGTTTGAAAAAATGACTGGCCGTACGGTGGATCCTCAGGTCTTTCGTGACGCCGTCGACTTGGGGGCGCCCTTGCCACCTGAAGCCTGGGCCCGTCAGAACCGTATTCCGCTTCAAGATTTGGCGGGCGACCCGCACGCCAATGATCCGTTATCATTTACAGGGAAGCGCGGATGAACAGCGATTATAAAAAATATCAACGTGTGGCGGTGCTGGTCGATGTGCAGAATGTTTATTATTCGGCCCGCCATATTCACGGCGGACGCGTCCATTACAAAAAACTGCTTGAAGAAGCGGTAGACGGTCGGCAACTGGTTCGCGCCATTGCCTACATTGTTCAAACACCCGAGGCCGACCAAAGCACGTTTCGCGAAATGCTCGATCACGAGGGTTTTGAGATCAAGGTGAAAGAAGTGCGTGTGCGTTCAGACGGTTCCATGAAGGCCGATTGGGACATGGGCATTGCCATCGATGCCATCAGCATGGCCGACAAGCTGGACGTGATTGTACTTGTCAGTGGCGATGGCGACTTTGTAGACATGGTCAACCTTCTCAAAAGTCGTGGCGTGTTTGTAGAAGTCTACAGTTTTGAAAAAAGCACCAACACCGATTTAATCAAAGTTGCCAACCGGCATTTTCCGATGGGGGCTGCACATGTGATTCGTGCATCACGTCCTGAAAATCAGTCGGCCCCAGACCGCCGTCCAGCGCAAAACAACCATCGTCCGCGACCCGATAATCCCCCCCGAACCGGAGGCCGACCGGCGCAGTCCCGCCGCATGCGACCGCCGCTTAGGGCATCGTTGCCGTCTGGACAGGGACCGACCCAGCCTGGCTAGACCTGACGCAGATCCAGAGTATGCGAGTTGCCATGACCTACTATGACGCCACCAGCGCACAGCACTTAATTGATCTTGCCCTGCACGAAGATCTGGGTCATGTGGGCGATGTCACCAGTGATTGTTTATGGGACGAATCAGTTCAGGGGCACGCCGTACTGCATGCCAAATCAAATGGTGTGTGGTGCGGGGCAGATCTTTTTAGGCAGGTCTTTCATACACTTGATGCCAAGCTCAATGTGCAGCTAAGTGCTTTGGACGGAAAGCATTTTAAGGCCGGGGATATCTTGGCCGACATGCATGGGTCGCTGGGGGCCATCCTTAAAGGCGAACGTACGGCGCTCAATTTTGCCGGACACTTGTGTGGCATTGCCACACTGACGCGTCAGTTTGTCGATCGCATCGCCCATACGCACACCCGCATTCTTGATACTCGCAAGACCTTGCCGGGCTACCGGGCCCTCGAAAAAATGGCAGTACATTGTGGAGGCGGTCTTAACCACCGCATGGGTCTGCACGATGCGGTTCTGGTCAAAGAAAATCACATTGCCGGATTTAAGGGCACATTGTCCGAGCTTGTCCAAATGTACCGTATCAAGCGGCCGGATCTGACGATTGAAGTTGAAGTTGAAACCCTTGCGCAGTTGCAAGAACTTATTCCTGGCCAGCCCAACCGTGTGCTGCTTGATCATTTTTCGCTAGAGGACATGCGTTCGGCCGTGGCCTTATGCCGCTTGGCGGGTATTCAGGTTGAGGCCAGCGGAAATATGACGCTCGACCGGATCGCAGCGGTGGCCGAAACCGGAGTAGACTTTATCAGCGTGGGTGCGTTAACACATTCGGCACCCGTCAGCGATTTATCCCTGCAAATTAAAACAAATCTTGAGAATACCGAGCTATCGATCTAAGCCACCATGCGAATACCGTCAGCGCGACCGATAGACATTGGGAAGACTCCAAGACCACGTTTCTGTGACTAGTACTTCAAAATAAGTGCTATAATTTTAAGTATGATTGACAGAATTATAAGATTTCCAGAAAAAAGCTCATTTTTTCTCTTTGGTCCACGTCAGACTGGCAAAAGTACAGTCATACGGGAACGCTTTCAAAAAGACATTTTTTTAATTGATTTGGCGCAGCAGGAAACGTTTAGCCATTACGCCAAGGATCCGGCAGTATTTCGCAAGGATATTCTAAAGCAAGCTCAAATGTACGGCGTCACCACTTTTTTTGTGGACGAAGTGCAACGTATTCCGGATGTGCTAAACGACGTGCATTCACTGATAGAATCCCATGCCCTGCGTTTTATTTTAACGGGATCATCAGCACGTAAATTAAAGCGGGGTGGCGCAAATTTGCTGGCGGGCCGGGCGTATCTTCGGCATTTGCATCCCTGCGTTTATGAAGAAATTAAAAACAGTTTCTTTTTGGAAGACGTTTTAAAGTATGGTGCCTTGCCCGCCGTCTTGACCCAATCGCCCGAAGAAAAGGTGGAGTTTCTAAAAGTTTATACCCAAACCTATTTGCGCGAGGAAATCAAAGCCGAAAGCATTGTGCGTCATATTGGCAACTTTACCCGCTTTTTAGATGTGGCTGCAGCGCAGTCCGGCGAGATCCTGTCATTTTCGGAAATTGCCCGTGAATGCCAGGTAAGCCCCAACACGGCGCAATCCTATTATCAAATACTCGAAGATACGTTGATCGGCTTTATCCTGTGGCCGTACCGTAAAAGTGTCCGCAAACAATTGTCGGGACAACCCAAATTTTATTTTTTCGACTGTGGCGTGCTTAACAGCATCAATCACCGCCTGCAAGAAGATCCCGACCCGGTTTACCGGGGCCGTCTGTTTGAGCATTTTATTATTTTGGAAACCCATCGCATGCAAAGTTATTTGCAGAGTGAGACTCAACTGTTTTTTTGGCGCACCCAGCAAAAAAAGGAAGTTGACCTCTTGATCGAAAAACATGGACGCCTGTTTGCTGCCATCGAAATTAAATCCGCCACCCACCTGAACCGTCACGACCTGGGGGGTTTGTTGACCTTTAAGGCCGAACATCCCGATGTGCCCTGTATGTTGGTAGCGACGATCAGCAACCCCACAGAAATACAGGGTATTACTTGTTTGCCTTATGTGGAATATTTTAAGTGGCTTAAAGAAAATCTGGTCTAAGTATAAAATACTGTCCAAACGGTATGTCCACCTACTTTCAGCTTCCGATGGATCTTGCCAATCTCCCGCTCGACGATATTCGCGCCCAGGCCTTGCAGTGTCGGCGCTGTCATTTGTGCGAGACGCGCACGCAGGTGGTATTTGGTCAGGGCCCGGTGCCTTGTGACATCATGCTTATCGGCGAAGGACCGGGCGCAGACGAAGATGCGCAAGGCATTCCCTTTGTAGGCCGAGCCGGGCAGTTGCTGACAAAAATTCTTGAATCAGTCGATATCAAGCGGCCTACCGATATATACATTGCCAATACCGTCAAATGCCGACCGCCTGAAAACCGCACGCCTTTTCCAAGCGAAATTGAGGCCTGTGCCGACTGGCTGGCGGCGCAAATCATGCACATCCAGCCGCGCATTCTACTTCTGGCAGGCACGCCCGCGTTGAAGTCAGTACTGGGAGATCAACTGGGGCCGCACGATACCATTACCAAGGTGCGTGGGCGCTGGTTTAAACTTACAGTTCCTTACATGCAGGAACAACTTTACGTGATGCCCATTTTTCATCCTTCTTATTTGTTGCGTAACGCCTCGCGTGATGTTGGCAGCCCCAAGTGGCAGACCTGGCAAGACATGAAAGAAGTCCAGGGCGCGCTCAACTTTATCCGCAAGG
This sequence comes from bacterium, assembly GCA_023249225.1. Classification (GTDB taxonomy): domain Bacteria; phylum Margulisbacteria; class Marinamargulisbacteria; order JAHFDA01; family JAHFDA01; genus JAHFDA01. Next base: position 10,688 of record JAHFDA010000010.1, read on the forward strand.
CCAAGGTAGAGGCCTAGCATGAATGCTTACGCCTCACGCTTCACGGCGGACGCTTCACGATGCTAGTCGCCGGTATCCAAATCAGCACTATCAACGGTGATTTTCGGGCCAATCTCGAAAAAGTGCTCCCGCTTTATCGCCGTGCGGCTGAAAAAGGTGCAAAGCTTATTTTGCTGCAGGAATTCTGGGGCGTCGGGTTTAAAGTTCGGCCCACGGACGAGACAGTGGTCGAACGCTGTTCCGAACTCTTGTGCAAAATTTCGGGTTTGTGCATCGAAACCAGAACCTGGTGTATCGCAGGTTCCCTGCCGCGTTTCAATAAAGACCGCCAGGTGGCCAACGCCATGGCCGTTATCGATCCGGGCGGAAAAATTGTGGCCGAGTACGAAAAGGTCAATCTCTTCCGCCCCGACGACGAGCACAAAACCTTTGCGTCCGGCAGTGTGCCCCAAAGCATCACGGTCGACGGCATTTGCATCGGACTGACCATTTGTTTTGACCTGCGTTTTCCGGAACTCTTTATGCAGCACCGCGAAAAAGGCGCGCACTTTTTTGTGGTGCCGGCGCAGTGGCCGCACAAGCGTGTTGAGCACTGGGAGGCCCTGCTGCGTGCGCGTGCCATCGACACGCAATGCTACGTTTTGGGTGTCAACCGTGGCGGACGCGATCCGGAAGTGGAGTGGGGCGGACGCAGCCAGTTCATCGATCCCTGGGGCACGGTGCAGGATCGCTGTGATGGCGATGAAGGTATTGTTTACGGCCACGTGGATCTTGAAAGACTCAACAAAATCCGCGAAAGGCTGCCTATATGGGAGTGCCGTACGTCAAGTTGAATAACACTTGGCGCAATTATACCTATAGGTATAATGACATTTGGTATAATGAGACATGGATAATCCTTTTGTGTTTGGGCAGTCGGTCAGCGGCGAGTATTTTTGTAACCGGGTTAAGGAGCAGTCTGATCTGGCAGCGTATATGCGTTCGGGCCAGAATGTTTTTATCTACTCCTATCGGCGTTTGGGCAAAACATCGTTGGTTAAGCAGACCATGGCGGGTCTGGATGTCAAACACTTTACCTTTGTATTTGTGGATATGGAGCGGGTCAGTACCCAGGCTCAATTTGTGGAAGTCTATTCCAAGGCGCTGGCGGATGCCATGGTTAAAGTCGACAAGCTGCAAAAAATTCGCAACCTGTTTGGCGTGCTGGTGCCCACCTTTGAGATATCGCCGCAAGGCGAGGTGTCGTTTGAGTTTAATTTGGCCAAAAAAGTTTCGTCGGTACAAAGGGGGCTTGAGGAGGTGATGGAGCTGCCGAAAAAAATTGCCACGCGTTACAAGCGGCGGGTGGTGGTTATCTTCGACGAATTTCAGGAAGTTGAAAACATCGGTGGGGCTACTTTTGAAAAGTTCTTACGTTCATATATTCAACATCACAAGGATGTCTGCTATATCTTTATGGGCAGCAAGACTACCGTGATGTTTGATATGTTCAACGATCCAAAACGGGCGTTTTATCGTTCGTCCTCGGTGTTCCCACTCAAAGCCATACCGGCGCCCGAGCTGGTGGCACACATGATCAAATGCTGTCGCAAGAGTGGTAAAAGCATATCTAGGTCTTTGGCAAATGAGCTTGTAAGCATGGCGGGGGGCTTGCCGCATTACGTTCAAATGTTGGCCTGGCATACGTGGGAAACAGCCAGGGGTAAAATTGCGGCCAAACATTTGGAGCAGGGTATTAAAAATGTTCTGCAGTCGCAGTCTGACTTGTTTCAGACCTGGTACGAGCAGGCCACGCTTAGGCAGCGGGCCGTGTATCGGGCGCTGGCCGTGCGCCAGGATATATTTTCTGGCCAGGCACTGCACGATTTTGACCTGGGATCGGCCTCAACGGTGCAAAGCGTATTACGGGTGCTGGTAAAAAAAGGGCTGATTAACCATGAAAATAACGTCTATGCCCTGGCGGATCCGTTTTTTGGGTTGTGGTTGAAAGAACGCAAAGTGTAAAACGGTATTAGACTTGGCGGCTGGCGTAGTCGGCAAACTGATCGGTTTTTAGCAGATCGATGAGTTTGACTTCGGGGTCGGCCAGAAGATGTTTTCGAATCCAGTAACTTTTGCCAGCCTTGCGTGGTCCCCACAAAAAGGCGCTCTTGCCTTTGGGTAATTTGAGGTCGATGACTCTTTGGATCATTTTTCCAGTACAGTATAAATTGTAAACACCATAAGAAATCGATGTTTGGTTTGCGCGGGGGGGGGGGGATAACTGTTGTAGTTATTCATTCAGGGAGGAAACCATGGTCGAATTCAACGCGCGTTTATCTACCGAAAATCCCCGCTATAAGCCGGAGATTGCGGGTATTGGGGCCGAATTAGAAGTGGATCAAAATAATGACGGTCAGGTGACGTATAAGGAAATCCTGCAGGCGGTGAAGGATTTATATCCCGATGCGGGTTTGAATAAAGTGCAGATGATAACGGAGGATTTTATACAAGATATTGGCTTGGCGGACAAGTTCGACGGGTCCTACATGCGGTGGGATGGCAAAGGAAGTCCGGATCTGACTGATTTTTTTGCGGCAGTACTTAAATACGACAAAGTGCGTTCTAACCCGGTAACTATGGATATTTTAAAAGCCTTGGGAGACAAAGGAATGATCAAGTTTGAAGCGCAGCGAAAGAACCAGCCGACGGGTGGTTAGAGATATAGATTTTTTGATTTTCCCTTAAGGCCTTTGAAAACCACAAGTACCAGAAAACCCCGATAGATCGGTGCTCTGATTTTTAGAATCTATATTCTATAATTAAGAATATGGATGTTTTATGAAAACCACTCTTGTGCTTGATGACTTTATCGTCAACCGCGCCCAGCACTACGCCCGGCAGCGCAGCATGACGCTTAGCCAGGTGATCAGCGAATGGTGTCGTTTGGGCTGGGAGGGCATCCGACAAAAAAACAAGGCCGAGCACAAGCGCAGTTTTAAGCCGCTGAACCTTGGCGGCTCCGCGCGCGTCGACCTCAACAACCGCCAACTATGGATGGACCAGTTGGATGATCGGGCTTGATACCAACATCGTCATTTACGGCATGGTGTCGTCGGTACCGCAACATGCCAAGGCCTTGGCGTGGTTTAACAAAAACCAGGAGGCCTTGGCGCTAACATCGGTTTCGGTGGGCGAGACGCTGCGCTTGCTCACTCATTCCCAGGTATTTCCCAAGCCGTTGGACCTCACCAAGGCCGTCGCAGCGCTTGCGGCCTTTGTGTCCGACTTTCGCGTGTCTGTGCTCGAGGAAGATCCGGATTGGTGGACGCAGTTGCCAGACTTGCTTGCGGACTTTCCGGGTCTGCGTGGCAATGCCGTTTACGATGCGCGGATCGCATTGTGTTTTAAATTCCACGGAGTTCGGCAGCTGTGCACCAACGATGCGGAGTTTAAGAAGTATGGGTTTTTAAAGGTGCTGACGATCTGAGCAAGCAAGGTACCCATATCTTAAGCCTAAGGGTGCTCTCAAGATATAATGAAGTGACCATCCTTTATGACCCGTCTCTCCGACCACTTTTCCGCCGAAGATCTACGTTGCAGTTGCCAGACTTGCGGGGGCAGCCTGCGCATCAGCCTGGTGCTGGTGGGTATGCTCGAAGAGATTCGGTACTATTACAATCGCCGTGTACATGTGCTGGCTGGTTATCGTTGTGAGGCGCGGCTTAAGGAACTTAAGCGTTCGCGCAAAAGCTATCATGGCCTGGGCAAGGCGGTGGATATCCACCTTTCGGGTATTTCCAGCCAGGATCTCTTTGATTTTTGCAGAGGGTTTAAGGCCATCAAAGGCTTGGGTTATTACCCCGAACAGGATTTTGTGCATATCGACCTGCGTGATCAAAAAGAGCGTTTCGAATTTGTGAACCTGCGTGGCGAGTACCTGCCATTGACCGGGGATCTGGCCGCAACCTACGGACTCAAAATGGTGGATCATGCCGCCGCAGCCAGCGCCTAACCGTGTTCACGGCATAGAGGCTTTTGCGCAGTACTTACGCTTGCAAAAACGGGCCTCGCCGCATACGGTGGCGGCGTACAGACGCGACCTGAAACAATGGGTGCTTTACCTTGGGCAGACGGGTGTGTCGGATGCCGATGGGGTGCAAGCCGATACCCTGCGACGCTGGCTGCTATGGCTTGAGACTCAAGGACTTTCGCCGCGTAGCGTGCGACGCAAGTTTTCGGCGCTGCGCAGTTACTACAAATTCCGGCACCAGAAAGATGTGCAGGCCCACGATCCGTTTGTGCGTATCCAGGCTGCCAAAGCCAAACATCACTTGCCGACTGTTTTGTCGCTTGCAGAGGTCGAAAAACTGCTGGCTGCGGGTACCGGGCACGCGTCAGAAGACAGTCGCGATACGGCCTTGATTGAATTGCTTTATGCCGGGGGTCTGCGTATTTCGGAACTGTTGGCGCTGGGCACGGGCGATGTCAGCCAGTTGCAGCACGGAAAACTGCGTGTGCTTGGCAAGGGTCAAAAACCGCGCGATGTGTTTTTACACGCACGCGCTGTGGCAGCGCTGACACGTTATTTCAATGAAGCCCGGGCACGCTTTTTACAAAAAGCCACGGCTCGCGCTAAAGAACGCTTGTTTCTGGGACGGCGTGGCACCATGCTTAGTTCCCGCAGCGTGCAGCGGATGATCAAAAAACGGGCCTTGCTGGCCGGAATATTCAAAGAAGTAACCCCGCATACGCTTAGGCACAGTTTTGCCACCCACCTGCTTTCCGGTGGCGCTGATCTGCGGGCGGTACAGGCCTTGCTTGGGCATGCGCATCTTTCCACCACCCAGATTTACACCCAGCTTTCAGATACGCAACTCCGTGCCGATTTTGACCGCTTTCATCCCAGGGCTTAGGTGGCAAACAAGCCTTTAAAAATGCGTTTAGATGAACTGCTGCTGGCACGTGGTTTGTCCGAGTCGCGGGCGCGGGCACAGGCGCACATTCTTTCGGGCAACGTGCTGGTCAACGATTGTCCCGTGACCAAAAGCGGTCATCAGGTTTTGTCCGACGCGGATATCCGTTTTAAAAAACCAGTGAGTGAATATGCCAGTCGGGGTGCGTACAAGTTGCTGGCAGCCCTGGATGTTTTTGGTATTGACGTGCGCGACCAGGTGCTTCTCGACATTGGTCAATCCACAGGCGGTTTTACGGATGTGCTTTTGCGCCGGGGAGTCAATCGGGTGATTGGTGTGGATGTAGGGTATGGTCAGTTACATCCTCATATCAGGCAGGATCCAAGGGTATGGGCCATCGAGCGCTGCAATGCTCGACATTTAACGCGGGATCAGCTCGAAAAGCTTATCCGCAGACCGGCGTCTGAAACACAAGATATATTGAATCAGATCGAAGGATTTGTGATGGATGTTGCGTTTATTTCAGTGACTAAAATTCTTCCGGCCATCAGCGCCTTATTAGCGCCTAAAGCGTGGGGCGTGATCCTGATCAAACCGCAGTTTGAAGCCAGCCGCGACCAGGTGGAGGCCGGTGGTATAATCAAAAATCAGCAAATCCTTAAAAATGTGTTGCTCGCGGTGAGTGAGCAAGTGGCGCAGCAAGGTTGGGTGACGCGCGCCATGTGTCCAGCTCCCATCAAAGGGGCCGAGGGCAACCAGGAGTATTTGCTATGGGTGACCAATTACCTATGAACCTCATTCAATCTGTAAGTATGGCTGTGATGGCAGGGGTGGGAGCACATCCGCAGCTGGTATTCAGCTTTTTTTTGGTGGTTCTGGTGTGGATGGGCGTGTTTATTGGTGCCTATGGTTTCTATGTGGCCCAAAGAGCGATCCGCTATTTTCATGACGCTCAAATTCAAAAAGACGCATCACAGGTGGATCAAAACGCGCGACTGATCCTGGAACAGATGGGGTTTTCAATCGCAAAAAACATCGACAAACAAATCATCCGCGTATACCAGGATGGCAACCCGCTGGATGTGCCCATCAGACCGGACATGTTGGTGAGTAAAGGCGGTAAGTCTTATGTGGTTGACATTAAGACCAAGCATCAGCGTCCGCGCCTGTCGTATCCAGAAACACGGCGGCAGCTTTTGGAATATTATGTCACCTACAAGCCCGATGGCGTACTGCTCATGGACATGGAAAACAAGCGCATACACGATGTCCGCTTTGACTTGTTTACAAACGGTTTTTAGGTTTTGCGATGATTACTTATTTGCGCGTTAAAAATTTTCAGTTGATCGAAGACATCGAGATCGAAGTGTCCGCTGGCCTGACTGTGCTTACCGGCGAGACTGGCGCAGGCAAGAGTATGCTGGTTGAGGCACTCATGTTTGCCCTGGGTGGACGGGCCCGCAGTGAATGGGTGGGTGCCTGGGGCGATGAAGCCACCGTGGAGCTGCAGTGGCAATCGACAAACGACCCAGATCCGCAGGTGCTTGTTCGGCGTTGTCACCGCGATGGCCGCAGCGTGATTAAACTAAGTGATGCATTGGTGACGCTATCGGAACTTGAAAACCGTTTTCAGGATCTGGCCCTGCGCCAGCGCCAGGGTCAGACGTGGCTGCTTAAAAAGAGCCATTATCCCCGTCAGGTACTCGATGATTATGGGCGCGAAGATATCCAGCCGATGAAAATCAAATTCAGCGCGGCACACACACAGTGGCAGGCCTGCCAGGCGGCGCGTACGCAGCTCGATACACGCCTGAAGCAACTCGAAAAAGATGCTGACTACATCACCCACCAGCATGCAGAACTTTCAAAACTTGAGACCGGAGAAATAGATGAAGACGTTCTGCAGACGCGGCGCCAGCGACTGGCCAATCAGGTGCGCATTACCGAACGCTTGTCGCAGGCGCTCGAAGCGCTTGACGGCGTAGAAGAACGCTGGCACAACCTGGCCGGAGTGCTCGATAAACTGCAGGCCGATTGGAGCGACCCGGCACTCTTTGAAGAAGCCTTGCGTGGCGTTGAAGCCTATGTGCAGGACGTCCGTACCAAATTGGGCACGCTTCCAGAAGACATGGCTGACCCGCGCGCGCTCGATGAAGTCGAGGAACGGCTGGCCTTGTTGCGACTTTTAAAACGTAAATATGGCGACGACCTGTCACAAGCCATTGCGCAGGCCCAGCGCGATATGCAGGATCTGCAACAGGGGCGGATGCAACTGGTGGAATTGTCTACCCAGGCCCAAACGTTCGAGCGTGCCATGCAGGCAGCAGGCGAGCAACTTTCACAGCAACGTTGCGTGTGGGCGCAAAAATTGGCAGGTGCCTGTCAGCAGCAGCTTAAGTTGTTGGGGTTTGCATATCCGCAGTTTAAAGTTCAGACAGAATTACTGCCTTTGCCCGGCCCCGAAGGTTTTGACGACATTCAATTTTTATTTAGCGCCAACCCCGATGTGGCGCCGCTGCCCATGGCCCAGGTGGCTTCGGGAGGCGAGTTATCGCGGGTATTACTCGCGCTTTACAGCGTCAGCGCCCACAAGATGGCGGTTCCGGTGCTGATCTTTGACGAAATCGACAGCGGCCTGGGCGGCCAGACCGCCAATCAGGTGGGTGCGCTACTGCGACAGCTGGGGTCGCATGGCCAGGTTTTGGCCATTACGCATCTGGCCCAGGTGGCTGCCACCGCCCATCACCATTGGCACCTTGAAAAACAGATTAAAAATAAACGTAGCTGCCTATTGGTGAAAATCGTGTCTGTAAACGACCGTCCCAAGGTTTTGGCTGAACTGATGGGGGATCAGGGCACAGAAGCGGGTCTTGAGCATGCCGAATTGCTGCTTAAAAAGGCCGGAGCCAAACTTAAACATGAGAGAATGAAATAGACAACCATGTGCGGAATTGTTGGATATGTCGGCAATAAAGATGTGCTCTCGGTGCTTCTCGTGGGCCTTGAGCGCCTGTCTTACCGAGGTTACGATTCGGCTGGCATTGCCACCCTGGCGCAGGGCGAGCTTTTTGTGCGTAAGGAAGTGGGCAAATTACGCACTTTGGGTGCGGCGCTCGAGGGCAAGCCGGTGCGCGGCGAGCTTGGTTTAGGCCATACGCGTTGGGCCACGCATGGCGCCCCCTCGCAGGAAAATAGTCACCCGCACACAGACTGTAGCGGACGTATTGCCATGGTGCATAACGGCATCATCGAAAACTATCACGAGTTGCGTCAACAGCTGATGCGCGAGGGGCATATTTTTAAAAGCGACACCGACACCGAAGTCATGGTGCACCTTTTAGAACGTTATCTGACGCCCGAACTTAACTTTCTGGATGCCCTGCGGCGTACGCTTAAAGATGTACGTGGCAGTTATGCGGTTGCGATCATTTCAGAAATGCTTCCGGGATCCATCTTTGTAGCCCGTCAGGGCAGTCCACTGGTGGTGGGTTTGGGTGCTGATGAAAATTTTGTAGCCTCCGATGTGGCAGCCATGGTGGGTCATACCCGCGATATCGTGTATATGGAAGACGGCGAGATGGCGGCGATCACCAAACAAGCGGTGGTGTTTTATAACGTTGCGGGTGAGGAACTCATCAAACAGCCGCAAGTGGTGGAATGGGACACGACCCAAATTGATAAAGGCGATTACGATTACTACATGGCCAAAGAAATTTTTGAACAACCCACCGTGGCTCGCAGTGTGCTTTCACGCAAACTGGGCCCAGGTGGCCTGATCAATTTAGGAGATCTGGGACACTTTAGCAAAGCCGACCTTTCAAAAGTCACGCGCATCATCATTCAGGCCTGTGGCACAAGCTGGCATGCGGGGCTGGTGGCTAAATACTGGTTTGAAAAATACACCCGTACCTATACCGAGGTCGATATCAGTTCGGAGTTCCGTTACCGCTCGGCGATCCTTGATCCCAGCACCTTGGTGATGGCCATTACCCAGTCGGGTGAAACGGCCGATACGCTGGCGGGCATCCGTGAGGCCAAGAGCAAATTTCTTCCGGTGCTTTCGATCTGTAACGTTGAAAAAAGCAGCATTGCCCGCGAATCAGATGGCGTGATTTTTACCGAAGCCGGCCCGGAAATCGGGGTGGCCTCCACCAAGGCTTATACCAGCCAGTTGCTGGCCATTTACCTTTTGACGCTCTATCTGGCGCAGGTCAAATGGACCCTTTCGCCCGAAGAAGTGCAGACCAAAATCAATGATCTTAAAACCATTCCAGGCAAAATGGAAATTGTGCTGGCGCAAAACGATCAGGTCAAACGGATTGCCCAACGCTTTGCGCATTCAAGGGACTATATTTACATTGGTCGCGGTTTCGATTATCCAACGGCTCTCGAGGGCGCCCTTAAAATGAAAGAAATCAGCTATATCCATGCCACCGGTTACCCGGCCGGAGAACTGAAGCATGGTCCTATTGCGCTCATCGACGAAGAGATGCCTGTGGTTTGCATTGCGACAAAGGGTTATTGGTATGAAAAAATGCTTTCAAATATTCAAGAGGTCAAGGCGCGCAAAGGCATGATCATCGCGCTTGGCACCGAAGGTGACGACAACCTTGCGCGCTTGGCAGATGAAGTCATTTGGATTCCGCCGGTGGCCGAAGACTTGGCGCCCTTGCTTACCGCCTTGCCTTTACAACTTTTGGCTTACCACACAGCCATCAAGCTGGGATGTGATGTGGATCAGCCGCGTAATTTGGCTAAATCCGTTACCGTCGAATAAATTCAAATTATTTTGTTAGCGAGAAATAGATGTTCTATAACATCCAATCATCGCTTCAATAACAGGTTTCGATATAGCAAAAGAGTGTTGATGCCTGCATTTTTTTTGTGCCGTCAGGTTGCCATTGCCTTGCCAAAGTTAGATGTCCGGTGGCGTACGCGCGTGCAAAATTTTGAGACGAGCGTCAACGCGCTTGTCCAGCAAATGCAAAACGATCAGCTCGATGGCGCAATTGCCTTACATGCCATTGCGCAAGAATTAGGCAAGCTGGCGGTCAATGCCGATACCATTCGTTTTTTTTGGGTCAAGCGCCCCAAGGGTCATCACATTGCCCTTCCGGTGGTGCGTTTTACCAATTATGAAAACTCGCGTGAGGTCACCAGGTGCATGAGCAAAATTGGCCGCGAAGTGGCTCGCAATGTCGATGACATTAAAAAGAAACTACCTTTCGATGTGCATGTGCTTTTAGATGGCGCAGTGGATGCTCATGATTATGCTTACGTGGCTGCGATTGCGGCGCCCAACCGCCAGTATCTTGATTTACGGTCGCTTGAAGCACTGGGCAAGGCTGTGCTGGGTGAGGAGGTCATCACCATTACGCCTAAACAGCTTTTGTCATTTTTTGAGGGTGATCATTTTTCGGATCTCATGCTAGACATGTTTAGCAGTTACTACGGCGAACGCTTTACCCAGGGTGGCGCTCAAATTATTCCGGTCTTTAACGGTTCTGAACCGCTGGGTTATTTTGAACTGACATCACCCTTTACGGGTTTGCCGGCGGCTCTGCCCAAGGTTGTGGCGCGCAGCGTGGGACATATTCTGCACCAAGCCCTGGTGCCCGTAAGCGACCGTTTGCTTGATCGGATTCCCACAGATCCAACGCTTGACCGCACCCAGTTTTCGGGCCCGCTGCCGATTGAAGCCATTGATCCTAAACCCCAGAGTTGGTCTTTTACCAGCGAAAAGTGGACGGTGGTTAAAGCCAACGTCAATCAAATTCCGCCCAGGATTCTTGAGGCCCTGCGTTCCACCGCACGCGAGGTGCATAGCACCTTTTTTGCGGGATACGACAGCCGTTATGATCAACAATTTGATCCGCAGGCCACTTATATTTTTGTGTTGGCGGGGGAACAGCCAGTAGCCTGTCTGCGGATTATCCACCGCAAAAACGATGTAGAAGGATGTGTGCCGCTGCCGACCGAGCAAGCCCAGACATTTAAACCTAGTTCACAGGAGACGTTTCAACGTACCCTGGAGTCTGACCACCCGGCGGAACTGTCTACTTTTTTTATCATCGACCATGATCCAGCGGTAGAAAGAATGTTGCGTTGGGCTTTTCATAAATATTTGCGTGAATGTGGCCCCAAAAAACTTTATCTGCTGGTGGATCCCCAGTATCCCTACGTGCTCATGAAGATGGGGTCGAACGTGGAACGCTCCGAATATGAACAACGTTGTTTTTTTCAAGGGTACTCTCGGCGAAAGCATCCGGGATCTACCTTGATAGAAGAAAATCCGGCCTTATGGGAAGTTCACCGTTACAAAATTCCGAGCCGCGCCAATGATGACGGCATGCCTGTCAGGGTAGTCACGCCAGCATTTAAATTGAACGGGTCCAAATGATTGCCAGCGTACTTTTGCTGGCAGCCGTGTGTACGTATAGCCTGGGCGTGGTGGCGGTGGCCAGGGGACAGCAAGTCGACCGCAGCCGGTCCTTTTTTGTATTTTGCATGTTGGTGGGCGCATGGCTGACGTGTTATGGCCTTACGTATCTTTTGGCACCCGCTTTTACGGGGGTGCTCACGCGTTGCATTGTGGCGCCAGCCATATTTATTCCACCGGTATTACTTTATTTTTTACGCACCTTTGAACGCCAGAAACAGTACTTAAGCCCTATAGAAATCTGTGTTTTTGGTTTGGGCGGTTTGGCCGTGCTTGCGTCGGTTCCAACCTCATGGCACATGCGGCATATCCGTTTTGAATCTGGCGCCATTTTGTTTGAACCCGGACTGATGTATCACCTTCAGGGGCTCTTGCTGCTTGCGGGCCTGGTGCTGGCTGGACGCACCCTTTGGATGGCTTACCAAAAAGCCCTGCCAGAACAAAAGATTCAAATCAGTCTGGTGTGCGCAGGCATTGGTGTCAGCGCGTTGGCCGGATTGATTTTTAACTTTGTCTTGCCCGCGCTGGGGTTTGAGCAGTGGAACCGTTTTGGTCCCTTGGCGGTGTTTGCGCTGGTACTTACGTCTTACTACGCCATGCTGCGGCATCGTTTTCTTGATGTCAAACACCTGATTCAACGTTCGATGGTGTATGCACTGCTGTATGTGTCGCTGGTTGGCCTGATGTGGTTTGGAATTTTGGGGGTGGGCACTTATGCCCAGCGTAGGTTTGGCTTGCCTTTGATCACGGTGCTCATTTTTGTGTCTTTTGTGACGGTGGCTTTGTATGAACCCCTTAAACGTATCTTTCACAAACTGACGCACAGCTTGTTTTTAATTGGCGAACAGACCGAACCAGAATGGGTCAGCCGCTGGATGCTTGCAACCTCTATGGGTAGCGATCAAAACAATTTACTTAAAGAAGTGTTGGACATACTGGTCAATGACTATGGTATTTCGCGGGTGGGGGTGTATCTTTCAGAAGATAATGCCGGGCGATTTAGCATGGCTCAATCGGTGGGTGTGTGGCAGCCAGAAACAGAGGCAGTCGAGTCGCTCGGATGGGTGCAGGCCATTAAACAAGATCCGCGTATTGTGCTTGGCGAGCTGGAACAGCTTGAAGGCCATGTGCTGCCCGAAGCCCTGACGCAGTTTATGCTGACGCATGGCGTCGAAGCCTTGGTGCCTTTGCGTTTTCAGGATGCCTGGCAAGGCCTGCTGCTGCTCGGAGAAAAACGGTCGCAGCAAAGGTTTACCCGCGAGGATGGCCACTTGTTAAAGACCTTGGCCACGCCGCTTTCGGCAGCGTTGGCCAATGCCAAACTCTATAGCAGCGTGTTTAATCTTAAGACGTATTTCGAGTCGGTGCTGGATCGATTGCCGGTGGGGGTGCTGACCTTTCGTGAAAGCGGACAGGTTTCGTACATTAACAAAAAAGGCGTAGCGTTTTTAGGCGTGATGCCTGGCGCAGACATTCAACGTAAGCCGTGGGGCGAAGTTGCCGAACTTTTACCATTTGCGTTTTTACTTGAAGAAGCCTTTCGCGGAGGCCAGATGTATGACTTTATCGAAGTGGAACACCATGGGGTGGCCTTTGGCGTGTCGGTGGCGCGCACCATGACGCCGCTAGAGTCTGACGGCCAACAGGGGGTGTTGTTGGTATTGGCAGATCTGACTTCGTTGCATGAACTGCAATCGCAACTGGCACGCCACGAGCGCCTGGCGGCCCTGGGAGTGATGGCCGCCGGCATTGCGCACGAAATCCGAAACCCAATGGTCAGCATTAAAACTTTTTCGCAGCTGGTTCCGGTCAAGTTCGAAGATCCGTCTTTCCGTGAAAAATTTGTGCAGGTGGTGTTGCCACAGCTCAACCGCATCGAAGACCTGGTCACGGCCTTGCTGCATGCCGGACGCCCGCGCAAGCCCAGCCGCGATCTGGTGGACGCCAACGAAATTATCAAGGACGTGCTACTTTTGTGCGAGGCCGAGCGCCGCGACCACAATTGCAGTTTTTCTTTTGAACCCAGTCGACCGGTGCTTATTTACGCCGATCGCTCGCAGATGACGCAGGTGTTTTTAAATCTGGTGCGCAATGCCATTCAGGCCATAGCCAGCAAGGGCCTGTTACAGGTGACGGCTCGTGAAATAGATGAGCGTTGGGCCGAGATCGAGTTTAAAGATACGGGCATTGGCATGACCGAAGAACAACTTGAACATCTGTTTGATCCCTTTTATACCACCAAAGATGAAGGCACCGGGCTGGGGTTATCCATCAGCTATCGCATTATCGAAGAACATGGTGGACGCATTATCCTTGATAGCACTCCCAAAGTGGGCACGTCTTTCACCTTGCGCATGCCGCGCCGTGCCGATGTCAGCACCAAGACGCATTTAAAGATTTTTACCCGCAGTGCCAAGTCTCGGGTGCACGTGTCCTGATGATGTTTAATTTTTGGCGCAGATGGGAATACACACCCATGTATGCGTCGCAGTGGTTTTATGCTTTGTTTGCTATTGGCGGGTTTCTTGTTGTTTCCGGTCAAAGCGCAAGCCTGGTATTTTTGGTTTTTTGACGAGCCGCTGGCGTATCAGTCTTTTAACCTGACGCTGGTTCCAAAAGATCCCAAAGAAAACGAACTGGATAGTTTTGTCGGACGCCGTATTACATTGGCGCATGCCACAAAAGATGCGCCGGTTTATACCTTTGACATTGGGCCCAATACCTTGCTCCGCAAGCGCATGTTCCGTTTTCTGGCGCCACGGGTGATCCAGGGTTCATATACGATCAGTGTCACGGGCATGGCCGAGGGTGAAAAACTGGTTCCTGAAAAAGTTGAAATTAATGGTAAAACCAACGATTTATTGATTCAGTATGTTTTTGCCAAACCCGAAGGGGAAAGCAAAGAATCTAAAGGAGAAAAATCCAAGCCTGCGTCTAAGCAGCAGCGTGAAAGCCAGCAAACCCATGGCGAAGCTCAAACCCCGGGAGAACATGGTTAAGACCAGATCATGCAGGCCATACCGGCCAGCATCACCAGGGCACCCAGCAATCTTTCTTTAAAGCCTTTTTCTTTAAAAACCACAAAGCCAAGTACGGCGCTCATCAAGGTACTGGTGCGTTTGATAGAAATCACATAAGGCACCAGGGCCATTTGCAGTGCCGTCATTTGTGACAGCAAGGATAAAGCGTTCATCAGGCCAATGGGCAACAGCGCCCGCAGAGTTTTGCCATGTTTGAGCGTTTTGAGTTTGGGCAGCACCAGGGGAAGAAAACCCACGCTTAATGCGCTGTTGAGTCCAATGATCCACGCCAGGGGCGAGGAGGCTTGGATACCCGTCTTGTCTAAATTGGCCGTGATGCCCCATAGCAGGGCCACCCCCAGCATGTAACGCGGTCCGGTTTCTTGAAACATGGCAAGGAATGGTGCCAGAAAACCCTGATTTTTTTTTTGGAAATTCAAAATATATGAACCCGCCACAATCAGCAGTACGCCCCCCAGCCCGAGCAGCGACGGATATTCACCCAAAATCAGCGGCGATGTGACCAGCAGAAAGAGCGGGCTTATGGCCAAAAGCGGTACGGTGTTCGAAAGGTCTCCGTACTTAAGGGCCTTGATGTACCAAAGGTAGGCAATTAAATTGAGGACGCCACTGATGCCGAGTGACCACCAATAGGCGGTTTGCAGTGTTGGCCAATCTTGGAATACCAAAAACACCAGCAGAAACGGCAGCGAGAATGCGCTCCATGACCAGGCCACCAAGGCCTCGTCAAAATGCTTGACGCTGTGCTTGCTAAAAGCATCTTTAACAGCCTCAAGACCCGCCGTGGTGAGTGCCAGCCAGAACCAAGTCATATCCCATCAATATACGGCTCACGTCATTCTCGCGAAAGCAGGAATCCAGCTTGCTATATTCGTATTTTTTTCGCATATTTTGCTATGCTGGTGCTATGTTGCGTTATCTTGAACCCATCAAAGGCCGTGGGGCACCCGACAATGCCAATAACCGTTTCGAAGTACTAGGCTATCATCTCGATACAGACATCACCGACGTGTCGGTGCTTGAAAACCCAGACCGTCCCAAGACCCAATTTTTTAAAGACTCTTCCAAGACCATCATCAATAAAAATGACAGCCCCGATATAGGCTTTAGCTACAGTGTCAATCCTTACCGTGGCTGCGAGCACGGCTGCATTTATTGTTTTGCGCGTCCCACGCATGAGTATCTTGGTTTTTCGCCAGGCATTGATTTTGAAACTAAAATAATGGTCAAAGAGAATGCGCCCCAATTGCTGCGCAAGGAACTTTCTAAAAAATCATGGCAGGCCGACCCGATTGCCTTTGGCATCAACGTCGATGCCTTTCAGCTGGTGGAGCGCAAGCTGGAGCTCTCGCGCCGCTGTCTGGAGGTTTTTGCCGAATTTCGGCAACCGGTTACTTGCATCACCAAAAACTTCTTAATCACACGTGACATTGATTATTTAAGTATGCTGGCTCGGGATCAGGCCGTACTGGTGCTGGTGTCGATCACATCACTCGATCAATCCCTGCAATCCAAAATGGAACCGCGCACGTCTATTCCGCAAAAGCGTTTGGAAGCCATCCGCACGCTGACCGACGCAGGCATTCCCGTTGGTGTCATGGTGGCGCCCGTTATTCCGGGCCTTACCGACCATGAGATTTTGCCCATCATGGACGCCGCCAAAAAAGCCGGGGCGGTGACAGCCGGTCACACGCTTGTGCGTTTGCCTTTTGCAGTCAAAGATCTTTTTGAAAACTGGCTCACGGCCCATTTTCCGGAACGTAAAGACAAAGTGCTGGCGCGCATCCGCGATGTGCGTGGCGGCAAACTCAACGACCCCAACTTCGGCTCGCGCATGCGCGGACAGGGCATCTTTGCCGAGCAGATTCATGCCACCTTTAAGATTGGCCGGCAAAAGCTGGGTTTTGGGCACTTTGCGGGGCTTTCAAGCGCGGCCTTTCGGTCGCCGCGCGGGAAGCAGATGGGGTTGTTTGCTTAAAATCCTGATTTTTCGCGACAAGGTATTTATGAGAGGGCTTCTAAAGTTTGGGGCAGGCTCAATCGTGCTGGTTAATGGATTACCCCCCGGCATTGGGATCGTGTACGGTGCAGGTTCTTGACGTTGAATAGGTTGTTGGAGAGAGTTTGCCTAATGTTTTTGTAATGGTGTAGTTGGTGTACGAGTAAAAGGTTTGCGTGTGTGTGTCACTTCCGTTTTTGTATAAGACCCTGATGGTTACGTTCTCGATCAGGTTGCTGCCTGTGGAGCCAAACTTGGTGGCATTCATACTATAAGTTAATTTACCAGAAGATGCGCTCATGGTTCCGGAGAGGGTTTGAGTTTCAGACTTGGCGCCGCTAAGGTATCTGATGGTAATGGTGGCGCTATCAAAGGTATAAGTTTTCGAGCAATGGGTGGCAGAGTCGTCAGAAATGTAAGTTGAACTTGAATCGAGGTCATTGACGACAAACTTAAGCTGGCTACCGACCCTGCCTTCGACCGTTGGGTCACTGAATCCGTAATCGTAATAGGTGCCATCGCCACTATCAACACACTCTTCATACTCGGTAATATCGGCATAAACGGATGTGCTTAAAAAAGCGGCCAGTAATAAGGCCATCATGGGTAACTTCATGATTTATTTTTTCCCAGAAATCCAGGTTTTTAAACTTGGCAACAGAAACATTCATTATGTCTAGATTATTTGATACATATAAATTTAAAAAGATCGATACAGAGTATGTGGCACAGACAGCTCACAACACCCAGTGCAGGCACACTCGATTTTCACACATCCCTGGCCGATCATTATCTGGCCACAAGCCCGGTGCCGGGTTGGGGTTTACGGCAAGCATTGGTCGATCAGGTGTGGGCGGCATGGGAAGATGGCCGTCCGGTTTTAGTCACGGGCTTACCCAAAATTGGAAAGACCACTCTGGGTCTTGATGTGCTGGCGTCCTGTGAGGGTTCCAAAGTTTATATAAACGCTTCGGACTTTGATGCGTCTGCCCAATCAGCGTCGCTTTTCCGTCGCCAGTTTGGATTGCCCGAAATTCTAGAGACCTATCTGGGAGGGTTGCGTTTTAGGCGCCGACTTTCGCAAGCGGAACTGGATGTTGAACGGGCCGTATGGTTGCAGGCCGCGCAAGCCGAAAATGCTCCCACCGCCTTTGCCTTGTGGCAGAACTGGTTGCAGAAAAGTGACCAGTCTGCTGTGGCGGTCATCGACAATGTGGGTTTTCGAGAGTTCCATGGTGCCATAAGTCCCGTGGATTACTTTCAGTATATTTCGACGCTTCCGTTTTATCATCGCATCCGCTTTTTAATGGTGCTGGACGGATGCAGCCTGCCATTTATGGAAAAGCTAGGATTGATGCGCCAATTTGACGGTTACGTGCGTGTGCATGTGCCGCCCCTGACACAGGCAGAGGCATACAGCTTGATTCGGTATCCGTTGACCGCTGCGGGCATTTCGTTTTCGGATGAAGATTGTCAGACCTTTTGGGCTTTTGCTGGCAGCCACCCCCAGGTTCTGCAGATTTTATGTCAGACTTTTTTTACACAACAGGGTTTTGTGGGCAAAAAAATTGAACCGCTCGCCATGACCCGGTTTTTTGCCGAGATGCTTGCGCCGTCGAATGAAAGTAGTGAGAAAACGCTGAACAAGGCCATGAACGCCTATGTGGATGCGCTGGTTTTTGGCTTGCCATCTGAACTCAAAGATTGGCTGGTGCGGCATGTGTTGGATGATGGCATGCTCACGGATCTGCCTCCCGAAGCAGGCTGGTTGGATACGTTGATGGGCCACGGATTTGTCATACAGAAGCAAGACGGCACTTACCGTTTGCAAGGCATACTGCTGCTTAAGGCCTTACGCAGTTTGCAGCGGGTGATATAGGCTCACTCTAACAACCACTTCCAAACTGGGAGAATATGGATCCTGACGGAATGGCCTGATTTGAGTTTTGCGCTTTCCTCGCCTTGTTCATCGTGGGTCAGAATCCATCCTTCTTTTAAGCGGTAGCACTCCAGGGCCTCCAACAGGCCGCTCAATTCACGGTTACGGGTTTCGGCCTGATCCATGTTCTGGGTTACCTGAATGGCCATGCGGATATGCAGGCCATCCTGGATGACAAAGTCGCATTCGCGCGCGCCTTGATGGTAAAAGATTTGTTTGCCCCGGCGTTTAAGTTCGAGCAGCACCACATTTTCGAGCATGCGGCCCGGTTCATCTGTAAAACGAAAGCCAATCGTTTGGGCCAAAGCCAGGTCGATCATATAGGCCTTTTTGGGCGCCAGTATTTGCCGTTTGACTGATTGATCATATTTATTGATGGTAAACGCCAAGTAGGTGCTTTCAATATAGTCAAAGTAGTCTTTGACCGTGCTGGCGCTGCCCAGGCCCAGGTGCTGCTTCATTTTTGAAAAACTGATTTCTTTACCTATGTTACTGGCAATATAATGCACCAGGCTTTTCATGACCCGTTCGTTGGTTAATTTGTGCCGCGTCATGATGTCGCGATACAAGATAGACTCGTACAACGATTTTAAATATTCGGGCTGCTTGTTTTTAAGGTATTCCGGAAACCCGCCTTCGTTCAAGTGGTGCCTGAACAGATTCATCAACTTTCCTTTTAGCGTCGTGGTCGGATTGAGCGCTTTTTCGGGGGATATGCCGTGGGCGTCCACCAGCTCTTTAAATGAAATCGGAAAAAGTTCCACCGGCACATAACGGCCAGTCAGATGGGTCCCCAATTCGCGGCTAAGCAGATTGGCATTGGATCCGGTGATAAAAACCTGGTCTCCCTGATCTTTCAGGCGTCGGACAAAGCGTTCCCAGCCGGGGACATTTTGGATTTCGTCAAAATAAAAACATTTTTGTTCCCCAAACTCTTCCACCAAAAGCTCGTACAGCATTTGAAAATGCTCCACGCCAAAGCCGATCAGGCGGTCATCGTCAAAATTGACGTAATAGTCCTGATGCCGGGCTTTTTTTCGCACAGCGTTTAATAAAGTCGATTTGCCGCAACGCCGCACACCCGACACCACCACCACCTGGCCGCTCTTCCCGAGCGACTGAACCTTGCCCAGGGCTTGTCTGGGAATCTCCATGGATTGCTGGTCGGCAGATTTTCTTTGATCTCGAATGACTGGCAACAGCTGGTTTTTATTCATGACCAATACATCCATTCATAATGGATATTATTACACATAAACCTCCATTCTAAACAGATAGAATTTTAGACCGCTTGAATTTGGCCCGGATGAAACCAGGGCATAGAATCTAAATCTACCAATCTATTTAAATTTAGAAACCTCGATATTAATTCGTGCCCATTTTTTACAAACGCATTGCTGCTGCTTTTGAAACCAGTGATCGCCGGTTTTTAAATTTCGCCAGGGTCACCGATCCGTCAGAGTTTGCTCGTGTTAAAGCATCTTTGGACGAGTTGTTGGATTCCGGCGCGGCACTGATTCACGACCTGGCCGAAATTCATCCGCAGCGCAGCGCTGTCCGGCATGGCCTGAACGCCGTTGTTCAAACGTATCGTCATCTCGTTTTTTCAACTGGCCAACGTGAAATCGGACGGTTTTTAAGAGAGGCTCAAAATTTGGTGCCAATCGAAAGTTTTTACGCCAAGCAAGGGCATGCTTTACAGGTCTATCCGCGTTTTTTGAATTTGGTCGCCAATGTGGAAACTCTGCTGGCGTGGAATCAACTGTTCCAAAGCAGCATCGAGAGTGGGCAAGTCGATCTGGCACAGCTCGAACACGTGTTGTCGCACTGGAACACCTTTGCGGATGCTTTCGAGTTTTACATGGCCCAGGCACTTGGAAAAAAATCCGGTCGCATTCTTGACTTAACGTTAAAAGAAGAGTGGGTGCCTTTGCACGAGCGCATCACACAAGACCTGGCGCACACGCTGCTACCCATGCTCGCCCGGCAACTGCATTGTCCGCAACTTGCGGAGGAGACAGATTATCACCACTTGCTTTTGGCCATACGCCTCAAGCATTTTGGTTTTGCGCCTCTGCGTTACGGCGAGCTTGATCCGCAGTACGTGCGCGCGCGACTCGAAGTCCGTCCGACCTATGTAAACGAGTTTCCCAGCGAGGATGACCTTTCGCAAATGGAGGCCCTGTATCAGTCCGGTGTTTGGCCCATGATTATTTGTGAGGACGATTGCTGCGACGAGCGTTACTGCGATGGTCGCCTGCGGGTGTACGTTAAACAAGCCATTGTGCGCGGTCCGGACGGCTGGTACATGCACAGGTTCAAGGAACCGGTGCTGGTGCATTATGGCGAATGGGGCTACGCCGACATGCCTGGCCCTAGCAGCGATTTTCACGATCAAATTTCTGACAGTAAAGATTTGGCGCAGCGCTTATTGCAGGCGCAAGGCGTGCGGGTGCCTGAAACCGTGTGGCTTCCGGGCAGGGATCATGAAAGCGGAAATCGTTTTACCAACGCTTTGCACGCGGCCAATCCCCTCGAAACCTGGACCGGTGGTCATCCCGGCCTTTTGCTAAAAAAACTCAAAGCCCGCGGCTGGGATCAAGTGGTGCTTAAACCCGACAACAGCAACGGGGGCGTGGGTGTGCGCATCGGGTCGCTGCATGATTCCGAGTTTGCTGCATGGATCGCGGACTATGTTGGCGCACTTTTAAAAACGGGGCAGGGCTTTTTAATTCAGCAACGCATCGAGCCGCCGTATTTATCCATCTCCGGTGCGCTGCACGATTGGAATCTGCGCGTGTTCATTACGCGCACGGTGGCAGGCGACCCCCTGGTGGCTCCTGCGGTGGTGCGCCATCGCCGGTCGGGCGAGCCGGTCAACATTTCCATCGACGCCCAGGTGCTGACGATGCCGGGCCTGCGCAAATGTCTTGGCCTCGACGCCGCCGATTTTGAAACCTTGCAACAGGCCATTGATTCTGTGGCGCTGGCCACCTATCGCGCTGTCGCCGCAGCCGTTGCACCGTATACCCCGCAGCCGCTCGACTGGTGTGGCATCGACATTATCGTCCGGCGCGAAGCGGGGCGTTGGCTTCCGTATGTCATTGAAGTCAACGGCGACGGGGCTGGGGCCATGTGGGATCTGGGCAACGCCGCCGGCGATCTTACGCTGGCCTGTCGTGATTGGGCGCAAGGGGTGATGGTGCGGGCGCAGGCTTATAAGCAAAAAGTTGCCGGCGAAGACGCGCAGCTTGGAGTCAAACGCTGGAAAAATTCCGGCATGCGGCAAGATGAAAAATACTGGCTGCGCAAGCTTGAACAAAACCCGGATGACAAAAGTGCTCTGTGGGAGCTGGTAGAGATGTATGTCCGCCAAAACCGCTTTAAAAAGGCCCAGCCCATGGGTGAGCGTTTGGTGGCGCTGGTGCCCCGGCACGCCGACTACTGGGATTATTTGGGTGTGGCCCTGGCCAATCAGAAAAAATGGGCCGAAGCTTTACCGTGTTTTGAAAAAGCCTGGGCCTTGGGTCTGCGGACGTCACGCCTGTCAATCAATCTGGCCAGAGCTTGTCGGGAGCTTGGTCAACAAGTCCCGGCGCAGCGTTATTACCGGTACGCGGTGCGACAGGACCCCCAAAGTTTTGCCATCGGGGCCGAGGTCTGCGGCTTTATGTTGGAGCAGCGTCAGTGGCCGCAGGCCCGGCGGCAGATGAAAGTTTTGCTGGGTGACATGCCAGCCAACGATCCCGGGATCTGCACTTGGATCGATGATGAGTGGGCTCTGGGCATGGAGCTGGCCGATAAAATATTTTCCTCCGGCCAGTCAGATGTTCCGCTGTATGCGGAATTTTTGACGCAGTTTGAGCTTTGGGCACTACGGGAGAAAGAACCAGAGATGCTTGCTTGGTTGCTCAACCACTATCTGGATCACAATGATCCTGTGCGGGCCATACGGGCGCTTGCAAATATGCTCGAGCTGGATGACAAAAATCCCGAAGCAGAGTTGATGCTGGCCAAACTTTATTACGAACAAGGTTGGGACATAGAAGCTCAAGAGTTGGCACAGGGAGTTCTGGAGCAGGATCCGGATGCGATTGGGGGGTATGAAATCCTGATCCTGGCTCTGCTGGCGCAGGAACGCTTCGAGGAAGCTTTTCAGGGGTTTTTGCGCTTAAGGCGGGCCAGACCCTTGAATCCTGAAGATGCCGGCATAATTCCGCTTTTGACGGAACTATCCGGGCAATTGATGGTTGCAGGCTGTATAAACAATGCGGTCGAGGTGGTGAGTGAAATTTTGCGGCTCAAGCCCGAGCTGGTGGGCAGCTTCAGGGACGTGCTTGCAGACCATTGATTCCGGTCGGTGCGGAGAGGCATCTTAAAA
The DNA here is from genome assembly GCA_023249225.1 of bacterium. GTDB lineage: Bacteria > Margulisbacteria > Marinamargulisbacteria > JAHFDA01 > JAHFDA01 > JAHFDA01. Next base: position 33,382 of record JAHFDA010000010.1, read on the forward strand.
ACGTACGTTATAATGTACGCAGGAGGATTTATGCAAACTGTGCCAGTGACCGCTGCAAGACAAAACTTATTCAATTTGATTCATCAGGCGATTCAAAGGCATATGCCGTTTCGGATTACCACCAAGGCGGGTGGAGCGGTGGTATTGCCCGAGGGCGAGTACGAAAATTTACTGGAAACACTGTATCTTTTGGCGCAACCGGGCTTTAAAAAAAGCATCCAAAAAGCCAAAAAAGAAATCAAACAGGGCCACTTGTATTCCATGGAAGCTGTTTTTGGAAAATGAAGCGGTATGAGATCGTTTTTACCAAACAGGCCAAAAAAGATGTTGACCTGCTTATGCCCAAGCTTAAACAAAAACTCAAATCCATCCTTGAAAACGTGATCGCGGTAGATCCGTATGCCGGTAAAAAGCTGGTGGGGGAGTTGGCTGGATACTATAGTTACCGGTTAAGCTATCAGGATCGTATTGTGTATCAAATTGAGGCACACAAGATTCGGGTGATTATTTTAAGGGTGCGGACGCATTATGGAGACTAGACCCATGATCACCCTTACCACCGATTACGGTATTTCGGACGGCAATGTGGCGGCGCTTAAGGGCGTCATTTATTCCATTGATCCGCGCGCCCAAGTGGCCGACATGGTGCATGATGTTCCGCCTTTTGACATTGTTCATGGCGCTTTTGTCATCGGCACGTCGTACATGTTCTTTCCTAAAGGCACCATCCACGTGGGTGTGGTGGATCCGGGCGTGGGCACGCGGCGGCGGCCAGTGCTGATTCAAACAGTTTCGGGCCACATATTCATCGGCCCTGACAATGGTTTGTTCAGCCTGGTTTTGGAACGTGAAAAAATTCGTAGCATCCACGAGCTTGTGAACCCCAAATACTTTTTGCCCGAAGTCAGCCGCACCTTTCATGGGCGCGACATTTTTGCGCCGGTGGCGGCGCATTTGGCGCGCGGGGTGGCGGCGGCAAAATTCGGAAGGCGTTTGCAGGCGGTGCAGCGGCTCGACATGTTTTCGGTGCAGGTGAATAAAAATTCCGTTAGCGGACAGGTGATACATCTCGATCATTTTGGAAATGTGGTGACTTCTATTCCTTCGAAGTTACTTAAGGAAAATGATCGTTCCATTGTGGTACAGGTCAAAGGCCACAGCATTCGTGGCTTATCGGGAACATTCGGCGAAGTTTCCAAGGGCGCGCCGCTGGCCTATGCCGGCAGCAGTGGTTACCTGGAACTGGCATTGTGCGAAGGGTCGTTGGCAACGCGTTGGGACATTCAGCGGGGCGCTAAAATCAGCGTCACTTATAAATAAAACTGCTTATTTGATATTTTTTCCCATGGCGCGCCCAAGCCGTAACAGGGCGTCCGAATGGTCAAAGGGATCAAGTTGCACGTTAATCAGCGAAAAGCTGGTGCTGTTCAAGCGGGCCTGGCGCAGGGCGTCCTCAAGCTCTCCTTCGGTATGCACCTCACAACCCCAGCCTTTGCGCACAATTTGCGGCCACAGATGGTAGGCCCATTCATGGATATCATTGTAGGGGCCATCGTGGATAAAGCGTTCGGTGGTGTAGCCTTTGTTGTTAAGCACAAAGATGATCGGGTTTAGGCCGTAACGCGCGATGGTCGAAATTTCCTGGCCGGTCATTTGAAAGGCCCCATCGCCCACAAACACCACGGGCCGTAGTTTTGGATTACGCATCTGGGCACCAATGGCGGCGGGTACGGCAAAGCCCATGGATGTGTAATAGGCAGGACTAATAAATTCGGTGCGGCGGTGAATCGTAAGGTCAGCGGCTCCAAGCAAACTATCGCCAATGTCGCAGATGACCACATTCTTTGGACCTAAGAAGTGGTTCAGGCGCGCAAAGAAACGGTTCACCGTAATATTTTTTTTGGCAATGCTCTTAAACGCCTGGGGCAGGGTGGGTGCTGGCCAGCGTCGGCGGGCAGCTTTAAGCGGAAACTTTGTCAGACCGCGGATCATATCCTCGAGCCGGATGTCGGCATAATGATGGTGCTTGATGGTGACCAGGCCTTCGTTGATTTGCACAGACCGCTGCGGATTAAGCTGCGCGGTGTTGATGCCAAGGTTGATATCGGTCATAAACACGCCCAGCATCAGCAGGCAATCGGCTTGTTCTACCAGCTTTCTGACGGGCTGTTTGCCCATGGCGCCCACATAAATGCCCGCATATTGGCGATGGGTTTCGCTGATGACCGATTTACCCAGCAGAGTAGCGGCCACCGGGTAGCCGGTTTTCTCTACCAGGCGCACCAGGCGCTGTTGCAGTCCGTAGCGGTGAATTTCCACACCGGCCAAAATCACGGGTTGCCTGGCTGCGGCCAACATGGCGTGGCTCTCGAGCAGCGCTTCTTTTAGAGCGTTGCTGTTACTGCGGTAGGCCACGTGGGCCAAAGGGCCTCTGGGTGCTGGGCAGGGCACATGCACCATATCACGGGGCAGTTCGATGTAGACCGGACGTTTGTGTTGCAGGCAAGCCGACAGCGTGTGGTCGATCTGGGTGGGCGCCAGCCCGGCGTCTTCGATGGCCACCGAGGCTACGGTGACCTTTTCAAAAATGGACTGTTGCGTATTAAAGTTACCGACGCGATGGTGCATGTTGGGCGTGCGTCGACGCTCTGCCATACCGGGCGCGCCGCTGATGATCACCAGGGGAGATTTTTCGGCGTAAGCTCCGGCCACCGCATTGAGCACGTTAAAACCACCCACGCAGTATGTGACGCACACCGCTCCCAGTCCGTTGACGCGTGCGTAGGCATCGGCGGCAAATCCGGCGCCGATTTCGGAACACGTGCCAATAACCTTGATGGGACTGTCGACCAACTGGTCGTAAAACCCCAGCACATAGTCGCCCGGAATGCCAAAGACGTGTTTAAGCCCAATTTGTTGCAGACGCTTGATAAGGTATTGGCCGATGTTCATGGATTGGCGAATATATTGTAGCTGCCCGGAGGCAGATGGTTTTAAACTTCCAGTTTGTCATATAATGGCTTACAGAAACATCATATGAAGAAAGCTCATATTAATAAGATTGTAAGTTCGTTAGAGGATTTAAATGATCAGTATGGACCACAGGTACTAAACTTTGTTTCATATCTGGCTGCTGTTCAGGATTTTGATCAGGACATGCCCCTTTCGGACGAAGCAAAATCCATTCAAGATTTTCGCAAGAAAAAACAAAAAACGATTCCAGTGGACAAACTTTTAAAAGAGTTCAAGGTTCGTGTATCACGTTGAAGTTAGTGACAAGGCCTATAAAGCCTTAAAAAAGTTTCCGCTTTTTCATGCCCAGGTTATTTTACGCAAGATCCATCTGTTAAAGCACTACGATCCATTGATGCCTAACATAAAGGCTTTAAAAGGCGAGTGGCAGGGAGTGTTTCGCCTGAGGGTTGGGAACTACCGCATTGTTTTTGAAATTCACCAAAGAAGTCTTGCCATCTTGATCATCGATATTTTTCATCGCGGCAAGGGTTACTGAAACAGGATCACTATGTCAGCGCAAACCAATTTTCCTTTTCCGACGACTCACCCTCTTATCAACGAAGCCAGGTTTGCAGTGGACGCGGTGCGTCGGGCGGCCTTGCTGGCGGTGCAGATTCAAGGTCAGTTGGACGGAGCCAAGCTCAATAAGCCAGATTCCTCTCCGGTGACCATGGCCGACTTTGCCATTCAAGCTTGTATGGGCAAACTTTTGCAAGATCAGTTTCCGGACGATGTGCTGGTGGGCGAAGAAAGTGCAACGGCTTTGCGTTCGCCCACAGGTGACACGATGCGCGGGGCAGTCACAGAATGGGTGCGGCGCTGGCCATCTGATTCCGAATTCAAGTTTGCTTCGGCCAGGCCCGAGCAGGTTTGTGACTGGATTGATTTTGGCCAGGCCGAACCCGGGCGACGTTTTTGGATGCTGGATCCCATTGACGGCACCAAGGGTTTTTTGCGTGGTCAGCAATATGCGGTGGCTCTGGCGCTGATGGTGGATCAAGAGGTACAGCTGGGCGTTTTAGGTTGTCCTTGTCTGACGCAGGCCCGTTTTCAGGACAGCCAGGGTCCGGGCAGTTTAATGGTGGCTTTAAAAGGAGCGGGGGTTTTTACGGCTCCCTTGCATGGCGAAATGGTGTTTACAGCGCTTAAGACGTCTTTGCGTTCACAGGCGGCCGAACTTCAGGGGCTGCGTTCGGTAGAGTCGAGCCGCAGCAGCATCGAAAAATATGACGCCATTTTAAATCGGATCGGTGCCACCAAAGCTCCTATTCTGATGGACAGCCTGGCCAAGTACGCCGTGGTGGCCAGTGGCATGGCCGATTTGGTGTTGCGTCTGGTGTCGCCGCGCAGCACGCGCAAGGGCGAGTACATTTGGGACGTGGCGCCCGGAGCCCTAATGGTGACTGAAGCCGGTGGCCAGGTGACAGATCTTGATGGCCACGCGCTCGATTATTCTGCTGGAAAAATTCTTACGCACAACCGTGGCGTGGTTGCTTCTAACGGAAAAATTCACGCACAATTGCTGGCGGCCATCAAAGATGAAGTGGCATAAGGGGCAGTTGTATACTAGAAAACATGAATCCTGCCATGCCGTACCGGGCACTGGGGCGCTGTGGGACCAAGGTAAGTGCTTTTGGCTTGGGAGGCTGGGTGACTTTTGGTGACAGTCTGCGCGATGTGCAGAGGGTTCGCGATATTATCCACAAGGCCTTTGAAGCCGGCATTAATTTTTTTGATACGGCCGATATCTACGCGCGGGGCGAGTGCGAACGCATCATGGGTGAGGCTTTGCGCGAGTTGCCACGCGAACGCCTGGTGATTTCGAGTAAACTTTTTTGGCCGATGAGCCACGATGTCAACGACCGTGGCCTGTCGCGCAAGCACATCATGGAATCAGTCGAACGCAGCCTTAAGCGCCTAGGTACCGATTATCTGGATCTTTATTTTTGTCACCGCTTTGATGCCGAAACGCCCCTTGAAGAAACCGCCCGGGCCATGGACGATCTGGTGCATCAAGGCAAGGTGCTGTACTGGGGTACCAGCGAGTGGAGCGGAGACCAGATTAACGAAGTGCAGGCGTTGTGCCAGGATCACGGCTTATATCGACCCCAAGTCGAGCAGCCGCAATATAACCTATTGGCGCGGCGGCGATTTGAGCAGGATGTACTCCCGGCAGCCCGCGAATGGGGCATGGGTCTGGTGGTTTGGAGCCCTCTGGCTTCTGGGGTGCTTAGTGGCAAATACGATCAGGGTTTTCCGGAAGGTTCGCGCCTGGCCCGACCCGAATTACAGTGGCTTAAAGACTCGGTGGCCAGTCCCCAACAGGTCGATCACACCCGTAAATTTAAGGTTCATGCCGAAAAAATTGGGGTGTCGCGGGCCCAGCTGGCCCTGGCCTGGCTACTGCTGCAACCAGGGGTTTCAAGCGTTATTTTAGGGGTCACCCGCCTGGAACAACTTCAAGAAAACCTGGCTGCCCTCTCGGTTGATTTGACCAGGGGGGTGGTAGACGCGGTTGAAAAGCTTTTTCCGGACTAAATGCGATCCTAGGTTTAAAGATTAAACAGGCCGGGAAATTCCGCATACGATGTCTTTATCTAAGTGGCTGATGGGCGTAGGGCTTGTGGTCGTGCTGTGTGTGCCGCGTCCGGCATTTGCCGCCCAATATGTTCCCAAGCCAGTGATTGCCGAGGGTCTGGCGCGGCGGTTGGTGGTGGTGGCATCCAATGTTCCCGAAGCCTTTGACCTTAAAGAGGGCGACCCTAAAGCGCCTTCTTCGGCACCAGAAGCGGGAACAGTATCTTATGAACTTGACGATATCGAAGTGGGGCTCTGGTATAACGATGGCCAAAAGAATCAGTATGCCCCGCAGTCGATGGTACGCAAGGGTGCGGGGGTGTGGCTGTGCAATTATCACCGGTCAGCCTTAGAAATTGGAAAATGGTATGGCAATATTTATAAATTGGACGTGACGCTTTGGTTTCAATCAGGTGATGACACCAAACGCATCAGGCGGCGCTATAGTACGGCAGAGGGTGCCGTCTTGCAGTCCTTGCATGTGGACATTTCAAGAATCACGCCCCGAGAAATAAACTTGGATATGTCCAAAATAGACCCTAAGATGGAATAGAAAAGGAGATGAAAATGAAGGTGATGGGTGGTCTGCTGGCAGGTCTTTTGCTTTTGGCATCGCCGTTGTATGCCGAGCAATTTCTTAAAGTGCCTATTTTTAAAGATGGCCAGTCGCGGGCGATTGCCGTCCATCTTGAAAGTGTGCCCGAAAGCTTTGAGCAAGAAACGGTAGACTATATCGAAAGCCCCGGCAGCAGCGAAAACCTCACCACGCGTTCAGAAATAAAAATAAAAACAGCTTATGAACTTGACCAGGCCACCTTTGGCATGTGGTACAACGATGGTGATAAAAACAAGTTTATCGATGTACCTATGTACCGGCGCGCCAAAGGCCAATGGGTTTCTAATTTTCACCGGTCTTTGTTTTTTCCATCCGGAAAATGGTTTGGCAATATTTACAAGGTGCAGGTGCAACTCGAGTATCAAAACCAGGATAACACCAAATCGTTGGTACGCATTTACAGCACAAAGTCCGGAGACCTGCTGTATTCACTGCGGGCAGCCACCATTTCTATGAGTCCTGCTGAATTGCTGCTTAATTTGCAAGGAGTCGACCCGTTGCAGAATTGAAATCCACACTAAGGAATTTCGCACTTTTTTTAGTTACTCTGCTTTTGACAGGGCTTGGTTTGGGAACGACCGAGTGGCTGGCTCGAAAGTGGCTGCTTAAACATGTAGGCGGCGACCACGAAGCCTATACCCGGAAGCATTTTGCCTGGTCCGGACAGGTGGGATATTACTACGGTCAAAATATAAAACTGAACGACCCGTTGGGGTTTCATGTGATTGCCGGTCCACCTTTTAACGTGGTGCGTAAGCATAATCGAGAATTTAGAATATTGATGCTGGGGGGGTCGGCTGTAGAGGGTTTTGACACCGGTCCCGAATTAAATTTACCTTCGGAACTCAATCGCCTGCTACAGCAGTTTAATCCCGATCTTGAATTTCATACGCTCAATGGGGGCGTAAGCGGTCACCTTTCGTTTACAGAAAATGTCCAGCATTGGTCTTTTCGTAATTACGATTTTGATCTGGTACTGGTCTATACCGGCTACAACGACATGTACTATTTTTTTATGGATCCCGACTATTATGCGCGTTCAGAGGAATATTGCCATCGTCGTTTTTCTGTTTTAAATCAGGTATCAGAACATCTGGCCGAAAAATCACTGGTTTTTGCCTGGCTGCGTCATAAGCGTGTGGCTGCTCGGCTGCTCTACGAGATGGTGTCTCAAAGGCGTACCACTGGCTGGGAGGCGCTCGACGCATCGAGTATCACCTTGTTTAAGGAAAATCTCTCGGAACAGGTGAGGCAAATCATTGAGCGTAGCCAGGCCAGGTCGATTCCGATCATATATCTGATGCAACCTTATTTGACCGACCTGCAGCGGAGCCGACTCCTAACGCATTTTGAGATGGAGAAAAAGAGTGTGTATTTAAAGGATAAGAACGCCCAGTGGGAGGCGGTGGTAGACAGCGTTATGCCGGCGATGGTTGAAACCGTCAGCGGTCTGTGTCAGCAACAGGGTGTACCTTTCATATATTTTAAGGATGTCATCAGTAAGTACACGGATATGTTTTATGACGATGTGCACCTGCACGGCACCGGCATGTCGCTTGCAGCCCTAGAGTTGGCTAAAATTGTGCAGCAAAAGGTACTTAAACGCAGTATCGAGGGTTGGCCGATATATGGGCGTACATCGGCGTTATAACAGGTTTTGCCACAGCCACACTCGCTCCAGTTTTATTTTTGTCACTCAAAATAGCGAGGGTTTTTTTACATCCATTTGATGCATGGCGCGCAATGCGTGGCCGACAGCATCATGCCCGGCCTTGAAATCCACCTGCGTTCGCGCTTGTATCACGGCAGGTTTCCAAGCGTTTAAAAATTTTACATACTGGGAAGTTTGCATGTATGGGTCTGTTGCGCCAAGTGACGGATGTTTTGCCTATCGAGCCTTATCAGGTATCGCCTGCCATGCGCCGGGTGGCCTTGCCACAGTTGGTGGCTTTTTTGGAACATGCCACCAGTCTGCCAGTCGAGCAACGGCCCGCGGTTGAACTCTGGGCGCAGGACTTTGTTTTTTTTGCGCGTGATTTCAGTGCCTGGTATGTGACGGCCAGCAACCGAGGTGCGGTGACCGAAAAAGATCTGACGGCCTTAATTCAAAATCAGGCCGAACATCGCTACCAGAGTTTTCTTGAATCAGTCTGTAATGCCATCGACGCCATGGCCGGCGGGCATAGCGACATCGGGCGTTTTGGGGTGGGGGTCTTTCAGATTTTCCGTGAACTCGAAAACTTTGGGGACCGTATTACGATTGAGTCGCAGACGCAGCGCGGAACAGGCCTGCGCCTTGACTTTGAAAAAGACCGCAGTGGTGAAATTCTGGTGTCGTGGCAGACGGTCAACAAAACGTCGCCTGGGGTCACGCTGCGCTTGCAAAAATCCCTCACCACAGCGGCACAAACCGAAATCAGTGGTTTTCTTGAACATAAACTAAAACTTAACCGCCGTGTCGCCCTGCGACTTAACACGGTTTCCATGAACCCGTTGAATGACTGGAAATCTGTCGAGGGAGAGCAACCAGTCTACGGTGAGTCGCATGGGCAGGTGGACATCAGTATCAACGCAGCAGGATTTACGGTGACGGATTCCGGCACCGGCATGGACCCCGAAACTTTGTTTGGCGTTTTCTTGTTGCCGGGCGTCAGCTCAAAATTCCGCTCGCTGGCCAGAGACACGCGCGTGTTTTACCGGCCGCAGCCCGGCCAAACTTCCGCGTCACCGGCATGCGTGCGCTTGCAAGTGAGTGGAGTCGAGATTAAAACCATCGCGATACCAGCCGATGCCTTTGAAATGCCGTTTTTAGCGGCCGAAGTTGTACTTGAACTCGGTGAACATACCTGGCTGCCCGAGTCGCGCAACGAAGTTGCGGTGGATGCTGCCTTTAAGCGCAGTTTTGAGCAAGCATTGGATCAGGTCTTGGCTGCGCTGGCAGATTCTGCACACGATTCCCAGCGTGTTGCGGAGCTGATGGGCGTGATTAACAGCCTGTGGCAGGTAGCCCTGGCGTTGCAAAAAAAGAACAAATCCACGTTACGGTCTGATGATCTCACCTATGTGATGCTTCAAAAGCTGCGCCCGGTCTTTGAAATGTTAGAGCGCAAGGGTTATGTTTTTGCCCCCGCCAGCGAAGGATTTTCAAACTTGTCTGCTGACGGGACAAAAACCATTTTGTTTTATTCCCCCGTGGTGGCTCTGGACGGGAGTGCGCTGTATCTACTGAAACCAGCCGCATTGCCGGGCGCAAGGCAACTTGCTGCCGAGACGGGTACGCATCACGAGGCGTGGATGGTGGATACTTCCGACGAGTCGCCCTCGGTTTTTATGTCGGGAGACAAAGTCTTTATTGCGCGTTGGGCGTATGAACGCAACGCAGATGACCTGACCATGATCAACTTGCAGATTAACCCCTTGGGCGGCACCGGCAACGAACAGCCCTTGCGCTTGTGGCTGACGGGCGGAGAAAAATCCATAGAAAAAAAAGGTGAACCGGTCGAATGGTCACACCATCTGCCCGTGCAAAGATCCGGAGCGGTTTCTGATTTGGTGATCTGGAATCAGGAGCAGGTGCAAAACGCCCATGATGTGGTGGCCGATGCGCTGGGAGTCGTGGGTATTAAAGTATCCGAAGTCAACCAACACTACCTGGAGGCGCTGACTTTAATGACCTTGTTTGATCAAAGCCATGGCGTGGATGCCCCGCTTGAAGCCTGGGTGGCTGTGTCTAAGGCGCTGCAGGCGTTGGCGGCCCGTCTTAAAGCCCTGCAAGATGCGGGGCTGCCGGTTCCGGAACTGGCTGCCACGATGCACTGGTTGCGATCTCATGAATTCAATTTCGAAAAAGTTCATGAAGATAACGACTTGTCTTTGGATGCATTTACTTTTATTCATAAGAGCCGGGGGTATTTGGTGGGTACTTTTATGGCCCAGGTATTTTTTATTAGCAGGTATAAAGAGGATTACTTTAGCGGACGGGAATTAAAAAAAATGGTCAAAGGAGTCAGGTTTGGGTGCGGATACCTGAATGCTTTGCCTATACCGGAAGCACAGGATGATGGAAGTCTAGATTTCAGCACTGTCCACAAGGAGCTCAATGATTTTGTAGAGCAGCATGCCTGGCTGCGTGGGCCTTATGCTTTTGATCAGAGCGAATGCCTTGTCCGTAATATCTTGCGCGGATATAAACAGCCCCAGAATTATTTACTGGCCGCCTTTTTTGAAGTGGAAACCTTGCAACGTCTGTACCCCGAAACCTGCCTTGTGCTACGTGCATTGCTGGCAGACAAGCCCATGGAATACATTCAAGACTTTTTTGTATTGCCGTCTATATTGCAACAGGTTCCGGCAGACAAGCTGGATGAGGAGGCTTTAAACCGCCTGCTGCAGCGTTGGGCCCGCCTGTATGCCGGCAGCAAGCGTCATGGCGATGAACTGGCCAGGCGTTTTACGTGCAAAGGAATTTTTACAGATTGGAAGCGATTTCATGATGCGGTTCAATCATTTCAAAACAGTCCAAATCCGGTTGAACAGGCATATGGAAATGCCATGGCAGAGAGACTGCGTTACACGACAGACGTTGTTGCTTCGTTGCAGCTTGAGCTTCCGCAGGGTCTTTACCCCATGCTTTATGGGCAACCTTTTCCGCCCGAACTGCGCTGGGTAGAGTTTTTGCTGGCAGACAAGGTCAATATACTACCGGTCAGGCAGCTGTCTGCAGATCTGGCGCCGGGTACTCGTGAGGATGCATGGTTGTCTACGGCGGTACATGCCCGGGTTGTATCCGACATGGGCGGGTCTTTTCCGCTGGCGCTGTTTACTCTGATTGAACGCGAAGAGCGCGAGCAGCTTGGCGTGGGCTTATCTTTGTCTATGTTTTCGCGCCTGGCTGGCTTGTATCGCGGCCGCCCGCTCACACGTGTCGAAGCCCAGCTACGCGAAGTGATCGCTGGCCAGGATCAGGCCGAAAATCTGTTTTTACGTGAAGTGGCTGCCCAAAACCCGCGTGATTACTTTCGCTCGCATCAAATACCGCGTGAGCAACGGCGGGTCGATGTGCGCCATGAAATCTGTGAAAGTATTGCGCGGGGCGTGGTGACAGACACATGGTCGGTGGTGACAGTAGAAAATTCTGGGCGTGTCAGTCTGGGCGACCTGGTTCGCTACCTCTTTCCGCTGGATGCCAGCTCTAAACGGGGCCGGGTCTTAAACCCGGAGCTTCTTACGGGCATGTTCGGGCGTGGGTTTTATACGGTGTTTGCCGATTTTGACCGTGTGCGGGTGACAGCGGGTGACGGTCGCGGGCGGGTGTGGGAGGTGGACATTGAAAAACATGTCGATGGCCGTATTTGGGTGCGTGACCTGCGTGAACGGCACGAAAAATTTTCTGGCTTGCGCGTGGAGCGTTTTAAACGCGTTGATCCTGCCCAGGTCTGGCAGGCCCATATGGAAGGCGTGTTTATCAAAGAAGATCTTTATTTGTACGCATCGGCGATCCATGACATGGATATTTATTACAACGATAATGAACGCATCAATGAATCCCTGGTGAATATCGATCCGCAGCCTATGGCGGGTGAGCCCCAGGTACAGTGGCGGGTCTTTCACAGTCCATGGCGCCGTTGTCGTGTGACCCAGGATCGGCTGTACGTCTGTGATCTTGATGCCAATTTTAACGCGGCTGTTCCCGACTGGTTAAAAAAATACGTCGATGACTGGGGTCTTGTCATCGATCTGCCGCGCACGCTGCCGCTGACGCGTACGCGCAATGCCCAAGCGGGTCTGACCGAGGCCGACCGCGCTGATTTGCGGCAACATGTGTTTCATCTGTATTTGCGAGCTGCGATCCACTGTTTTTTAGAGACCGGTACTTTGCCAGGGGGTCCAAAGGACTTTTTGTATAGCGCCAACATTGGCATAGATGACAATGCCATGGATCTTTTGTTTGGCATGTCACTACCTGATCTGCACGAACAATATGTCGTGGCGATGCAAGCAGGCGATACGGAACTGCTGATTAGAATCGAGGCGGTGCTGATCAGCGCTGGGGTCTTGCTGGCCGCAGAGCGTGTTCAGCATTACCAGGCAGATCCGCGGGTGCTGTTTCAGCTGCTTTCGCACGTAAAAATCATGTTCAATGAGCGTCTGCTGTCGATGGACGATGTGCGCCGGGCTTGTCTTGAGCGGCGTGATATTCCGGAACTGGGGCTCTTGCTGCGTGATACCGTTACGGCATTACAACCGATGGTGCTTGGCCGACACGAGCGAGACATCCACGAGATCCGCGATGATTTTTCAGGCCGCTCTGCTGCGATTGATTTTGCAGCCCGGTTTTTAAGTGGGGCCTATACCGATAAACCGATCAGCCCTGACCAAGTGTTGTTTTATTCAGGTTACGAAGGGGTAAGCATGTATATGGTGGCTGACCAGGAATTGCTCATGAACATCAATTCCGAAGGCACCCGAGATTTTTTAGGGACATTCTCCGAGCCTGATGATGAAATCTCTTTGTTATCTTCCACGTCGTCTTTTGCCAGGGGCTGCCAGGTGCTGGTACACGAAGGCGCGCACCGCATGCAAGACGATCAATATGTGCATGACGAAACGCCGGGTGCCGAAGGCACGCAAATTGCCTTGGAATATCAAGCCCGCGAGCGGCTGATTCGCGCGGGGGTGTCGCCGCTGGCGTTATTGCGTCAAAGCCTAGTGAATAATCCAGGCTAGAGCAGTGTTTTAACTTTTATAAAAATCTGGTCAAACATGGCTTCGGTCAGTTTTCCGGTAAAGGTGTTTTGCTGGCTGGGGTGGTATGAGGCTAACAAATAGACCCCCTCACCCTCAATCCCTCTCCCCGGAGAGAGAGGGATGAAAGGTATAGTAGCACCGTGTTTAAAGATGGGCCGTTTGGTGGGCCGAATCAGCCTGGCGGCCAGCAAGGCATCAAAAGCATTGTCGAAGCCGATCTTTCCGAGTCCGAGTACCACGCGGACATTCCGAAGCAGTGCAAGTTCACGCAGCAGAAACGGACGACAGGTTTTAAGTTCATTGGGAGTGGGTTTGTTATCCGGCGGAGCGCAGCGGCAGGCGGCGGTGATGTAACAATCTTTGAGCAACAAGCCATCATTGCGATGTTCCGAGTTTGCTTTGTTGGCAAAACCAGCCTTGTGCAGGGCGCGGTAAAGCCACTCGCCGCTTTTGTCGCCGGTAAACATGCGTCCGGTGCGGTTGGCGCCGTGGGCGGCGGGGGCCAGGCCCACAATCAACAGGCGTGCATTTAAATCTCCAAAACCGGGCACAGGTTTACCCCAGTAATTCCAGTCTAAAAAACGTTTGGTTTTTTCGTGGGCGACTTTTTCGCGCCAGGCGACAAGGCGGGGACAGCGGCGGCAGTGGGTGATGCTTTTTTCAAGTTTGCGCATAACCCTCCCTAAATGTTGGATGCTTAAATGTGTATCCACTTTGCAGGATCAACGCATTCATACAACGTTTATTGCTTTGACGCGTGCGGCTGTGTGGGTCGGATGCCGCGCTTTGGGCGAGTGTGACGTTGAGTTTGTCTGCCAGCCACGTCAGTACGGTGTTGAGTTCGGCGGGGTCGTGGTCGACGCCCAGGTATACCGGTTTTGGATTTTTAAGTTTTAGCACATGGGTGAGTATGCCCACAGCGTCATCGCGATGGATGCGGTTGACGTATACAGGCGGCCCGCCACGTAACACGGCTTTTCCGCTGCGCACATGTTCTAGCAACGTGCTGCGGCCGGGGCCGTAGATGCCACCTAAGCGCAGTACCGTACTTGCCAAGCCGCTTTCAAAGACCAACTCTTCAGACCGCAGCATGATTTGGCCTGAAAAATGTTCAGGGTGGGTTTCAGAATTTTCATTGACCCACTCGCCATTTTGTTGGCCATAAACCGAGGTGCTCGATACAAAAATGAAACGTTTTAGAGGGCGGCGCTTTTTAAGGCAGTCGAGCAAGTTCATTAAGGCATCCTGATAGGTGCTGCGGTAAGCGGCCTCGTCATGATCCTGGGGGGACAACATAAAACATGCAATATCCAATGGGTCTGGGATCTTTTTTAGTAATTGGGGCTGTAAAAGGTCGACCGTCAGGGCGTGGATGGGGGCGGGCGGTTTATCAGCCTTACGCCGCAGGCCCCACACCGTATGGCCAGCCCGTGCCAGCTCTATACCCAGGGCAGTACCAAGATAACCGCATCCAGCAATTAGAATTTTCATACCATTGATGGCTCTAACGTAATGTTACTTGACCAACCAGTAAAATCTGAAAAAATAGTCTACATTCCAAAAAAGCTATGGGGCGGGTACTGATCATTGGCGCGGGCGGTGTGGGAGGTGTGGTGACACACAAGTGTGCGCAGGTGCCAGGCGTATTTTCCGAAATTTGCCTGGCAAGCCGCAGTTTAGAAAAATGCCAACGCATTCAGCAAGCGCTCAATCGGGATATTCAAATTGCCAAGGTCGATGCCGACCAGCCCAGCGATGTGGTGCGCCTGATTCAATCTTTTAAGCCGCAGGTGCTGATCAACGCTGCCTTGCCCTATCAAGACTTGTCGATCATGGAGGCCTGCTTGCAGACCGGCGTGCATTACATTGATACGGCCAACTACGAACATCCTGATGAGGCTAAATTTTCATACCATTGGCAATGGGCTTACCACGATCGTTTTAAAGAACGCGGCATCATGGCTCTGTTGGGTTGTGGATTTGACCCAGGCGTGACCAATGTATTTTGCGCCTGGGCGCAGAAACAACATTTCGACTGGATCCAAAACATCGATATCCTTGACTGCAATGCCGGTCATCACGGTCATGCCTTTGCCACCAACTTCAATCCCGAAATCAATATACGCGAGATCACCCAGCCCGGCCGTTATTGGGAAGACGGTCGCTGGATCGAAACGGCGCCGCTCGCAATGCAAATGATGCATGATTATCCCGAGATTGGCCCGCGCGCGAGTTATTTGCTTTATCACGAAGAACTCGAATCTCTGGTTAAAAATATCCGTGGTCTAAAACGGATTCGTTTTTTTATGACCTTTAGCGAGTCGTATCTGATGCACCTGCGTGTGCTGCAAAACGTGGGGTTGACGCGCATTGATCCGGTAGACTTTGAAGGTCAAAAAATTGTTCCACTTAAGTTTCTGAAGACGCTTTTACCCGAACCTTCGACTTTGGGTAAACACTATACCGGCAAGACCAATATCGGTTGCCAGATCGAAGGCATTAAAGACGGGCAGCCACGCAGCCTGTACATCTACAACGTATGCGACCATGCCGAGTGTTACCGCGAGGTGGGATCGCAGGCGGTGTCGTACACCACGGGTGTGCCGGCCATGATCGGTGCCAAGCTGATGCTCACTGGCCAATGGCATGGCGCGGGCGTGTTTAATATCGAACAGCTTGATCCGGCGCCTTTCATGCATGATCTTAACCTCTATGGTTTGCCATGGTCCGTCAAGGAACTTGTGCCGCAACTGGTTCCGGCATAATTTTCGGGTGCCACACGCCACGGCCCAACGCAGCGAAGCGGATCTGGCGCTCAAAACAGCCTGGCCTGGCCTGCTCAAGTTACCCACGCCCTGTTACGTTATCCATGCCGGAGTCTTAAAAGAAAATCTCCAGATTTTGGACCAGCTTCGTCGGCGCAGCGGCTGTAAGGTTCTTTTGGCGCTCAAAGCGTTTGCCGCATGGCAGTTTTTTCCGCAACTGCGGACCTTTTTAGATGGCAGCTGCGCCAGTGGCCTGTACGAGGCGCGTCTTGGGCGCGAAGAATTCGGTGGTGAGTTGCATGTGTATGCCCCGGCCTATCGCAGCCAGGAGTTTTCTGAACTTTTAAAATATGCCGATCACATTAGTTTTAACTCGTGGACACAGTGGCAAAAGTTCAGGACACAGGTATCCGTTCAGGATAAAAAAATTCAGTGCGGATTGCGCATTAACCCCCGGCATTCCGAAGTCGAGACGGCGCTTTATGATCCTTGCGCGCCAGGCTCGCGTCTGGGCATGACGGCAGAACAGCTTGCGGGTCGGGATCTTTCGGGTATTTCTGGCTTGCATTTTCATGCCTTGTGCGAAAAAAATGCCGATGCTCTGGAACGTACGCTGACGGCAGTGGAGCAAGGTTTTGGCATTTACCTGAAACAAATGCGCTGGATTAACTTTGGCGGCGGGCACCTGATCACACGGGCAGATTACCAACTGAAACGCTTATGCGATCTGATTGACAGTTTTAAAAAACGTTATGAAGTCGATGTGTATCTTGAACCAGGGACAGCGGTTGTTCTTGATGCGGGGTATCTTGTGACCACGGTGTTGGATCTTGTCCAAAACGAGGTCTGCACTGCGATTTTGGACACTTCCGTTACGGCGCACATGCCCGATGTGCTTGAGATGCCGTATCGGCCCGAAGTGAGCAGGCCGAAAGAAGGTGGCTTTGAGTTGGCGGGGAAGGCGGAAGAATATGCGTACACCTACCGTCTGGGTGGCCTGACTTGTCTGGCCGGGGATATCATGGGCGACTATTCTTTTTCAGAGCCGCTTGAAGTAGGTGACAAGCTGGTTTTTATGGACATGGCGCATTACACCATGGTTAAAAACAACACGTTTAACGGCATTGCTTTGCCATCAATCGCGGTTTACGATCCCAGCACAGACACAGCTCGAATTGTTAAAAGCTTCGGTTATGAAGATTACAAGCAGCGCTTGTCGTAGTTTCATTTAACATTGCGGTGTGGTCAGAATCCATAGCAAACCCAGGGTCGACAATATCGTCAAGAGGATGCGTACTCTATGGCCAGGATCCATTTTTCTGGAAGCCTGACATGAGGTTAGAATCAGGGTGCCTTCTTCGGGAATAATGCCGCTTACATGCCACCACAGCGTGTGGGTGCTATCAAAGGTCCGGATGATTGTTCCCTGGCGCAGGGTACCCAGGCGGCTTAATGTGGCAAAAAGATCCAGGCGATGCGCTTCGTTCATAGCGGCACTGGTTTGGAATTTATAAATTTCTGCCAGTCTGCTTTCGCCTAAATTTCCGGCGACCCATACATAAACATGCGGGTACGGGAGGGGCACTATTTCGGCCACCTTTTTAAAACGCATGGTGTTACTATACCATCGTAATCATGGCCCCCGACCAGCGACCCATGCCGCTCACCAGCCCTGCCTGTCGCTACCTTTTTGTGTATGGTACTTTGCGTAAAGGCGCCGAAATTCCCGAAGCCTCGCTGCTTGCGCGCATGTGCCGTCTGGTTGGAACAGGCAAAATCAATGCGCGCCTTTACGATATCGGGGCTTATCCGGGCATGGTCAAGGCCGAGCGCCCCGACGAGTGGGTCATGGGCGAAGTGCACGAAATGTTTCATCCCGAGCGGCTTTTGCAGATGCTCGACGATTACGAGGGCTGCGGCCCTAAACATCAGCGGCCTTACGAGTTCGAACGTGAGGTGGTCAAGCTGACACTCAACCATTCCATGCCCACCGAAGCCTGGGTGTATTGGTACCGCCCCGACCCCTCCAAATTCCGCCGTATTATATCGGGCGACTACCTTACCGAAAAAAAATAATGCGGATGCGGCGCGGGTGGTGATGGGCGATGATGAGTTTCAGAACGTTTTAAAACGGGTGGAAAGCCGTATAATAAACCGGTGAATATTCTGGTTTTTTCTGCCTCGCTGCGCAAAGATTCCTTTAACACCAAGTTGGCGGCGCTGGCGGCTGAAGCCGCGCGTCAAGGCGGGGATTCTACGGTAGAGCTCATCCGCCTCAACGATTACGACATGCCGGCTTTTAGCAGCGATACCGATGCGGCAGGCAAGCCCGAGGCTGTCGAGCGGTTTAAAAAACTTTTGGATGCCCACCCGGCATTGATCATTGCTTCGCCGGAGTATAACTACTCCATGCCGGGGCATCTCAAAAATCTGATTGATTGGATTTCGCGTTATCGGCCCATGCCCTGGTCGCGCAAGGCGATCTTGCTGATGTCGGCTTCTACATCGGCCATGGCGGGCGTGCGCGGCCTGTGGCAGTTGCGACAACCCTTCGAAGGTTGCGGGGCCTTTGTGTTTCCGGACATGCTTACCGTGGCCCAGGCCCAGAGCGCTTTTGGGCCTGATGGTCGGCTGGCCGATGCCAGGCAAATGCAACGTCTGCAGGATGTCGTTAAATCATTTGTGGCTTTTGTCGGAGGGTTAAAATACTAAAGTCCGTCAGTGACTCTTTCGGAAGTCCCCAATTGGTATAATTTTATATTATGAATGCATTTAATGTCATATTATGGTATAAATTGCATGTATAATATATGAAAAAAAATACTCAAACTGGCCTTAGCTCCTCCGAAAGAAAAATAGTTGCACATTTTTCTGCAAATGAGCAAACGAGCATTGACGTTGATGCCCTACTGGGCGTCATGAGCATTTCTAGACCCGCAGCCCATCAAATTCTTAGTCGGCTAGAACGCAAGGGGTGGTTGCAACGATTGAAGCGCGGAAAATATGCCCTCGTTCCCATTTCATCGAATAGTGCAAACCCCGTTATCGAAGATGCGCTTCCTCTTGCAATGGATTTATTTAAACCTGCTTTTATCAGTGGTTGGTCAGCTGCCGAGCACTGGGATTTAACCGAACAAATTTTTAATAGCGTTTCAGTGGTAACGGCAAAGACGCAGCGTCAATCGGAAGTTAAAGCGGGCGGTATTCTATTTCGCCTGAGGGTAATACCCAAAGATCGTTTTTTTGGAAGCAAGTCGATTTGGTTTGGTAGTAAACAAGTTGAGATTGCTGACCCAAGCCGCATGGTGATCGATATTTTAGACTTGCCTCGATTTGGAGGTGGCGGCCGCCATACGGTGGATGTGATACGCGAGTATCTAAAATCAAAACACTGTAATCTGGACTTGTTGCTGGAATACGCCTTGCGTTACAAAAAAGGTAGCGTGTTTAAACGGCTGGGGTTTTTGGTTGAAAATTTTCATCCAGCGGTCACTGGGGATTGGTGTCATCGATGCATCAGCAATTTAAGCGCAGGTGTTTCTTTGCTAGATCCTGACGGACCCAGCCAGGGAAAGACTTCGACCAAGTGGAAATTGCGCATTAACCTGCCGATATAAACAACGATGATCACCAAAGCGGAAATACTTGCCTTATCAACCCATTTAAACTTGCTGAATACGATCGTTCAAAAAGACTACGTGATTGGGTGGTTGCTCCGTGGCTTCTCACAGCACGGTGTGCTTTCTGAATGGATATTTAAAGGCGGAACTTGCCTGAAGAAGTGCTATTTTGAAACGTACCGATTTTCGGAAGACTTGGATTTTACGGTTCCGGCACACCAAAAAATAGATGTTCCTTTTTTAGAAACACATTTGAATGAGATGGCGGAGTGGGTGGAATCAAATTGCGGTCTAACATTTCCACGCGAAGTCTGGAAGATTGAAGCCTACGAAAATACGCGTGGCAAAATGTCGTACCAAGTTAAGCTGCCTTTTTCGGGACCCCTGGGTCTTTCAAAAAATCAATTACAGCGAGTCAAGCTGGATATTACCCAGGACGAACTGCTCGTGAGCCAGCCTGTCCGACGCAACTTGCATCACGACTATTCAGATAAAACGATGCCAATGTCTGAGGTGTTGTGTTATTCGATAGAAGAAGTTTTGGCCGAGAAAACACGAGCACTTTTTGAACGAAGCGGCCGCGCACGTGACGTTTACGATGTGGTAAACATCAGCCGTCATTTTAGAAGCGAGATAGATCCCGACCAAGTGATACACATAGCCAAGGAAAAATTTCGCTTCAAAGGAATCTCGGAACCTACGGTCGATCTGATTATGAACAGCCTGGATATTGCTACCTTGGGGGCCAATTGGAAACATCAACTGGCCCACCAAATTAATTTGCTTCCGGCGGTTGAAACTTTTATTGAAGACCTTTCGGATGCTTTGGCGTGGTGGCTGGAGCCTAAAAAAGCCAAGCCTGATTTACAGCAAAATCCCAGTGCTGTTGGTAGGTTAATGGAACGGGTTATGTTTCCCGAGGTCAGCGTCCAACGTGGATTGTCCGCAATGGATCAAATTCGATATGCGGCGCGTAACCGCTTTTGTGCGGTTGTCAGTTATCACGGTTCAACTCGGCTCGTCATACCTTATTCAGTTCGCTATCCTAGTGCTGGCAACCCATTGCTTCATGCATGGGAATTAATGAATGATGGTAAAGCCATCAATGACCACCGAGCCTATAAAATAGACGAAATCACGGAGGCGTCGGTCTCTACCGAAACTTTTGTGCCCAAGTGGTCGGTGGAATTGTAATTTTACTTTGAATCTCTAACCCGGATTATTCACTCATATGAAGCGGACACCTACACACGGGAGCCCGCTGCAAGAAGATATGAATAGTGCGGGCTAATGGGTTCATTCCCCGTGGGCTTGCCCCGGGGTTCTTTTACTTCTGAATAACCAATTCCATTTTTTGAAACACTGTTATCTTCCATAGACTTGCAAAACCGGGATTTAAGGTGTTTTGATCTGATACACCGCCGACCGACCTCCGCCCAGACGCTGGATAATTTCAAGCTGGGTCAGCTTGTTTAAATCAGCCACGGTTTGTGTTCTTCCCAAACCCAAAAGGGTAGCGTAGTCGGCAGCTTTCAGTTTTTTGTGTTTTTTAAACAGGCCGACGGCTTTTTGCAGGCGTTCCTCAAGCTCAAGCAGGGCAGGGTCGCTGGGTGCGGCGGCCTGGCAGCGGGAGAGGGCTTCGGCATAGGTTTTTTCAAGACAGCCCAGCCAGTAATTCAGCCAGGGCGTCAGATCAATGTCCGTGGGGATGTCGTAAAAAGTGGGGGCCTGCAAACGGCGCAAGGCGCGGTAATAGGCGGCACGGTTGAGTTCATGCTGTTTTTCGATGGCGGCATAGTGCGCCACGGTGTAACCCTGGTGTTCCAAGATAAAGTTGGTCAGCAGTCGGGTGCTGCGGCCGTTCCCATCCAAAAAGGGATGGATGGTGACAAAGTAATAATGAAAAATGGGCGCTATCAAAAGCGGGCTGGTCTTGGCCAGCGTGGATTGGCGCACCCAGGCCAGCAGGGATTTCATCAGTCCCGGAACATCGTCGGCCTGCGGAGGCAGGTACACGATGGCGTTGGAGCCTGTATCTTTGATGACGTTCTGGGATTGACGGTAGTGGCCGGCCAGTTTGCCCATGAGAATGTTTTTGACCAGTTGCTGGTGTACCCCTAGAACCAAAACGTTATCCATCGTTTTGGCCTTGTCCAAAAGAAAGGCGCGAGCCTTGGCGTAATTAAGCACCTCTTTAAGATCGCGCTGGGATTTGGTTTTGGGCTTTTGACCGCCCAAGGCGCGGGTCACTTGTTCGTACGACAGCGTGTTGCCTTCGAGTTTGGTGGAAAAATGCACGGCGTCGATGTTGGCCAGGGCATAAATGTGGGTGGCATCTCCCACGCTATGGAGGGAGCTTTGCATTTGTCCCTGCATACGGGCAATGGTTTCGAGATGTACAAGCAGTTCCGAGGTTAACTGATATTGCGGGCGATAGACCCCCATGACACCAGAATATTATTCTTTCGCTATTCTTTCAATATTCTTTCACTAAGCTTGGTGGAGACGGCGGGAATTGAACCCGCGTCCGAAACACAAGCACAGCACAGGCGCTACGAGCATAGCCCTACGTTAATCTCGCAACCAGACGGAGTAAGACATCCACGTTGGTTGCCAGCCTGCAGAGTTAAGTTTCATGCGCGTGCCCGCAGGCACACAAGCGCACTAGCCAGAAGATGGTCGTTGTTTTAAAGCCTCTGGCAGACCTTAAGCAACGACTAGCGGAATATGTCCGCCAGGTTTAAGCCGCTAAAGCGTAAGCTTCGGCGGTCTCAAACGAAGCAACTAGGTTGTTTGCGTTTGTTTTTTTGTGCCTTGATAACGGGGCCTGGCACCTCCCCGGCTCGCTCCCATACCGTCTTCTATCCCGTCGAGACCATTTCGTCCCCACAGATAAGTACGATTGCTACATTATATTAGATGACTGGGCTGATCCCTAGGAACCACGATGATTTTACTGATAAAGACACAGATAAGAACTGTCTTCGTCGACCCGAATCTGGAACTTTTGCTTGGCGGCTACTGTAAAACTTGCCCCAGCGTGCACGGGTTGCCATGTTGCTGAACCGGGCAACTTAACAGACACATGCCCGCTGATCATGGTCATCACTTCTTTGCTCGATGTTCCAAACTCGTATTCTCCCTTGGCCATGACCCCCACTGTGGCCGGACCTTGGGCGGTGTTAAAGCCTAGAGATTTAACCTGGCCGTTAAAATATTCGTTAACCTTGAACATGCGCTGCTCCCTTACACAAATGGATCAATCCGCTGAATGAATATTTTACAGTATAATTGTGGCTTCGGGGACGCTTAGCTCAGGTGGTTAGAGTACTTGCTTGACATGCAAGGGGTCACTGGTTCGAGTCCAGTAGCGTCCACCATACGAAATCCGAACGTTTTGACGTCCGAATCTTGGGGAATAAATGAGATCATGCGTTTGGCTGAAATCCTACCTCCTTTAGGTGGGTCAGAAAGAAACCATCCTCGAATTCGTGAGCTACGAGCAATCGAAAATCGATCGCCTCAAGACGAAGCTGAGCTTCGAAGCTATTGTGCCTTTCCTGACAATCCAAGTGCAAGGGATCTGTTTGTAAAGAACTATTTAACCGAGCAAGGTTTGTCGAAAATGAGCGCAGAAGAGTTGGCCGATTTGAGGGCCTTTCATCGAATACTATTTCTTCAAAATGAACTCAAAGAATTTGGTGGCATGGCCTGCTCGATTGAAGACCTTGAAAAGATGCTACTGCTGCATTTTGAGATTAACCCGTTGGCCAGCCCACTGGAGCGTATTAATGAAATCGTTGCCAAGTTACCTAACTGCATTATTCCGGTTAACACATTGAGTGGAGCAGCCTTCGGATCTAATCCGGGAGAAGCCCTGGTTAAATTATTTTTAAAAGGAATCCACCTTATCGGAGACTGGGCGACCCAAAGAACCAATGGATGCCTAGCGATATATGAATCCATTGATTGCATACGCGATGAAGTACGTACCAAAAAATTTCTTCTCGCAATTGACAAATGTATGGCCAATCTTGCTACGCGCAGGCAAGAAAGGATCAATGTACTTGACGCAGGCTGCGGAGCCATTCCGATCATGGGAATTTATGCAGCGTTGCTAAACCCAAATGCAGCGGTTACGTGCTTGGAACTTAATCCTAAAGCTGCGCGATTTGCCAGAGCTATTGTTCATTCGCTCGGACTTCAAAAGCAAATAACCGTTGTCAACGCAGACGCGATTACCTATCGCCCGCCACAAAGCATTGATCTGCTGATATCTGAGACCATGCACAGTGGACTAATTAATGAACCCATTGTGCCGATCATGAAAAACCTGGTGAGTTTTGTGGCAGCCGATGGATTTACCTTGCCCTCTCAAATTGAGCTTTTCGCAGGGCTAATACCCCTGAATAGCTTGACCAAGCAAATGATCTTTTACAAAAACGATCCTAGGAACTCGCGGTATTACGCCGCGGGGCCGTGGAATTCGGTGATGTACTATCAACCCGGATCAGCACTCGATGAAATTAATTTTACCATCGATATTTCCGAGCTCGAGCCAGGAATATATCTGATTTACGTGTGCGATAGAGTTTCGCTCTTTGACGAAAGCATCGAAATTCACGACTCGCTCATCACTTCGCCGCAAAACGTTCTTGCCGATGGAAGCAACGTGCAAGACCAAGATCCCTGGATTTTGGACTTACGTAACCGGCCATTGAATGGAAAAGTTAGAATCTCATACAAGCCAGGCGGAACACTGGTGGGCGCAGGAAGTTTTGTTCCGTAGATAAAAACTTATAGTTCAGCGGATTACCAGACTTTTGGCGATCAAAATTTATGGGATTAGGGCTGGATAGTTACTAATTCCGAAGGAAATTAAATCTTAGTGAAATTGAAAAATAAGATTTACTTTCCCCGATCCGTTATAAACCCAATCCTTGTACTCTTTGATTCAGGCGGCACCATTAACTGCCGAATAGCTTCAAACAAAGATTGAATATGCCCATCATGGTCTTGCAGCCGAGACTCTAGTTCCGACAACTTGATGGCCAGCGTTCGATGGTTGACTAGCATCTCGCGCAGCTTGATAAATGTTTTGACTACGATTTTGCTGATTTCAATCGCCCGATTTGAGTTCAAGACATTGGCAGCCATTACCACACCATATTCAGTAAATACCTGAGGTAAATTGGGGGAAAATTTGAGCTTTTCAAGGTGGTCACAAATTGTGACCACCTCCTGCTTCTCTTTTTTTGTCATACGAAACATAAACTCCGACGAAAACCGATCTTGATTACGTTTAACAGACGGGTTTAACATTTAAAGTCATACACAAAAAGACATCACTAAACTCAAGCTAAATACCATGCCATATATCGTTGAAAGCTCTGACTTATTCCCGTCTTTGTTGCAGTTTCATGAGCAGGCGCAAGATTTCTATATAAAGCCATACCAACGTCACCAAAAGGCCAAAACCAGCGTACCACTCCATGTATTTAGGTAGCCCTTGTTCACTGGCGGTTTCAATAAAATCAAAATCCAAGACCAGATTCAGTGCGGCCACCACCACCACAAACAAGCTAAAAATAATGCCAATGGGGCCGCTGGAGTGCAGCATGGGTATCTGAACCCCAAACATGCCAATCACCATGGACACCAGGTAAAAAAGCGCCAGTCCCCCGGTGGCAGCCACCACACCCAGCTTAAAGTTTTCGGTGGCTTTAATCAGGCCGCTGCGGTAAGCCATCAGCAGGCCAGCCAGCGTGCCAAAAGTAATTGTGACTGCCTGAATGGCAAGGCCCGGATACAGGGCATCCACACTGGCCGAAAAAGCACCCAGAAACAAGCCTTCAAACACGGCATACACGGGCGCGGTTACCGGGGACCATTCTTTTTTAAAGATCGTCACCAGAGCAGCGATAAAAGCAATGATGGCCCCACCTAATGTCAGCAGCGTCATGGGGCCAGCAGCCAACTGGCCGTAACTGACCCACGCAGCGGCAGCCGTGAGCAAAATTAAAAAGCCAGTCTTGTTGACCGTGCCTGCCAGCGTCATGACCTGGTTGTCAGCAGCAGAATCAGGGGTCAGTATGCGCGCGCCTTTAAAGGCATTCTCGTTAAGCGCCGGGTTAGCGGTACGGATCATGGATAAACCTCCTGCTTAGTTTTCACTATTATAATCTACGCTGGTTTCTGATCAGTGGATGAGTTGGTAGCACAGCGAACGCAGGCGCCGTCGCAACATACGCAGCTCAAACCACAGCCGACCACGCCACTGTTGGCTGACATACGCCACAGAATCACCGCTGGGGATCCACGGGTACTGTTCCTGACAAAGCTTAAATATGCGTTCGGCAATGGCTTCGGTTGTCAGGGTATCGCGCGTCACAGGGCCGTGCATGCGGGTGTTCATGCCGCCGGGATTAAAAGCATAGACCCGGATGGGGTAGCCTTTTTCGCGGAATTCGTAGCCCATTGATTGTGCCAAACCATTTTGAGCAAACTTCACGGCTGCATAACCGGCATGTTCCGCTGCGCCAATCAGGCCAAAGACCGAGCCCACAAACACCACGCAACCGGAGCCATGCTTCATAAACTCGGGTAATACGGTTTGCGTGATTTGCACGGGAGCGCCTACGCCCACAGTCCAGGCATTTTGCAAGGCCTTTAACGAGAGATCTTGTGCAAAGGATTGGCAGCGTTCGGCGGCGTTATGAATCAGCACCTGGGGCTGATCCAGTTGTTTGATCTTTGCGCAAAGCAAGTCTACGTCGGCTGCCTGTGACAGGTCGCAGCGTAGAACCAAACAGTCTACGTGATTTTGAGTGAGTGCTGTTTTTAATCCTTCCAAAGCGGCAGAGTCACGGCCAAACGTAAAAATGTTAAAACCGGCTTGCGCGAAATGCAGGCACAGGGCTTTGCCAAGCCCCCGCCCCCCGCCCGAGATGATTGCCCACGGTCGAACCAAGTTAAAAATCATTGTATGCTTTTAGGGTGAACCCGAGTCAAATTAATATTTCGGTGATCATCCCAGCGTATAACGAAGAAAAAGATCT
>JAHFDA010000011.1 GCA_023249225.1 bacterium
TGTACTGACCCCCAAAGCCTTCAGGCTCATCTTGTGTTAGAAATACGCTGTTCGATCCCACTAGCAACCTTTGGGGCTCACGACCTTCGCTTCAGGCTCATCTTGTATTGGACAAGGCTAACGCTTAACGGACGCCAGAGCCTGCACTATACTAACCGGGGATTTTAGCCCTTGGAACATGCACAAAATTAAAACCTGGTTTTCGGGAGACGCCAAACTGGTGTTTGTACGCTGGATGGGCGTGCTGGGTGTGGCGCTGGCCATTTGGCACATCAGCACGCGCCTTGCTTTCGACCTGGCTTACCGCAAGGTGAGTGTGACTATCGGCTGGGATGACCTGGTGGCGCTGGGCAAGGCCGAAGGCCGCAAACCCGATACGCTGGCCTATGAATGGGCGCGCCAAGGCCTGTTCCAAACCCTGGCAATTAGCGAAGACACCCTGCCCAAACTGCGCGACGACAGCCGTATCAGTTGGCAGGATGGTGCCTTTATCATCAATGACAACCGCTCGAACCGGGGTCGCCAATGGGTGCTGCTCAACATGGGCGATCAGCGCAATGTGCTGCCCGAAGCGCACTATGTGATCGTCGATAATTTTGATTTATTCGAACGCATCAAAAACCGCATGATCTTAAGTTTTGGCCCAAACCGGGTCAGTGATCTGGGTTTTACCATTCTCGAAGTCAAGGCGGCCTCCACCGAACTCGAGACCCTGGGCCTGGGGTTTTCACAAGGGCCCTTTGATGTGGCGCAGGGCGCGGGGGTGGCCACGGTGCTGCGCGTGCGTAACAATCCGCGCCTTAAAGCAGACGACTGGGGCATTATCTTGCGGCGACTGAAAGATTTTGAACCGCAGCCATCGGTGCTTTTATTCGATGGTGATTATGTCGGGGGCTACCCACGGGAACTTGAAACGGTGGCGCACAAGATGGTCAAGGAAAAACTGACCCTGGGTGTGATTGAATTCGCTTCTCAAGACGGTGACCATAGCCTTGCCAGCGGTGTACTGCCACGGGTGCTGCGGGTGCATAGTATTCCCGAAGATGAATTGGCTTTGGTGATGCCAGAGCACTGGGTCAACCGTTACGTGCGTGCGGCGCGCGAGCGCAATGTCCGCCTGTTGTATGTGCATCCCTACCTGGATCCACTGGTGAGCGATCAACTGCTGAACTTTAACGCGCAGCTGCTGAAAAATTTGCGTGACCGGCTGTGGGCCGATGGTTTTAAGACGGTTCCGGTTTCTGATGTGCCGCTGTCCGATTATCGGTCGGCCGGTCTGCTGATGCGTATTTTGCTGGCCGGGGTTTTGGGCGCATTGACGATGGCCTTTTTAACACCCTGGTGGCCGCTGACCTGGACACGGCTTTTTTCGGGCATGGCTGTTTTTTGGGTGCTGACGCTGGCATTCAGTATCGAAAAATGGGCTCCTTATGGGGCAGCTCTGATGGCCTTGTATATGGCCTGTTTTATACCGGTCAGTGGGGTGGTCTGGGCCTTGCGCCAGACTGCATATGACCTGAATGCCCGCGGACGCTTGCGGCGGGCGCTGCAACGCCTGGTGGCCTTGCTGGCTTGGGCCGTTTTGGGCGGTGTGTGGATCGGTATTTGGCTGGCGAATACGGCTTACCTGCTTTCAGTACAGCAGTTTTTTGGCGTCAAAATTTCGTTTTTACTTCCGGTTTTGTGCGTGGCCGCCATTTTGTATATGACGCCCGCACGCTGGCGCAGTTTTAAACACATCTTGCACCGGGTCAGCTTTACGCCGCTTTCAAAGCTGCAGGCGGCGGGTGCCTTGGTGTTTGCCCTGTTTGTGTTGACCTATATCTTGCGCAGCAGCAACACCATGCAGTTTGAACTACCCTGGTTTGAATCGGCCATGCGTCAGGGACTTGAAACCTGGCTGGGCGTGCGTCCGCGCACCAAAGAATTTTTGATTGGCATTCCCTTGTTGTGGTTGGTGTTAAATCGCAGTGTCAAACGGCGTTATGAAGGCTGGGTCTGGTTTCTTGGGGCGCTGGGCACGGTGGCACCGGTGTCGGTGGTCAATTCGTTTTGTCATTTGCATACGCCGCTGCTGATATCGCTGCAACGTACATTGTGGGGGCTTGTGCTGGGGCTTTTGTGTGGTCTGCTGCTGGATTTATGCTTGCGTGCCACGGGTTGGTTTTACAAACACATTAACTAACGACTTTACTTCTGCTTCCAAACTGATAATCCGATTTTGAGATTGTGCAATGATCTTCGCTTGCTGGACCACCAGTGCGAATAATTCATCATACCCGGATTATTCACGCAGCGGAAAATTAATCTGCGGGGAATTTATAGGTTCCGGGTTAGAATATCCAAAGGGAGTTTCAATTTCTACTAGGCAATTCAACCGGTGGGGTTTAGGTCTGCTCGTTCTGACAGCTGTGTGTTTTCACGGCTGCGGCCTGTTTACCAGTTCCACTTCCAGCACATCATCAACATCTTCAAGCACAGAACGACTGTACTTGGGTACGGGAGAATACTCCCCAATCACCCACTGGCACGGCATTTTGCGCTTTGAGAACGCCCAGTCACTAAACACCTGCGGCACCTCCGTCAGCCCCAATGGCACCGTCGACGTCTGGACAGTCGTCGGACAGGACGGCGTGTCGCTAAACTTTATACACAGTTTTTTTGTGGACGAGTCGCTCGACGAAATATACGTGTCGTCACTGTTTACCAGCACCGACCCATCGATCAATTGCCAGGACGGTCCCTCTAACCCGAGCATCAACTGCGGTTCCATTGGCGTGATTCGCAGCGCATCGAGCATTGACGGCTCGCAAATCCTGTCGCGACACATTTTCGGCAGCGCCACCAAGATTAACCAGGCCCATGGCATTTGGATCGATGCCGTGCGTAACATCCTGTACGCCGCCAATACCTTTGGCGGCAATATTCTGTCGTGGGACAGCGCCTCCACAGTCAGCGGCAACCAGGCACCCAGCCGTATCCTCACCTATTCGGGCCTGGGCGCGCCGGTATACGTGTACGTGGATACGACCGACGACCGCATGTTTGTGGCCGTCATGCGCAACAGTAGCGGTAACGATCCGGCAATTTTGATTTACAACAATGCCTCGACGCTTACGGGCGAACAAACCCCCGACCTGATCATCAATGGCGACAACACGCGCATCAGCACCGGCAACAACCAGACCACCCATAACACCTGGTACGACCACGACCGCAAAATGCTGTTTGTCGGACACCACACCAACGAGGTGCTGATCTTTGACCTTAGCACCGCCAACTTTACGCCCAGTTCAAAACCCACACAGCTAAACATTGCTCCCCGGGTACTGCGGATCAACGAACAACAAGACTTAAGCGATAAATACGACTGGAGCTGCTACGGCATGTTCTATTTGCCTTACAATGATCGCCTATACGTGGCGGCAGGTTACACTCCGGGCGGAACTGAGACTCAATCCGGAGGCCCGCCGCAATCCGGATCACCGCGCCAGGCCATCAAGGTCTACGATAATATTTTGTCTGACACTTCCAAATCGGGCCTGGTCACGCCGGATCGCAGCATTCACTGGTCGAACGGAACCCAGTTCTACCCGGCCCAGCCGTTATGGGTGACCAAATACTAGGACCGCGCTCCCCTGCGCCAGACAATAAACCCCATAAGTCCAAAACCAGCTGCGGTTGATCGTCTTTAGAAAGATATGAATGTTTGCCTCAAGCACCATCTTAACTTTAAACTCGTCACTGAATTTACTTTTTTTCTAGACATGTTTTTCCTCCGTTGCCGATCTTATATTGATCTAACTAGAAGGAATTTGTTTTCGTTTTTATCTGTCTAAATTTCTCAGGGCGCTATAAAATAGATAAGAAGATTGTTTTGATCAACTTTGTGAGTCGAGGTAGTGCATATTAGAAGCCTCAACCTATTTTCTATGGATCTTCTGTGTTGCCAGACGTGATGTATGACTGATAGGGCAATCGGTTACCAGCAGTGTCGTTATGTTTTAGTCGCTTCTGTCGGCCGAGGTAACTGGGGTGACGAAGCCATGCTGGTGGCGGCCCTGGCGCGTTACGGAGCCGCAAATTCTGTGGTGCTTTCGGTTGAGCCCCAAAAAACCCAGGCACTCCATGGCTGTCAAGCAATATCCCGCCGTGCCTTTAGAACGGTGTCCCAATATTTTCAAAACGGTGCAGTCTTGGTTTTTATCGGAGGTAGTCAATTTCAAAATATCACCAGCTGGGGTTCGCTGCTTTATCATGCGCTGCTCGTCTTGCTGGCCAGGACTTGGGGCGCAACAGTCATCATGGAAGGGCAGGGCTGGGGGCCTTTTACGAACAGCTTGGCCGAGGGTCTGGCAATGTTATGTCTGCGTCTTGCCAGGCAGGTAGAATTTCGGGACGCCCGCGCTTACGAACGCTTAAAGACTTTGGGTCCGCCGATGGCGCTTGGCCTTGACCCGGTATTCCGTCTGCCAATTAAGGTGATCCCGTATAAAACGGTAAAGCGCTCGGTGGCTCTGGTGCTGCGACCGCATGCGCTGCTCACAGAGGAACGCCGCCAAACCCTGTATCAATTTTGTCAGACCTTGCAGACGCGCTGGGGCAAGCGCCTGTTTTTTATACCGCTGGCTCTGCCTGAAGACCTGGCGCTGGCAGAATGGTTTGTCACTCGCCTGCAGACGGGGGATCTTCCGGCAACACTTGTGCGGTCAGAAAATCTAGATACTTTGATGAATGCGATTAAGGCGATGCAGCTTGTGTTCAGCATGCGCTACCACGGCTGCGTGTTTGCAGAGTGGCTGCAGGTCGATTATGTGGGTCTTTCGTATGATCCCAAAGTTCAGCACCACTGTGAACTTTTTAAACGCCCGTGTCTTCCCATTCACGATCTGAATGCCGATACATTGCATTATCTGTGGGTTCATTACCTGGAGAGCGTGCAAGTGAGTTAAGCGTTAAAAGTAAAGTATGGGTTTAACTTTTAACTTTTAACGTTGCACTTTATACTGTCCCTCCATGACGCAGGGTACCCTGTACCGCAAATACCGCTCGCAAGGATTTTCAGAATTGGTGGGACAAGAAGTCATCCGCACGGTGCTGCTCAATGCGCTCAAGGCGGGTGAGGCGTCGCATGCTTACCTGCTTTCGGGTCCGCGTGGAACAGGCAAGACCAGCACGGCGCGGATTCTGGCCAAGGCGCTCAATTGCGAACAGCCCATGCAGGGCGAACCCTGCAACCGCTGCCGCCTCTGCCAAAAAATTACCGTGGGCCAGTGCGTGGATGTTTTGGAGGTTGACGCCGCCAGTAACCGGGGCATTGATGAAATCCGCAATTTGCGCGAGCAACTCCACTTTCAGCCCATGGAGGGCCGTTGCAAGGTTTACATCATTGACGAAGTACACATGCTTACGGATGCGGCTTTTAACGCGCTCTTAAAAACTCTGGAGGAACCGCCAGCGCATGTGTATTTTTGTCTGGCCACCACCGATGCGCAAAAAGTGCCCGTCACCATTAGTTCGCGCTGCCAGCGTTTGTACTTTCGCAAGATCACGGCAGCAGATATCGTTTTGCACTTGCAGGCGGTATTGCAAAAAGAAGGGCGGCAGGCCGAATCCGAGGCCCTCGACATGCTTTCGCAGGCTGCCGATGGCGGTTTACGAGATGCGCTGTCGCTGCTGGAGCAGGCCCTGACTGTGACCGAAAAAAACATTCAGGCGGCAGACATACGCCGCTTGCTGGGCGTACCGGCCGCAGCAGCGGCCCAAGCCATGTTGACGCAGGCAGTGGCCGGAAACCTGTCGCAAGCCTATGCTTCCCTGGCCGAACTGCTGGGTCAGGGGGTGCAGGCCGCTGAACTGCTCAAGCAGTGGGTGGTTCAGCTGACCCAGGCCTTGCAGCACGCAGGTCACAACAAAAGCGGGGAGCAGGCACAGCATTTTTCGTTGGCCCAGGCCCTGACGCTTTTGGATGTTTGTTTTGATATTGATAAGCGTTTGCGTTGGCATGAGGACAAACAGTTGTTACTCGAATTGACCCTGGCCAAGTTTCATGTGGCTTTGCAACCTGCTTCCACTGCCCAGTACGTGGTACCCAGTGTCCAGGATGCGGTACAAAGTGCGCAGGTGAAGGAGAAAGTTAAGGAGGAGGTTAAGGTTAAGGTGGAGGGACTTGTTTCAGGGAATCCAAGCCTGGCCGAGATCAAGCATCGTTGGAAAGATGTCTTGTCAGCAGTCCGGCAAGTCAAAATGCGGATTTACATGTTGCTGTGTGAAGCCGAACCGGTCGCAGTAGACCAAAGCACCCTGTGGCTGGCCTACCACAGCGGGAACAGTTTTCTGAAAGAACAAATCAAAGAACCTGAACATATGGCTGTTGTGGAACAGGCGATCGAGCGCGTGATGGGTCAGAAACTAAAACTTAAGCCGGTGATGCAGGGCGAAGCGGTGGGTGCAGCCCCCCCGGTGGAGCAGACCGGCGAAAAAGCTCCCGTTGAGGCCGATGATCACAGCGCCCAGCGCATCTTAGAGGTCTTCAACGGCAAGTTTGTGTAAACTGATTAAAAAACCAGGTTAGGAGAAAAATATGTTCGGAGACATGGGCAAATTGCTAAAACAGGCGCAGGAAATGCAAAAAAAGATGAAGGAAATTCAGGCCGAACTTAAGCAACTTGAGGTCAAGGGCGTCAGTGGTGCCGGGCTGATGCAAAAGGAGCCTCTGGTGCAGGTGGTGAGCACGGGTGAACTAGAAATTACCCGCATCGACCTGCATGAAAAATTTTCAGAAAAAGGCCGCGAAGAGCAAGCCAAACTCATTCAGGCGGCGGTCAATAACGCCTTAAAACAAGCCAAGGAAATCAGCGCGGATAAACTTAAAGAAGCCACCGGGGGTCTTAAAATTCCGGGCTTGTGATGGCCTTTCCACTGCCGTTCGAAAAATTAGTGGTCGCGCTTGGGCGGCTGCCGGGCATGGGGCCGAAATCAGCCCGCCGAGTGGCTTTTTATTTATTGGGCTGTCCTGTGGGCGAGGTCGAAGAACTTGCCGACCTCATGCGGTCGATGCGCCAGGAGCTGCGCTACTGCCGCCAGTGCTTTTTTCTGACCTGGCAAAGCGACATCTGTCATATCTGCGCTGACCCGGGGCGTGAACGCAGTCAATTGCTGGTGGTGGCCGATCCTAAAGATGTGGTGACCTTGGAATCTGCCAAGGTATTCAAAGGTTTATATCATGTGCTCGGAGGGGTTTATTCGCCCTTACAGCAGCGTGGCATCGAGCAGCTGCGCGTTAAAGAACTTTTGCAGCGTTTAAAGACCGAAACCATAGTGGAGTTGATTTTTGCTTTGCCGCCATCGGTCGAAGGCGAGGCCACGCGCAGCCTGATTTTACAGCAAGGCGGATCAACACCGTTCAAGGTCAGTCAGCTGGCGGTAGGCTTGCCCGTGGGGAGTGATATTGAATACATCGACCAGCTCACGCTGGGGCAGGCCATCCGTGCCAGGGTACCGCTGCTCTAGTTAAAATTTATTGTCATGACGCGAAATTCATCTTGAATTAAGGAGGTGGATTGCTTACACTAAAAACATGACCAACGATGAACACACGGTCAGCAAAAAAAACATTATCCAGGTGGTGTCGGAACGCACGCAGGTATCCAAAATCGAAGTTAAAGAAGTGGTCGAGTGCCTGCTGGATGAAATTACGCGCAACCTGGTGCAGGATCATGAAGTCCGTCTGGTGGGCTTTGGAAGTTTCCAGGTGCGTAAACGCATATCCCGCGAAGGCCGCAATCCTCAAACCGGAGACAAGATCACCATTGCTTCTACCCGCACGCCTACTTTTTTGGCGGGCAAGGCTTTAAAAGACGCTGTCAAAGGCCGATTATAATGGTTCTATGAATGGTTTGCTGATTACCTTCGAAGGGCCCGAGGGCAGCGGAAAGAGTACCCAAATTCGGGTGCTTCACGATGCTTTGGTCGAAAGAGGTTATCCCGTGATTGTGACCCGTGAGCCGGGCGGTACGCCACTCGGGCAAGATATTCGCCAATGGCTGCTCTATCGTCCGCTCGAGCTTGATCCCTGGACGGAATTGCTCCTGTTTCTCGCAGACCGCGCCCAACATTTGCGTGAAGTCATTAAACCGGCACTGGAAGCCGGAAAGCTGGTGCTTTCTGATCGCTTTATAGATTCAACTGTGGCTTATCAAAGTGCCGGCAGGGGTTTTGCCATGGAGGTGGTTGAAAAACTGCACGAACTGACTTTAAACGGCCTCAAACCCGACCTGACTATTTTGCTTAAGGTCGATCCGGACGAAGGCTTGCGACGGGCCAAACATTCTAAAGACGTGGCCCAAAAAGATAAATTTGAATCGCAGCAATTGAGCTTTCATCAAAATGTCAGCGCCAGGTACGATAGCCTTGCACAACGCGAGTCTAAACGTTTTCTGGTCTTTGATACCACCCACGATGATGCCAAGACTGTCAGTCAAATATTGCTGCCTATTGTGCTGGCCCGGATACAGGCCTTAAAAGACGGAAAAATCTGAATATGTTGCTTTTACACGGATACATATTAAGCCTCATGCTATTGACGTTTTTATGTGCCATCGGTTACCTGATGGGTCGTCAGGCTTTGCGCACCGAAGCGGTGCCACGCTTGTTTGGGCGGCAGATGCACCGCATGTTCTTTATCAGTAATGCCGGTTGGGTTCTGGCCTTGATGGTATTGGCATTCTGGGGTTTGCAGGCCTTGCCGACCGTGGTGCCGGTGCGGGCAGTGTTGTGGGTTTTTCAAATGAGCGTGGGCATGGGCGGTTTGTTTGCGCTGACCCTGGTGGTGAGCGCCCGTGATGATCGCTATGCCAAAGCGTGCCTTATGGCCTTGTTGCCGGTATGGGCGTTTTATATGTTTTTTCTGTGGCAGCGGCAGGCCGTGGTCAGCGCCAGCTGGCCTCTGGTTGATTTTCAGGTTTTTTCCAGTCTCCCCTGGTGGGGCGATCTGGGTCCCTTGCTGCCTTGGATACTAGCCACTTTGGCGGCGTTGCTGATTTTACCCGGTAAAGCCAAACTGCTTGCGGTGGCCTTGACGGGTGTGCCGGTGGGCTTGGCAGTTTTTCTGGGCACCTATCAGGCTGTGTTGCCCGGGCCGGGTTGGCAAAAACCGCTCGAGGCAACCTGGATACTGATCTTAGGCCTGGCCCAGTTACTGCCGTCCGAAGAAGGCGGCTTTGGACGTTTTCGCCCCCTGGCGCTGTTGCGGCTTTTTCAAACCAAACTTACCTTTCGTTTGGGGAGCACTTTTGTGCTGATGGTGATCGTGCTG
Source organism: bacterium (assembly GCA_023249225.1). Classification (GTDB taxonomy): domain Bacteria; phylum Margulisbacteria; class Marinamargulisbacteria; order JAHFDA01; family JAHFDA01; genus JAHFDA01. The sequence continues at coordinate 9,317 of JAHFDA010000011.1, forward strand.
CTCGAGTCGCTCAACGCGATTTCGGTGCTTTCTTCGCAGTCTGAACTGCGCGTGACGCGTTCCGAAGATCTGGCCGAAGAGTTACGCCGCGTGGATGGAGTGCTCAAAAGTTATCTGGCCGATAGTCAAAAACAATTGACCGATATGCGTGAACAAAGCCTGTGGGAAAAACTACGCTTGGACAATGCCAGTTATATTGTCCGGATGCTGGCCGCTTCGGCGGGCCATTTTCAGGCGCTGGCCGTTTACGAGACCGGTGGCTTGCAGATGGGCGCATACCCCTTGCGGCATGAAAACACGGATCTTCTGGATCTGACCATGGTTCCGCTGCTGCAACAGCTTAAGGCCACAGGCCAGGGGGTGGGCACCAGGGTGGTGGACGACAAACATTATGTGTTTGGCACCTATCTTAAAGACCATAATCACGTGTTGCTCGGCATGCTTTCGTGGGGCGCGCTCAAGCAACGTTTTGCCGGTCTGGCGCTGCGATCCGACACCATTGTGGTACTCGAAAACATGAAAGGTGAAAGCCTTTTAGGGCCGGTCAGTAGCAACGACGAAAGCTACTTATGGAAAAGCACTGAACTGCCTAAAATGGAATTGCGTCTGTCCGTGGGTATGAAACTGACCGATGCCTATCACGAATTCCGCAAGGCCCAGGTCAGTGGTCTGCTGGTCTTGCTGGGGGGTGCCCTGTTTGCCTTTCTGGTGTCTTTAAGTATTTCCTGGGGCCTAAGCGTTAAGTTGCGCAAGCTGCTGGTAGGAATGAGCATTGTGCGCGGGGGCAACCTTAATTACCGCATTGATGTGCGCGGACATGATGAGGTCAGCAGCGTGGCCACGGCTTTTAACGACATGGCGCGCGAACTCAAGGTGGCGCGCGAGCAACTGGTCGAACTCGAGCGCCTTAAGTCGGTGCATCTCACAACCACCACGGTCAATCATGAAATCAATTCGCCGCTGGGAACCATCCTGATGACAGCGCAGATGGTGAAGAAACTTGTGCAACAAAACACGGGGCAGGCGGCTGTGCAACCCGCTGCCTTGGCAACGGTCTTACAAAAAATTGGGCCGCTGTCTGAGATCCTTGAACGTGAAGCTAAAAACATCCGGGATATCTGCAATAAACTCAAGGACATCAAGAGCGTGCAGACGGCTGAATATATGGCCGGACACGAGATGCTGGTGATCAGGGACGGCGCAGGTTTGACTTTGGAGGAACGTAAAAAGGCCAGGCCTGACGCGTGAATGTTTGGATGGGCCGTTTCATTGACAACTGTGTTTAGCGCTATCTAAAATTAAAAGGTTTGTGTCAGCCCTCAAAGACGGTAAAGTGCCGGGTGATCAAAGCCCAGGCTGGGGCCGCGGATGGGTGCTGGCCTCAAAAGGAATGGGAACGGTTTTGGGACCGCTTGCTTTGGCGTGGTGGGCAGGCAGTGCCTTGGATCGCCTGTTCCAACTCCAAAAACCATGGGCGAGTCTCGTCTTGTGGGTGCTGGGAGCGATGACCGGTCTCTATGGTCTTGTAAAAATGGCAAGTCATGACAAACACAATTCATAACGAAGCAGCGCAGGCTCACAGCCTGCATATTGGCCAGTACCATTACGTTTACCTGGGAAATCTCAAGTTCCATATAGAGACGTTACAAAGCCTGTTGTTTGTCAATTTGATTATATGTATTTTCCTGGCGGTCTTGCAGCGCCGCGTGCGCCAGCATGTGACACGTCTTGCGCCACGCGGTTTACAGAACGTGGTCGAGATGCTGGTTGCTTATGTGCGCGAGACGATCACTTTTGAAGCCGGAGAGCGTGGAAAAAAATATGCTCCTCTGGTGGGCACTATTTTTGTGTTTATCTTAACCTGCAACTATTTTGGTTTGGTGCCCTGGTCCCAGGCCTACCAAATATTTTTTTCGGGCTGGTTGGGTGAGCGGCATCACTTTATTCCGCCCACCATGGACATTAATACCACCGTGGCGTTGGCCATTGCGGCCATGGTCAGTGTGCATGTGATCGGCGTGCGTGAGCGCGGCCTGCGGTATTTTAGCCACCTGTTTGTGTTTAAAGTCATTCCCAATCCAATGGCTTTCATGGAAGAATTAGCAAGACCCTTTTCGTTGACGGTACGTTTGTTTGCCAACTTGTTTGCGCATGAGACGATTATTGCAGTGTTGCTTTTTTTGGTGGCCTGGCCGCTGGTGTTTCCGATACCGATCGTCATGCTGGGGCTGATTACGGGTGCAATTCAGGCTTATGTGTTTGCCTTGCTCACGGCCAATTACATTGGCGGAGCGCTTAAAGAACATCATTAATTTTAGGAAGGAGAAAATTATGGCAGGAACAGAAATGATGACAGACCCGGGTGTGTACAAGATGGTGGCAGGGGTGGCGGCATTGGGCTTGGCCGCAGCGGCCGGTACGATTGGCCAGTCTATTGCGGTTGGCAAGTCGGTCGAGGCCATGGCGCGTCAGCCCGAAGTTAAAAACGATGTGCGGGCTTCGATGTTGCTCGGATTGGTGTTTATTGAATCGCTGGTACTGTATGCGCTGGTGGTGGCCTTTATCACTTTGTTTGTTTAAAAGGATGGGTTCATGTTTTTAACATTTAACGGCACAGCCATTGTGGTGCTGATTAACTTTGGCATCATGCTTTGGATCTTGAACCGCTTTCTTTTTAAACCGATTGGCAAGATCCTCGACGAACGTTCTGCCCAAATTAAGCAGGAACTGGAACAGTCGGAGGAACACCTGTCTCAAGCCGAAGCCGATCGTGCCGAGGCCAAACGCATACTGACCCAGGCGCGCGCCGAAAGTCAGGCTGCCGTCAGCCGGGCCATGGATCAGGCCGAGCAGTTTAAACGCGAACTGGAGCTTAAAATTCGCGCCGATGCCGAAACCTTTAAAGCCAAGGCGCAGTTGGCCCTTGAGTCTGAACGCAAGGCAGTTCTGGATCACTTGCGCCAGGAAGCCTCGCAGGTGGCCATGGTGGGCGCCGAAAAAATTCTTGAGGATGTGCTGGATGATGCTATGCGCCAGCGCCTGAAACAAGCGGCATTGTTGCAGATACAGCCGCGCGATGTGGTGCGTACGTGAGTAGGGTGGCGGCGCATCCGCTGGCAAAAACCTACGCCCGGGCCCTGCTTTTAACGGTAGCGCCAGCGGGACGGCGGCCCATGCTGGAACAGCTTCAAAACCTGGTGGCGTTGTGGCAGTCGCAGCCCCGGGCGGTGGAACTGTGGTTAAGTCCGCTGCTAAACGTGACCCAAAAGCAGGCGCTTGCGCAAGCCTTGGTCACCGACAAAGCCACGCTTGAGTTTTTGCATGTCATGGCCACACAGGGTCGCTTGAACATCTTGCCTGCGGTGGTCACGGTTTTTGAAAGCATGGTTTTAGAAGCTGAAGGACAGATGAAAATTCAATTGCAGTGTGCGCAGGACTTAAGCACATCCGAAAAAATGGCTTGGGGCGCGCAGTTGCAAAAGTATTTTGGCAAGGTGATCGTGCTCGAAACAGAAACGTTTCCGGCTTTGTTGGGGGGTGTAAGGGTCTTAAGTGCCGAGGGTGTGCTCGACCTGTCCGTGCGCGGAAAGACCCAGGCCTTGCGGCAGTTTTTATTGAAGCAGAATTAAATTCAAGGAAGTAGGCGCTTTATGGCAACCTTAGAAATGGCCAGTGTGCTCAAGCAGCAGATTCAGGCCTTTGAACACAAGGTTTCGCTTGAGGAACAAGGTGTGGTGGTTAAGGCAGGCGATGGCATTGCGACGCTCTATGGTCTTAAAAATGCGGTTTCACAAGAACTGTTAGATTTTGGCAACGGACTTTATGGTGTGGTGCTCAATTTGGCCGAAGATTCTATTGGCTGTGCCATTTTGGGCGACCCCAGTACCGTGCGTGAAGGCGATACCGTGCGGCGCACCGGACGCGTGGCCGAAATTCCGGTGGGGGAGGCCTTGCTGGGCCGGGTGCTTAATGCCCTTGGTCAGCCCATCGACGGCAAGGGACCGGTAACTGCCAGTACGCAATGGAAAATCGAAACCCAGGCTCCCAGTATCATCGAACGTCAAAGCGTATGCGAGCCCTTGCAGACCGGCATCAAAATCATCGATGCCCTGACGCCCATCGGCCGTGGACAGCGCGAACTGATCATCGGCGATCGCCAAACCGGTAAAACGGCCATCGCCATTGATACGATCATCAACCAAAAAGAAGAAAATGTTTTTTGTATTTATGTGGCCATTGGTCAAAAGGCCTCCACCGTGGCGTCTATTGCAGACACGCTTGAAAAACACGGGGCGCTTAAGTACACCATCATTGTGTCGGCACCGGCCAACGAAAGCTGCGCCCTGCAATATTTGGCGCCCTACGCCGGTTGCGCCATGGGTGAGTACTTCATGCGCCAGGGCAAGCATGCTCTGGTGGTCTATGACGATTTGTCAAAACATGCTGTGGCCTACCGGCAGTTGTCGCTGTTGCTCGAACGTCCCCCTGGGCGCGAGGCATATCCGGGCGACGTGTTTTACCTGCACAGCCGCTTGCTCGAACGTGCCGCCAAGCTCTCGGATGCGCGCGGAGCAGGATCGCTGACGGCCCTGCCCATCATTGAAACCCAGGAAGGTGACGTGTCGGCCTATATTCCTACCAATGTCATATCCATTACCGATGGCCAAATCTTTTTAGAAACGGATCTGTTTTACAGTGGCATCCGTCCGGCCATGAACGCAGGCATTTCGGTGTCGCGTGTGGGCGGCGCGGCGCAAACCAAAGCCACGCGCCAGGTGGCCGGAAAATTGCGCCTCGAGCTGGCGCAGTTTAGGGAACTGGAGGCCTTTGCCCAGTTTGCCAGCGACCTGGACGAAGCCACGCAAAAGCAGTTGCGGCGTGGCGCGGCCCTGGTGGAGGCATTAAAACAGCCGCAGTACCAGCCGGTTTCCATGGCAGCACAAGTGGTGTGGATTTTTGCGGCCACGCAAGGGTTTCTTGACAGTATCGACAAACAAAATATCACCGATCTTGAACCCAAACTCAAACAATTTATTCAGGCCAACGCGCCCGATCTGTATGTCCAGCTTCAAAATGAAAAGAAACTATCAGACGAGCTGTCCGCCAAACTCAAAACACAGCTGACCGCCTTTATGGAGACCGTAGCAGCAGCCCATGGCTAATCTTAAACAGATCAAACGGCGCATCAAGAGCGCCAGGAACATTCGCAAAATTACGCGCACCATGAAAATGGTGGCGGTGGCCAAGGTGCAAAAAGCCAAGCGTGTCGAAGCCGCCAGCGGCCGTTTTGCGCTGGAGTTATATCAATTGGTGCGCGACCTGCGTGCCGACCGTCAGGCATCCGAGCTTTCGACCGGGCACCCGCTTTTTAAGACGCCACCGATCACGCGGTCGCAGATCATGGTTTTTATCAGCTCCGATCGGGGCTTGTGCGGCAGCTACAACAGCAATCTGACGCGCGATTTTTTAGCAGCCTGCGAGGTAGATCTTAAGCAGGGCATCCGTACGCAAGTCATTTGCGTTGGCAAAAAAGCCTATCTGGCCTGTAAAAAAGCGGCTATGCCGTTGCGCAGTTTTGTGGCCCAACCAGCCAGCGGCAAAACGGCTGCTTTGGCCCGGCATTTGGCGGACGAACTTTCTAAAATCTTCCTGGCCGCCGAATGTGACCGTGTGGTGCTGGTGTATAACCGTTTTGTCAGCATGGTGCGCCATGATCGCGTGTTCGAGACCTTGCTGCCTATTGCCACGCTGCCCGAGCACGCTGCGCCGCAAGCCAGGCAAGGGGTCGCCATCGAATGGGTGATCGAACCGGGGGTCAGTCAGGTATTGGCCAGTGTTTTGCCGTATCACTTGCAGACACAAATTTATCAGGCTTTGCTTTCGGCCAGCGCGGCCGAACATGCCGCGCGCATGCTGGCCATGAGCAGTGCCACCGACAATGCCTCCGACATGATTCGTCGGCTAACGCTCTTGTACAATAAGGTTCGTCAGGCTGCCATCACCAAAGAAATTCTTGAAATAGTGGGTGGTGCCAAGGCGTTAAAACGGGGTAAATCGTAGGGTAGGGGCGGATGGCATCCGCCCAATTAGGAGATCAACCATGGGTGCAGAAGGGTTTGTAAAACAAGTCATTGGGCCGGTGCTGGATGTGGAGTTTCCATCAGATTATCGGCCATCTATTTATAACGCGGTGCGCGTGAGTAGCCAGGATCATGGGCAAAAAATTGATCTGGTGGCCGAGATCCACAGCTTTTTAGGTGATGGCGTGGTGCGCTGTGTGGCCATGTCCTCCACGGATGGCGTGGGCAGGGGTATGAAGGCAGTAGATACCGGTGCGCCCATTTCGGTGCCGGTGGGCCCCAAGACACTGGGGCGTTTGTTTAACGTACTTGGGCAGGTGACCGATGAAAAACCCTTTGATGAAGCCCAGGTGACGCGCGCGCCCATTCACCGCGTGGCGCCTAAATATGATGAACTTTCTACCAAAACCGAAGTCTTCGAGACCGGCATCAAGGTGATTGATCTGCTGACGCCCTATCCCAAGGGGGGCAAGATTGGCTTGTTTGGCGGTGCCGGGGTGGGCAAGACGGTTTTTATCATGGAACTGATTAATAATATTGCCAAGGCGCATGGCGGCGTTTCGGTGTTTGCCGGCGTGGGCGAGCGCACGCGCGAGGGGAACGACCTGTATAAGGAAATGAACGAATCCGGCGTGATCGACAAAACCGTGCTGGTGTACGGGCAGATGAACGAGCCGCCCGGCGCCCGTCAGCGCGTGGGTCTTTCGGGCCTGACCATGGCCGAATATTTTCGCGACCAGGCCGGACAGGATGTGCTGCTCTTTATCGACAACATATTTCGTTTTACCCAGGCGGGTTCCGAAGTATCGGCTTTGCTGGGACGCATGCCATCGGCGGTGGGTTATCAGCCCACCCTGGCCCAGGAGATGGCCACCTTGCAGGAACGTATTACCTCCACGCAAAAAGGCTCGATTACATCGGTGCAGGCGGTGTATGTGCCGGCCGACGATTTAACCGATCCTGCCCCGGCCACCACCTTTGCGCACCTTAATGCCACCACGGTGTTGTCGCGCCAGATTGCTGAACTGGGTATTTATCCGGCGGTCGATCCGCTCGATTCCACCAGCCGTATTTTGGATCCGCAGGTCATTGGTGCAGAACATTACCGCGTGGCACGCGAAGTGCAACGCATTTTACAGCGTTACAAAGACTTGCAAGACATCATTGCGATCTTAGGCATGGACGAGCTTTCGGATGACGACAAGCAGACCGTGCATCGCGCCCGCCGCCTGCAGCGTTTTTTGTCGCAGCCCTTTTTTGTGGCCGAAAACTTTACCGGCAGTCCCGGAAAGTACGTTAAGCTGGCCGATACCTTGCAAGGGTTTAAAGGCATTGTCGAAGGCCAGTACGACTCACTTTCGGAGCAAAGCTTTTACATGGTGGGTTCTATTGCCGAAGCTATTGAAAAAGACGAAAAGGCTAAAAAAGGCGTTGCATGACCGCTGGTTTGGTTTTAAAAATCATTACCCCCGAGCGCATCGTGTTTCAGGACACGGTCGATTTTGTTTCGTTACTGGGCATCGCCGGTTCGTTGGGTGTGCTGCCCGGCCATGTGCCGCTGATCACCCAACTGCAGATTGCGCCCTTGTATTTTGAGCGCGGCGGCCAACGCTACACTGTGGCCGTCATGGGTGGTTTGTGCAAGGTCACGGGTCACCATGTGACCGTCATGACCGATGCCGCCGAACTGGCCGAAGAAATTGACGTGCTGCGTGCCGAGCAAAAGAAAAAAGAATTAGAAGTGTTGCTTAAAACGCCCGCCCAGGCGCCTGAAGTCGGTCAGGTCGAGCTGCAGGCGCGGCTGCAAAAGACCCTGTTGCGGCTGCGTATGGGGGAGGGTGGACGGTTTAAAAACTCACATGACGTAAAATAAAAACAATGATCTTACGTCGTTGGGGATGGGTGCCGTTACAGGCCGTGTTACTGGGCCTGACCTTGTTTGTGGGTGTTTTTGCCCGCCATCTGTTTAATTTTGAATTCAGTGAAGGCCTTAAACTCACTGCCCTGGCAACGGGGGCATGGTTTTTATTGACGGTACTGTGCCTATCGTGGTGGCAAAAGCCGCCTGCTTGGGCCGAGCTTTCGGGGATGCGTTCAATCACCCTGTCTGGCCTGGCTGTTTTTGTAGGCTGGGTTTTTGTAAGCGCGGCGTTTGCGGAAAATAAAATCTACGCGTTTTGGGGTTCTCCGGATCGCATGGAAGGCGCCCTGCACTGGTTACTGTATCTGGTGGTGGGCTGGATTATGTGGCAGACCTTACGCGATCCAAAAGTGCAGAACTCAAAAATACTGCACGCGTTGATCCTGCTTGCCATTGTGCTGCAAGCCAGTTACGCCATTGCCCAGTCTTTGGGTATCGACATCAGTGCCACACGCTTGACCGGCATCAAACGGGTGGTCACCACCCTGGGTTTGCACAACACGGTGTGCGCCTGGATCTGGCTGTCTTTTTTTTATGTGCTGACGGCATGCTTGGAGGCGTGGCCACGCAGGCGTGTCTGGGGATACATGGCGCTCGGTTGCGTCATCGGTTGGGCTGCTGTCGCGTCACATTCACGGGCGGCCTGGATCGGAGGGCTGCTGGGTTTAGCCATTTTGTTTTTGATTCTGCAAGTACAGGTAAAGCGCTTGCGCAGCTTGCTGGTCAGTTTAGGTTTGTTCTCCGTCTTCGGAAGCCTGGCGCTGCTGGGTAATGTGGTGGCGCTTTCATGGTATATGGCGCTGGCGGCTGGGGCGGTGGGCGTGGGCACGCTGATGCTGATGCGCTGGGGGACGGCAGAAAATCGATGGGTTAATCTGCTTTCTGCTGTGCTAGGCTTGCTGGCTATTTTTGCACTGTATCGCGTGGTTAATTCCTGGCCTTGGGCCTGTCTTGCCGCAAGTTTATTGCTGGCCGGCATTGTCTTTTCCTGGCGTTTCACCAAAAGGCTGCTTCCCTTTTGGATGGCCTTGCTGGCACTCTGGGGGGGCATCCAACTGGGGCACCTGGCCACACGCTGGCAGGACATGCATGCGCGTTCAGAGGTCGCTTTTCTAACCCATGCGGTAGGCAACTTGGATGCCACCATGAAAGGCGAATCGCGGGTCAGCATTTGGATGGCTGCCGGGCCTTGGGCCAAAGACCATTTGTGCTGGGGCAGCGGACCGCAGAGCGTGGAGCTGTATTATCCGCAATATCGCCTGGCAGACCAGATTCGGCGCAGCGAAGAAAATCTCGATCGTCTGCACAATATGGCGCTCGACTGGCTGGTGACATTGGGCTTGCCAGGGTTGCTTATTTTTTATGGATGGCTGGTGTATTTTTTCTACCGTTGTTTAAAAGCCCTGCTGGTTGCGCAAGTCCGTGAACGCTTGCCTTTGGGGGCCCTGCTGGCGGGGATATTTTCATTTTACGTGCAAGGCCTTTTTTTATTTGGCTTTGTCGCCGGCTGGTTGTGGTTGTTTTTTTTCATGCTGCTTTTAGAAGCACGCCTTTCGGAATTATAAATGCGCCGGGCGCTTATCATCGGAATATGGGTCACAGTCACGGCATTGTTTGTGATTGTCCTTATGCCGCCGCTTAAGGCACATCGGGCGTTTCTTAAGCATCGCCAGGCGCTGGCCAAGGGCGATGCCTACCGGGCTTTGGACTATTTAGAACAAGCCGTGCAGGCATGGCCCCACGCAGGTGAGTACCATGTGGCGCTGGTGGATGGCTGCCGGGCCTTGCTCGGACAGTTGCCAGATGGTCCGCAGCGCCAAGCGCTGCAGGCCCGTCTAGACCGTGAAAATGAACGTTTCCTTATCGTGAATCCCAGAGACATGGGCTTGTTGTATGCCAAGATGCAAAAGGATCTGGATGCCTGGCTTAGCGGCGGTAATATTTCTGTACAGCGGATTACTGAACAAATTGACAGGTTGCTCAAATTGGATCCGCATAATCCGGAACTGCTTTATCGCCTGGCCAAGATAGAGCGGGTACTGGGCCAGCCTCAAAAATCAGAAGACTTGCTGCGCCAGGTGATCAACATCAAGCCGCTCTATAGAGATGCCTACGTGTTATTGGCGGATGCGTATGCGCAGCGGCCTGAAGATTTTGAAAAACTCAAACAGACGTACAATGCGGTTTTCCGTACAAAGGCCCTGCTGGTGCCACTCGAACCGTATGTGTTTCCAGAAGGCGTCTGTAGCGAACAGCTAGAACTTTTGTGGTCGATACTGGAGCACAAACTGCTTTTCAACCCGCTTTTGCGCGACCAGATTGCCAGGCTTGGGCCAATTGAACGTCGCGACTCTCAGATGCTTCAACTTTTTTTAAGTGAATTTTATGACCAGCCGCAGCTTTATGCGGATAATCGTCTTTTTTTTGATCGGCTGATCGAAGGCAGTTTGCCCGATGAAAAAATGCGTTTGCAACGCGATATCAAGGTGCTGGGTCTCGATGGCAAGTCGACGGTGCGGCGTTTGCAATCAGACGAGGAGCGTTGGCTTTTGCGCTTGCTGAACATTCGGCTGATGCGCCACATCAATCCGTGTTTTCTGCCGGGCTTCGATCAGCAGTTGCGCGATTTTTATGTCCTCGATCTCAAGCAGCAGCAACAACGCGCCGACCGAGCCCTTGAGAAACACGACCATCGGGCTGCCTTGGAAGCGTATCTGGCCATGGCAGATCAGGATCCCGACAATGCGCCGCAGCTTTATAATGCGGCCGTCTGCCTGGTGAATCTGCGCCGTTATCGCGAGGCGCGTGAATTACTCAATCAGGTATTACAAAAGTCTCCCGGCTATGACATGGCACAACAACTTAAGAATCAACTTGACCACGTCTTGGGCGTTCGCTAATACGGTATAATTCTGGATGTGCCCCGTCGCTATGCGCTGGTCTTTTTTCTTGGAGCTTGTCTTATGCTAACCACTCAAACGGCTTGTCGGCATACACCTAAGGCACAAGGCTCCAACCCCTTTGCAACGGTAGAAAAGATGACGCTGCCTAATGGGCTGGAGGTTTTGTTTTATCCCAACCCGGCCTCTCCAGTGGTGTGCGTGCATTTTTGGTGTCGTACCGGCAGCCGCAACGAACCCCAGGAATGGGCTGGAATTTCGCATTTTTTTGAGCACATGTTTTTTAAGGGCAGCAAAAATTATGGCGTGGGCGCCATGGATCGGCTGATCAAGTCGCTGGGCGGTTACAACAACGCTTTTACCAGCATTGAATATACGGGGTATTACGTGGTGCTTCCGGCAGGCAACTTTACCAAGGCCATGGATGTGCTGCTTGACGCCATCCGTTTTCCGGCCTTTGATCCCAAAGAGATCAACTTGGAGCGCGAGGTGGTGCGCGAAGAGATCAATCGCAAGCACGATAACCCGACCGGCACCCAATATGAAGTGTTCCAAAACCTGATTTTTCAGGGTTCTGTGTATGCGCCCCCCGTGCTAGGGACAGCCGAAAGCGTGGGACGCATTGACCACGATGCCTTTGTGACCTATCTCAAAAGTTTTTACCACCCCAAAAATCTGTGCATGATCATTGCGGGCGATTTTGACCGCGCAGAGGTACTGGCGTATATCCGGCAGGCCACGGACGGATGGGTGGGCGAGGCTCATCCGGTGCTGCAAGAAATTCCGGTCAAGTTGCTCGAGCGTGACCGGCCCGTTGAAAAGGTTATCGAAAAAGAGACGCAACAATCCTATGGGGTGACGGGATACCGTTACCCGGGGTATGCCCAGCCCGCAACGCATATGGCGCTGGATGTCGCCAGCAGCATGCTGGCAGGGGGCCGCTCGTCGCGTTTGTACCGCCGCCTGTACGTGCAGGATAACCTGGTTCAGTCGGTCAGTGCCTGGGTTTGGCCGCAAGCGGAGGCAGGGGCCTTTGGAATCAACGTGGTGTGCCCCCCGGCAAATTTGGAACGCGTGCGCAGCATTATCAACGAAGAATTGCAGCTGTTTATACGCGAGCCCTGGGATCCAGAGGAACTCAACAAGGTTAAAACCAAGCTGATTGCCGATTTTGAAATGGGCACAGAGACGGCCAACGATGTGGCCCAGGCCCTGGGTGAAGCGTGGGTCTACGGGCGCGTCCCCACGCTGGTGTCTTATGTGACCGATGTCGAAGCCCTCAACGAGGTGCAGATTAAAGCCGCACTGCGTGAAACGCTTAAACCCGCAGGCGAAGTGTATGTCACCGTACAGCCACCCTCGTCAGAACCCAAGGAATGACCATGCGCGTAAGCCGCTGTGTTTTGGTGTTGCTTGCGCTGGGACTGCTTGGCGCCGGATGTTGGCGGCAGCGCCCAGTCACCAGTACACTTAAACGTGTGCAAAAATCTAACGGTCTTGTGATTATTACCGAAGCGACCGAGGCCAATGCCATTGTGGCTGTTAACATCGTGCTAAAAAGCGGATCGCGGAATGACCCGGTGGATCGGCGTGGTTTGCACACGTTAATGCAGCGCTGTCTGCGCAAAGGCACCAAACAATATACCGAAGAGGCCTTAAACGAGGCGCTTGATCGCATTGGCGCCAGCATCAGCGCGGGCGCAGACCGCGATTTTTGTTCGGTCAGTCTGCAATGCACTGCCAGGCATCTCGAAGCTGCGCTGCCGCTTTTGTTCGAAGTGCTTAAGCAACCGGTGTTTCCGCAGGCAGAGGTCGAAAAAACCAAAGAACAAATTTTGCGCGATATTCAGGAACGCCGTGATGACATGCTTTCCTATGCGTTTGATCTGTTCCAAGACACCTATTACGGAAAGTATCCGTATCATCATCCGCTCGGCGTCGAAAGCGAACTGCGCCAGGCCTCGCAGGCAGAGGTGCTGGCACTTTTTCAAAAGGTCTATCAGCCCAACTGCATGATTGTCAGCGTGGTGGGTCCGGTGCAGGATGGCAAACTGCGCCGCCTTTTTGCCAAGGAACTGGGCTGGGATGTAAGTGACGCTGAAACGCCCACCGAGGCGGTCTTTGGTGTGCCCAGCCCTAACGCGCAAACGATTATACGGCGGCAGTCTTCGGCCAACTGGGTGGTGCTGGGATATCCGGCCGCGCCGCTCAAGCATGGCGATGAAATTCCGCTGCGGGTGATGAATGGCCTTTTGGGGGGTGGCATGGATAGCCGTCTCTTTCGCGAAGTACGCGACAAAAAAGGCCTGGCCTATCAAGTAGGTTCGCTCTACGCGGCGCGTCTGGGGCCAAGTTTTTGGGGTATTTATTTCGGCACCAAAAACGGGCAATACGAGGCCGCACGCGATGCTGCCTTACAAGAAGTGCGTCGTATCCGCGAAGATTTGGTCGATACCGTTGAGCTTGAACATACCAAGGCTTATCTGAAAGGCACGTTTTTGATTTCGCAGGAACGTAACATGAGCCGGGCAGAACTTTATGCCCGTTACGAAGCCGAAGGTCGCCCGGTGAATTATGCCCAGACCTACTTAAAGGCCATTGACGCGGTGACCCGTGAAGATGTGCAGCGTATGGCGCAGACTTATTTGACCGGGGTGCCAGTCATGGGCGCCATTTTTCCCAAATGAATTTTTGCCGGGGGGTCTGTGGTCGCGGCCTGTTTTTTGTATTTCTGTTGCTGCTCTTGCTCGGAGTCAACGGTTGTGGCAAACCCCAACAAATGGCCCGGGGCGGAGTAGGCCGCTATGGCGGTAGCTTTCGTCTGGCAGAACTAGGCGAATTGCGTTCGCTTGACCCCGTGCGTATTGGCGATACGGCCAGCCACCTGGTGGGGACACAGCTGTATAACGGCCTGGTCGATTTTAATGATGCCATGGAAATTGTGCCGGCCATTGCGGCCTCATGGGAGGTCAGTGCGGATGGTCTGCGCTACCGCTTTCACCTGCGTGCGGGCGTGTGTTTTTCTGACGACGCTTGTTTTGCAAACGGTAAAGGACGGACGGTCACAGCACAGGATTTTAAATACAGTCTCGAACGCGTCTGCGACCCCCGTAGTTTAAGCACGGGTTGGTGGCTTTTTGATGGCAAAGTGGCGGGGGCCAACGCGTATCGTGCTGGCTTAAGCGCGGGGCATGCCATCACCGGTGTAGAGGGTTTTCAGGTACTCGACGATCAAACATTCGATATCACGCTCACCCGTCCTTTTGCCCCCTTTTTGCATCTACTGACCATGTCGTATGCCTGGGTTGTACCCCGGGAAGCGGTCGAAAAGTACGGTCCAGATTTCTTCAAGCATCCGGTCGGCACGGGGCCTTTTGTGCTGGCATCATGGGAACCCGGCTTGCATACCTTGCTTAAACGAAACCCGCATTACTTTGAAAAGGATGCAGACGGACAAACGCTGCCTTACCTGGATGCCGTGCAGATTCGTTTTTTGCGCGAGCGCGCCATGGTATTTTTAGAATTTGAAAAAGGCAATTTCGAAGCGGGCGGCATTCCGCCCGAATTTTGGCCACGGGTCATGACTGCGCAAAAAACACTTAAACCAGAATATGCCAAAAAGTACCACCTGCGCATTGGGCCTGCGCTTGATGTGCACTATATCGGTTTTATGATGACCCAATCTCCGCTTGGAAAAAATCTTAAATTGCGCCAGGCCTTTAACTATGCCGTCGACAAGCAAGGTATTATCGATCAGGTGCAAAACGGACGGGGTTTGGCTGCCAAGGGCATTTATCCGCCCGGCATCCCAGGCTACCAGTCTGGATTGACAGGCTACCCATTTAATCTGGCCAAGGCCAAGGCCTTGTTGGCCGAAGCAGGTTATCCGGCGGGCAAGGGTCTGCCCGAATTTGAATTGCAGCTTAATGCCAGTGGGGGTTCCAACGAAGAGGTGGCGGCTGCCATTCAAGCCAACCTGGCAGCGGCAGGCATCAGGATCAAGCTTAAGTTGATTTCATGGCCCCAACATCTTGATGCGGTTGATCGGGGTGTGCCCGCCCTCTTCCGTATGGGCTGGATTGGCGATTATCCTGATCCCGAAAACTTTTTGGCTCTGCTGATCAGCAAGAACCATAGCCCGCAGGGTCCCAACTCAACGCGTTACAGCAATCCCCAGGTGGACGCGCTTTACGAGCAGGCCTTGGCCGAACCCGAGCTTAAAAAACGTTTGATCTACTATCAACAGGCCGAGAATTTGGTGCTGGCCGATGCGCCCTGGTTGTTTTTGTCACACAGCGAAAGCTATCGCCTCGAGCAACCCTATGTGCAAAACCTGCCTATGAATCCCTTGGGCCGCTTGTCATTTAAAGAAGTTTATTTCAACCGCTGACCCTGACTCCCCAGTTAAGGGGAGCGCAGGGCAGGGTGAAAAATGACGCGTTAAAGTCCGGCGTAAAGAGCGAAAGAAACCAAAGTGGTATTTCCCGCGTTTGCCAATGGTAGGGTCATATCTACCTGAAATTCCAGAAGATCCGACAGCAGAAAATTGGTACCGGCAATCAGATTAAGGGGCGTGCTTACATTGGCGCCGCCAAAATCGAGATCGAGGTTTCCCAAAAGTTCAATCTGTTCGGTGAGCAGATAGCTGGCGCCGGTAGTGGCGTCGAAAGCGACCTGACTGCCAGCCGCAGTGGACTGGTTAAAACCCAGGATCCCATAAGGCGTAAAACCACCTTCTAGCAATCCGCGCGCTTGCAGAGCCGCATTGTAGGTCCAGGTTTGAGTGGACGAAAAACGCAGACTGCCCAGCACGTCGACCATGGTGTGCTGATCGGCCAGGTTGCTGACGTTGGCGATCCCGCTGATGCCAACCACCTTGTTGACAATACCGTTGTTATAATCGGCCTGTCCCAAGGCTCCGATCAAGACGCTGTTGTTGATGGCATAATCCATCTCGCCAAACAGAATCGTGGTGGGGTTGCTTGCAAAAGGCGCCGTACCCTTGGTGGTCATCCATAATGCATCCTTGGCCAGGGGCTCGTAAATATCCAACGCCAAAAGCGGAGTAGCCGCAAGTATGAGGGCAAGTGAAAGCACAATCTTTTTCATGTGTTCACCTCCTCTCTTTTCATGGAGTCCATGAAGTAAAGAAATTGTAGCACGTGGTTTGAATGACCACCCATCGATTTTTACTCGTCGTCAAAAGCGGCTGAAGCCGCCAATATGTCTGCGGCGTCATCTTGGGCGGCAGGGGGTTTTGGAGCCGGAGCCGTGCTTACACGCACGGTTTCGTCAGTGTCATCGTCCTCCTCGTGATCTTCGACGTTATCTGAAGGGGCTGCAACGGTGGGGCTGGTATGGCCCAGACGGTGCGCGTCAGCGGGATCTTGATCATCAAAAACGACTGCATCTAAGTGATCATCAGGTCGCGCCGTGGTAAAACTGCCAAGAGGGGCTGCATCACGCACCACGACAGTCGCTTCTTCTGAAGTATCCCTGGCGGGGGCTTCATCCGCTTCAACAAGTTCAGGTTCATCTTCAGGAGCTTCTTCAATTTGGGGCTCTTCTTGATCAGCCTGCCTTAAAGGGGCGGCAGCTACAGGTGTTGTAAGAGTAATCAGCCCATCATCTTCAGCTTCCATGTCTTGGAGTGCAACCGGGGGTGGCGTTGTGCGCAGATCCCGTGCGAATTCAAGCAATGCGACCTGTGCCAAAAGGGTGGTCACGCGGCTTTCTTGGCGGACAAGCACATTTTCATGTTCGATGCGTTGTTCGATCAGGCGATAATGCAGGCGCAGCACCTGGCGCAAGCCAGATCCTTCGGGTATGGCGACGTCTTGATCAGCGAGGACGGGCCTAGCCAGTTCGATCAGGCTTTCGTTGGTGATGTCTAAGGTAGCCGTGCTTTGCGTATTTTGGATGACCTGATTAAGCGCAGTCCAGTCATGTGCCGGAGCCAGGGTTTTGACCTCCTGGGCCAGGCGCAAAAAGGCTTCGTCGGCTTGTCCAGAAATAACGCTGGGGTTGCATTTTTCCAGATAGCTGTTCAAGCGTTCCAGTTTTTCATTAAGTTCAGTACGGTGTTCAGCCAGGTAATCAGCGCGCTTGATCAGTTTTTTAGCCACAGGATCCATAGCATCATAAGTGGCGGGAGCATTTTTTAGTCTTTGGCAGCCGCGCTTAATGGATTCCAGTTGTTTAATGATCACAGCCAGTCGCACTACTTTGGCGAGCTGTTGAAAAGGATGTAATTCGGTTTCTAAATCGATCAGGGTCACCTGGCCTCCGGCCGCAATAAAAAGCTCGCCGATTTCAAGACTTTCACCATGGCTTGAAAGCCGGGCATGCTGACGTAAAATAGCCTTTTCGGGCGTGCCTTTTAAGGAATTTTCGGCCAAATCAAGCAAGAGCACCAGCGCTGCTGCACGCACCACATCACTTTCGCTATTGATGATGTCCGTGTCTTTGCCGATTAACGCGCAAATGTACGGAAAGCCTGTGACCGAGGTCAATTCCTCACGGGCAGATGCGGCAAGATGATAATGCAATGGCTTTAACATGGAGGACTCCTATAGAATTAGTATTTATAGGCTTATCGTGTAATAAATTTAGAAATTTCAAATAATTCAATATGGATCTTTTTGATGGGTGTTTCAGGATCAATGTTCGTGCGTATCACAAGCCTGTTGGCGAGGGATCTTTTTATAGGCCAGCCAACCATTAATACCCCCCTCCAAGGTATAGACTTTGGGGTAATTTTCCATCAACAAGAGCGCGGCCCCGGTCAGGCTGCGGTTGCCGCTGGCGCAGGTGACCACCACGGTTTTGTCGCGGGGTATGGTTTTAATCTTAAATTCAATAAAGGCTACCGGAATATTGACCGAGTTTTCAAGTTTATGGCCGCTTTTATATTCTTTGCTTCCGCGCACATCCATAATAAACAAGTCATCTTTACGGGTTTGCAATAACTGGTCAAAAACTTCGGGAGTAATCATTTCGGGCTTGGGAATGGTCATTTCGGTTTCGGGTGGGGCGGGCATGCGGCGGGGTTTGGCCAGCCATACCCAGACGGCCAAAACAGCGGATACAGCGACAGCGCCCCACAGAAATGCAAGCATGGTTGTATCTTAGCCTAAGAAATACTTTTTCAAAACGTCTGCCAGGGGCGTGGGCTGAAAATGAAAATGGTGCGGAATCGAGCGCTGGCTGCAAATGCGGTTTTCTTGCAAGAGCAAAAACTGGTCGGGTGTGGCGGCAAAGGGTAGCCGCAGCCAGGGCGTTAAGCCGATAAACGGTTTAATGAGTTCATAAGACAAGGGTAACTTTAGCCGTCGTTTGCCGCTCATTTGCATGAGCAAGTCGAGCAACTGACCCAGCGAGACACGATCCTCGCCGCCTATGTTATAGGTTTGCCCCAGCGCTTCGGGCAGATCCAGCAGCTTAAAAATCAGTGTCACAGCATCGGCGACATCGACGGGTTGCATCATGCTGTGGATGTTTACATAAGGCAGCAACGGAAAATAACGTACCATGCGTGCCAGTGCCTCGGTTTGGCCATCGCCGGGCCCGATCAGCGGAGCCAGGCGCACGATGATATGGGACAGGCCGCTCTGGATCAGGATTTGTTCCGCACTGTACTTGGCCTGCGCCAATGGACTGACGGCGTTGGGGCGGGATCCGATCAGGCTGACATACAGGATGCGCGGACTGCCCTGTTGGCGGGCGCAGGCGATAAGCTCCTGCATGCCTTCGACGATTGATTTTTCAAAGGTAATCCCGGCGGAGGGATGCTCGGTCAAAAGTTCATCGATATGCAGAATGGCTTCGTGCCCTTTAAGGTCAACAGAAATCTGATCGAGATTTCCAGCCTTAAGATCGTGTGTTCCGGCAGACGATAAAATCTGCCGACCCAGCCAGGAGCGCGATCCAGTTACGTAGACGCGGGACACTTCATTAGTATATTAAATCGTTCGCGTAAATATTGGGCTGTGATGCCTTTGCCCGTTTTGAGTATTTTAGATAAGGCCCCCTGGTCAACGATGTGGCCACCTTTCGAACCGCCTGCGGGACCAAGATCAATCAGATAGTCGCATTGCAACAAAAAATCCAGGTGGTGTTCAACCACAAGCAGGCTGTGGCCACGCATTAACAATTCGTGCAAGACGTTAAACAAGGTAGCAATGTCGTCGTGGTGCAATCCGGTGGTGGGTTCATCAAAGAGCAACAGATAACGTGCCTTGCTGCGGCTTTGCCCAAGCACCGTGGCCAGTTTTAGACGCTGGGATTCACCACCCGACAGGGTGCTGGTGGCTTGCCCAAGGCGCAAGTAAGCCAGGCCAACCTGTACCAGGGGTTCCAGCGCGCGCAAAATCTTGGGCTGGTCCGAGAAAAATTGGCAGGCTTCGGAGGCGGTCAGATGCAGCATGTCGGCCACATTTTTTCCGCGGTAACGCACGGCCAGAGTTTGGGAGGTAAAGCGTTTTCCCTGGCAGGTATCGCAACACAAGGTTAAGTCGTCTAAAAATTGCATGTCATAGATGATTGCACCACGGCCTTCGCAAGCCGGGCAGCGCCCTTTTCCGGAATTAAACGAAAAATGCCCCGGCCCCAATTGTCTTTCTTTGGCGGCGGGAGTGGCTGCCAGCAGTGCGCGCAGAATTCCGTAGGCACCCGTTAAGGTGGCGGGGTTGCTGCGCGGCGAAGGTGACACCGGACTTTGGTCGATGAGCATGACCTCGTCCACCTGTTCCAGGCCCAGAATGGCGTCGCAGGGACCGCGGTCAACTTCGGTATTGCCTTTGAGATACTGTGCCTGGCCATAGAGCACATGTTTCATTAAGGTTGTTTTTCCAGAACCTGAAATGCCGCTTAAGCACACCAGCCGGTTGAGTGGAATCCTGAAGGTCAGGTTTTTAAGGTTGTTGGCGCGGGCGTTGCGCACTTCGATAAATTCTTTGCACGGTGACCTGAATTGTGCGGGCCGCAGCAGGCTCTTTCCGGAGAGGGCGGCGCGGCTGCGGCTGTGCGCCGGAAGATCTCTCAAGCGCCCTTCGGCGACCAGATGGCCACCCGACTCACCGGCGCCGGGGCCAAGCTCGATGATGTGATCCGCTGCGGCAATGACTTGGCTGGCATGTTCTACCACCACCACGGTGTTGCCGCCAGTGACAAGTTGCTTGACCAAGGTCACCATGCGTTCAACATCGCAGGCATGCAAGCCGATGGTGGGTTCGTCGAGCACGTACAGACTTTGGGTCAGCGCGTTGCCCAGGGTATGCGCAATGCGCAAGCGCTGGTACTCTCCGCCCGAGAGTGTGCGTGTGGGGCGGGCCAGGTTTAAATAAGTCAGGCCCATTTGGCATAGCAGGTCTACCCGGCGACAGACTTCTTTCCATACCGTGCCAGCTTTGGCCTTGTCGGTCGGGTCAAGCGGCAGGGTGTTTAAAAACAGCTTCAGTTCGGGCAAGGGTAGTTGCCACAGGTCAGCGATGGAACGTCCGGCCAGCTTGACTTGCAGCGCCAGGGGGTTCAAACGTTGGCCCTGGCAGTGTGGGCAGGGCAGGTAAGCCCGGTAACGCGCCAAAAACACGCGTACATGCACTTTGTAACGCTGCTTTTCGAGTTGTTTAAAAAAACCGCGGATGCCGGGCCAATCATCTGCGGGACTGCCATCCTCAATCAGCTTGCGTTGGTTTTCTGCCAGTGCACGGTAGGGCAGATGGGTCGATATGCGGTGGTGATGGCATAGTGCCAACAGGGCAGCCAGGTAGTCTGCATACGCAGCATGTTGAAAGGGTGCCACGGCTCCAAAAGCCAGAGCCGAATTTTGGTTGACCGCTTTTTCCATGTCAATGTCGATGATGCGTCCGTAGCCCTCGCAGGCCGGACAAGCCCCCAAGGCAGAGTTAAACGAAAACCAGGCGGGCTCGGGCAGCGCAAAACGTTGCAGGCAGTTTGGGCAGCTGGGGGCATCAAAAACTTTATTCAGACAAGTCTGCCCCTGCCAGACTTCAATGTGATAGCGGGTGGGGCCCAGTGTCAGCAGCACATGCCTACCAGCGGTTAACCCGTTTTCAAAAGCTTCCAGTACCCGTGAGCGGCGGATGTGTCCAGGGGTCAGACGGTCGAGCACCGCACACAAGGGTTCCTTATCCGGCAAGCAGGCTTTGAGTTCCACCCGTTCCCCGTTTTTAAAACCATGCCGATAACCCAGCTCGATAAGTTTTTGCGCAGCCTGCTCGTGGTTTTGAGGGTCTAAGCCATCAAAGACCAAAAGCAGCCACAAGGGCGTGTCGCCAGCGCATTGCGACACTTGCAAGGCGCTTTGACTGGCATTGGGATGCACGACGGCTGTTTGGCAGCGCGGGCAATGCAGGTGGCCAAGGGTGCTGTAGAGCAATTTAAGGTAGTCATTAATTTCAGAAGCCGTGCCCACCGTAGAGCGGGCGTTGCGCACCACATTTTTTTGTTCAAAGGCAATGGCAGGAGGGATGCCGCGCACTGCATCGACTTCGGGCTTGAGCGCGCTTTTAAAATATTGGCGGCTATAGGTGCTGATCGATTCAAGAAAACGGCGTTGGCCTTCGGCGTAAAGCGTGGCAAAGGCCAATGAACTTTTTCCGCTGCCGCTGATGCCGGTGACCACCGTCAGTGCATGATGCGGAATACGCAGGTCCAGGTTCTTTAAGTTGTGAGTGCGGACGCCCTTAAGCTCGATAAAAGTTTTGGCAGACATGCTGAACCATTCAGTATATTCCGCATTAGGGTTTAGAGGCCACCAGGCAAAGCTCATCTCCCCAATGTAATAGCTGAGCGGCAACCAGCACGCCCGAAACCAGAACTTGCTTCCACCAGGGCCGCTGGGGGTCGTCATGATCCATCGAACGTTTAAACACGCAGGTGACCCGTAAGCCGGCCGCTTCGACCAGGCGCGCAAGGCTTTGCGGTTCGTATTGCCACACATGTTGGTCGATGCCCAGGCCATACCAGCCATCTCCTTTGGCGCGGCGCATCAGGCTGGCATAGTTAGGCAGGCAGATGAACACATGGCCGCCGGGCGCCAGGCGTTCGCGGGTTAAAGCCAAAAAAGGTAGCGGGTCATGGATATGTTCGAGCACATGAATGATCGAGATGACATCAAACTGCTGGTTCACAAAGGCGGCTTGCGACCACAGACCGGCGAAGATCTTGTGGCCATGCACGGCAGCCACCTGTGCTCCCACGCTGGTTTCAACACCGTAGGTGTCAAAACCAGCCGCCTTGGCGCCGTCCAGGGTGCCGCCCACATTGCAGCCAATATCCAACCAGCTTCCGCCTGGGTGATAGTGCTGTACCCAGGCCACATCCCGACGGGAATATTTTTCAAGCAGGGTTTTGTGGCTTTGGTAGTACTGCTCGCGATCCGTCAGGCTGTACAGGTTGTCATAGCCAGGATACGGCGTGGGATGGGTTTGGATCAGACCGCATTTGGCGCAGCGTAAAAGTTCAAACGTACCCACTTTTGGAAAATTTCCTGTGCGAATGCTTTCCAGATGTTGGTCGGTCTTACAAATGGGGCAAGGCATACTTTATTTACTATACAATCAGTGTATGATTTATGTAGTGTTTTTACGCTTGGTATTTGTGGCGATCATGTTTAGTTTTTCCACGTTGCATGCCGCCTTGGTCGACGATGTGCTTAAACAAGGCTATGGCGTGCGCCCGCTGGGTATGGGCGGAGCCTTTACCTCGGTTGCAGACGACGAGTGGTCTTTGTATTGGAACCCGGCGGGTTTGGCGGGCAAGGGTTTTTCATATGTATATCAAGATCACGACCAGCGCAACACCTTTACCAGTGTTTTCGAAACCAAATCAGTTTATCTGGGTCCCTTTGCATGGTCGAACATTACGCGCACCAACCTCAATGGCGGCAGTATTGAAGTGAATCATTATGGTTTTGGCCGCCGCAGCCGCAATGGAGTGGATTGGGGTGTGGGGTATAAAAATGTGTCCGATTATTCCACGGGCATGCTGGGTTGGACCAGCGATCTGGGTTTACTGGCGCATATCCTGCCCAACGTCGATGTGGGTTTTGTGGCCCAGGATATTCTCAAAGACCGTGTAAACACCGCTGCGTCGGCGCGCTTGGGGCTTTCGATGTTTATGCCCGAGCGCTCATTTATTGTGGCAGCCGAAGGTGAATATCTCTCGGGCGGCCAACTCTATCCGCATGTGGGAATAGAGTGGGAAGTTGCGCCTGGCCTGGCACTGCGTGGCGGACTGTTTCGAAGCAAACCCAGCATGGGCGCCAGCATGGTGCTTCCGATATTGGGCGATGTGGAATACGCCGCCATCTCCAATTACCAGGACAGTGGCGAAACGGTGCATATGTTTGGTTACCGCATTGGGGTGGCCAAGCGTCGCCAGTACCGCCGACCTATTACCATGATTTCACAGGAAGAAGTGGTCGAAATTGCTTTGGGCGGAAACATGATTGCCGGAAAAACCGAAGTTAGTTTGTTGGGGGGTTCTAAAGAAGGTGCGGATGATCTGTTGCAACTTTTGCGGGCGGCGGTGGATGAGCCTAGCGTCAAAGGTATTGTGATTCGGGTAGAGAGCATGGGGCAGGGCATGGGCATGCTGGCGTTGGTTCAGGAATTCCGGCAGGAGATCTTGCGGGCTCGGGCCAATGGCAAAAAAGTGGTGGCCTTTTTAGACGGCTGGAACACCCTGCCGGAGTTTTATCTGGCATCGGCGGCAGACCGTATTGTCATTCCGGAATTAGGGATGATTAGTCACCTGGGCGTCATGTTACAAACTTATAAACTAGCTGGCTTGCAAGATCTTTTGGGTGTGCGTCCGCAAATTATCTTTCATGGCAAACACAAGGTGGCGTTGTTTGATAGTACCGATATCAGCGATGAGAGCAAACTTCAGCTGAAAACGGTGCTTGAATCGCTTTATCACATTGTGGTGGACGATGTGCGTCAGGATCGCGGCGAGCGTTTAAGTTCTCAACCGGCCCAGATTTTTGGCGGACAGTTTATCAGTGCCAAAGAATCGCTCAAAATGGGGCTGGTTGACCGCCTGGGGTTTTATGAAGTGGCGCGTGACGAAATGAAGTCATTGCTCAACAAGGAACCTGCTTATCTAAAGGCTGAATACCTTAAAGAGTTTGAGCTTCAGTTTGATCAGATGGGGCCCACCACTATTTTAAGCGCCTTTAATCGTATTGCCATTATTGAAATTGACGGCCCTATTGTCGATGGTGAATCTGGAGAAAACATTTTGTTTGGCGGCAAGAGTGTGGGGTCAGAAACCATTGTGCAGCAGATCAAGCAGGCGGCCGATGATATCGGCGTGCGGGCCGTGATCTTGCGGGTCAATAGCCCCGGTGGATCGGCCATTGCGTCCCAGGAAGTGCTCGAGGCTTTGCGCAAACTTAAAGATCGGCATAAGCCCGTGGTGGTCTCCATGGGTAATATGGCCGCCTCGGGCGGCTACATGGTCAGTGCCGAAGCCGATCGCATTATTGCCAATCCAGCCACTTTTACGGGTTCTATTGGCGTGGTATCGGTGTTTCCTTATCAGGCCGATCTTTTACGCAAACTTAAAATTGATACCCTTACGCTTAAAGAAGGCGATTCAATGGACGCCACCGCAGGTACCCGGCGTTTTACCCCCGAGGAACGTCAGTTGCTGCAGAGCATCCTGGATGAAACCTATGATAAGTTTGTTGAGATCGTCAGCAACGGTCGCAAGATCAGCAAAGCCGATCTGGCAGACGTGGCCCAGGGACAAATTTTTACTGGAACGCAGGCTCTGGAGCTTAAACTGGTGGATGAACTTGGAAATTTTCAGACGGCCGTCAATGTGGCCGAAGCATTGGCGCATATTGATACCGGTAAAAGTCAGCTGATGTATTACCGCACGTCACCAGGCTTGTTTTCTAATCTTGGCGGCCAGGCAGCAGCTTGGTTTGGCAACAATATAAGAATGATGTTAAGCCTGGAACCGGAGATCAAGTTTTCAGCCTTATAGTATTGGCATTTGTATTTACGCTTCACGGGTGGACGCTTCACGCATTTCACACCAGTCGGTAACGGAGTTCCTTGGCAAGTTCCTGAACAAAAACTTTTAGGATGCCCAGTGTGGGCACCGCTAATAACATGCCCCACAATCCGGCCCACTGGCTGCCAAGAATAATGGCAAACATGATCATGATGGGGTGCAGGTTAAGCGAGCGTCCATAGATCAAAGGCTGCAGCAGATTGTTGTCGATGATCTGCACGATGTAGAACATCAATACCACCAGCCACCAGGGACTGCCGCTGGGATCCATAAGTGTAAACAGCACAGCGGGCACAGCACCCACCACCGGTCCCAGGTAGGGCACCATGTTGGCGAATCCGGCCAGCATGCCAATGACCAATGCATACTTTACGTCCAGAATCAGCAAGCCTATCGTGCTCATGGCGCCGACCAGCAACGATTCCAGCAACAGACCGCGTACATAAGCCACGGTTTGATATTCCACGCGATAGACCACGTTTAAAACCCGTTCAAAATAGCGGTTAGGCACACTTTGCAAAAAGGCACGTTTGATCTGATGACCATCTTTCAGCAGAAAAAATGTGGTGATGGGCATCAGCAAAAAAATAGCCAGAATCGAAAAAACGCTTGAAATAATGGTGGGGATGTCTTGAAATAAACGGATCACCAGCATGTGGAGGGCATCCACCCCCTGGGACACAAAATTGATTTGTTGAATCCATGGGAATGAACGATGCAGTGATTTTTGCGCTTGAAGACCATGCTGCTTGAGCGTGTCCATATACACCGGCAGATCCGCGCGCAGGCTAAGAATCTGCAAATAGGCCTTTGGAAAAAGAAAATATCCTCCCAAGCCCAGCAAAGCAGCCAGTAAGCCCAGGGCCAGGATCACTCCGACCACGCGCGGAAGGCCGGCCCGTTCCAAGGCGTTGACCAGCGGATTGAGCATAAAGGTCAGTGCCAGGCTTAACGCCAGAGGGGTCAGGATGCTGCGCATCAAGTACAGAATCAGCAACATGACGCCCAGCCCGGCCACCCCCAAAATCAGTTTTTGAAAAGGCGTGAAATATCGGCTCATGCAGCCGCCGGGTTTTGTTTTTGAACCTGGTACTTGATCAGCCGGTATTCGCGGTTGGTGCGGCGCAATTTTTCGCAAATGATATTTGCCAGATGAAACAACAGGCGATTTCCGATTAACGGGTTTTGCTGGCTATATTCAATAAAATCAGGTCGGTAGATTCCGGCCAATTCGGTGTCTTCGTCGGCCACGGCCGTGGCTGAACGCGGTCCCTCGCTAAAGAGCGCCAGCTCGCCAAAAAAATGACCTGGCCCAAGATAAGCCAATTGGATGTCTTCGGATTCTGATGGCAGGATGATACGGACGGCACCCGTCAGAATGATATACATGCCCACACCCGGTTCTCGTTCTTTAAAAATGGTTTCACCGGACGTGTATTGGCGGCGATAAATGAGCTGCATGAATTTGTGAAGTTCTTTTGGATTAAACGTGTCAAACAGGGGTAGCTTTTCAAGCAAGTCGAATAAATCTTGATTGGGATGCTTGCGGCGGCTCAACCAGGGGGCCCATGAAAAGTCGTTCATTGCTGCTCTTAATGGGTCATTATACACTCGACGCTGCTTACATGAAATTTAAATTACAGCTAAGTCCGCGGCTTGAACAAAGACAGATGATGACGCTGACGCCGTTGCTGATCCAACGCTTTCAGTTTTTACGCCAGCCCTATGAGCATCTGATTGAAAAGGTTTCGGAGGCGGTCAAAAACAACGTCATGCTTGAATTTGCGCGTGACGATGTGCTGATGAAGCGTTTTCGTCCCTCCACCTCGGTGTCGGCTGGGCTACAAGATGATTTTCTCGAAAATCGTGCGGATCGCCGGGAGCTTACCTTGCAGCAGTTTTTAGCGGAACAGTTGGCATTTAAAGGTTTTGATGAACCCGACCGCTCGCTGGTCGAAGGACTGCTCTCGGCGCTGGACGAACGCGGATATTTGCGTGACTACCCGCAGATCAAGGTTGAATTGATGCAAAAACACGATGTCTCACGCGTTAAAGTCGATCAGGCACTCGGGCTTCTTCAGGAATTTGAGCCCGAGGGCGTGGGGGCCCGTAACCTTAAAGAATGTCTTTTGTTGCAAGTCAAAGCACACCAGTTTGATTCAGAAAGCTTGCGTCAGTTGCTGGATCAGGTCATTCGAGGACATTTGCATGACTTGGCAGATAAAAATTTTTCGGCGGTGGCAAAGGCCCTTAACATTCCTGCCGAGGGTGTGCCGGTTTTGGCAGCGTTTATTGAACAAAATTTAACGCCTAATCCGGGTTTGCGATTTGCGTCCGAGCGCGACAATCGCTACGTGGTGCCCAGCCTGGTGGTGCGAAAGAACGGGGAACGCTATGTCATTGACAACCTGGAGCAGACCCAGGGATTTAAGCTTAAAGTCAGCGACGCTTACCTGGCCATGCTGGATGCGCCCTCGACCGACGATCAAACCCGTGCCTACCTTAAGGAACAATTGCAGAGCGCCCGCGAATTTTTAGAACACCTGGAACAACGCGGGCAGACCATTAATCAGATTGCCGAAACTCTGGCCGAGACCCAGCAGATGTTTTTTGAAAAAGGAATCCATTGGTTGATGCCTCTGCCGCAAAGTGAACTTGCAAGCAAAATCGGTGTGCATCCTTCTACCATTAGTCGGGCGGTTTCTGACAAGTACATCCAGACGCCCCACGGCCTGGTTGCGGTCAAGCTGCTTTTGCCAAGGCGGGTATCAGGCGTGTCTGTGCAATACATCAAACGGCGTTTGGTCGATCATGTCCATGCCCATCCCGAGTGGTCTGATCGCCAGCTAGAACAGGCGCTCACCGCACATGGTATCCGCATCAAACGACGTACAGTCAATAAATACCGACACGAACTTTTGAGCGAGGGTCGGGTGCAACTTCCGCCGCCAGAATTCAGGCATCCAAGGCCGGGAGCTAAAAAAGATATAATAACTTTGCCATGAAGTCTCGCACGAAGGATCAGTTTATCCTGCGGCACACGCGAAACGCTTTTATTACGGGGATCATTGTGATTGCGCCGCTGGCGGCCACCCTGTGGATACTTTCGTTGCTTTATAAACTTATCGCAAATCCCATTGCAGGACCGGTCAAAGTTTTGTTTGGCAGGGCCCTGTCGCCCCACGAATTAAGCCTGGTGAGTTTCTTTTCCATGGCGGTTATCCTGCTTGTGGTTGGATTTATTACCAATTTGCTGGGTCGCGGAATGATGCGGATGGTGGATCGCATCATGCTGGGTATTCCCGTGGTGGGCAGCGTCTATGGCACGGCCAAGCAGTTTGTGGACGCAGTGACGGTGCAAAAGAATGCCATGTTTAAGCGGGTGGTGCTGGTAGAATTTCCTTATCCGGGGGTTTTGGCGTTAGGTTTTGTCACCCGCGAAGACCTTGATGACCTGGTCGAGGCTAACGGAAAAAAGGCGGCCGAAGGCCGGGTGGCTGTGTTTGTTCCTACCACACATTTGCTGCTTGGGCATGTAGGATTTTATTCGAAATCCAAGGTCGTTCCACTCACGCTTGGCACCGACGAGGCCATCCGTATGCTGCTGACTGCGGGAACCATTGGCGGAAAAAAAGCGTAGAGGCAGGTTTCAAACCTGCTACGCTGCCTTTATTGCGCTTGATTAAAGAGTGCCATGCGCCGGGTGTCTTCCTCGGCCCGGGCGACCGCCACTTTGGTCATGATCGCGCCGACAATTTCGCTCATTAAAATGGCGGCCAGGCCAGACATGGTCATGAAGTGTTCAAATACCGAAAAACGCGGATCGCTTTGGATCAGAAATAGCATGCCAATAGCCATACTGGCCTGTGGGATAAGGCTCAAACCCAAATATTTGCGCACCATCTGATTGGCCTGCACAAACTGGGCTCCCAGACCGCAGCCGTAACTTTTTCCCATGGTGCGCAAGGCAAAATAAATGAGACCAAATAAGCCCGTGGTCAGGATGGCGCCGGGATTGAGATGACTGCTGACCAAAATAAAAAACAAGGCCAGAATGGTGGGTTCAAGATCATAAAAAACCGACAAGGTACGGCTATGGGAATGTTTTAGATTGACCACCAATGTGCCGGCAACAATGCCAATCAAGATGGGGCTTAAGCCAAACGATACGGCCACACCGGAGGCCAGAACCAACATGCCCATATTGACAATCAATATCTCGTGACGTTCTTTTAACCAACGCATCATCGAACTTAATAAGCCTCCCAGAACCAATCCGAGTACAAGTGACAGTCCAATTTCCGCCAGAGGTACGAACGCGATCTTCAGCCATGAAATATCTCCGCTACCTTCGAGATAATCTCCCGTGACGGTAAACACAAGCGCAAACACCAGCAGCGACAGGGCGCTGTCCAATGTTATGACGGACAGCAGCATCTTTGAAAAGACCCCCAGACTCTTGTATTCATGCAATACGGCCATGGTGGTGGCTGGCGACGAGGCCATAGACATGGCGCCGAGTAGCAGGGCGATCCAAAAGCTGTCCATCATGGACAGGTTAAAGATGGGGGTGGGCAATAATGTAAACAATAAAAATAAACCCAAAAAACCTAAGGTCACTACAAAAAAGGATACCAGTGACTCCACCAACGCAATGACCACAATGGTTTTGCCCTCGGAACGCAATTCCTTGAGGTGCAGATTTTCTCCCATCGTAAACGCAATAAACATAAGGCCCAGGTTAGAAAAAAGCGACAAGGCGCCACCATAACGCGCCAGATGTTCTGGTGAGATCATGAGGCCTAAGCAGGCGCCGGTTAGAATATATCCAATGACGCTGGGCAAACGCAGCAGCTTAGAAACTTTGCTGGCCGCAAAACCCAAAAGCAGCAAAAGACCGATGCCAAGCAACAGGTTAGATTCAAAGTGCATGATGGCAGCCTCCTTATTTTATTACTATAGCCCAGATGACGCCGACTGTTCTTGCCTGCGGCGCTGGAGCTTGACCAGTAATTTTGGAAAGTGCTTGCGCAGTTCTTCGAGCGCCTGGGGGTTTCGCGCTTCAACATGGTCTTCTGTACGCACAATTTCCACCGGTGGGCGCATGAGTATGGCGGCAGCGGATTCTTCGACGTTTCTGAAAAATTCAAGATCAACGGACAGATATTTGTCATTGAATTGGCTTAAGTTGCCCAAGAGCGCGTTAAGGGCACCAATAAATACCGTGTCGGTAAACTGTTTACGCCAGTTAAAACACAGATGCTCTGTCTTTTGAATGTAAGTTTGTATGGTTTTTTTCTGTTGAAAATGATCATAAAGCGAACGTAGCAGTTTTCGTGTACCTGCATCGCTGGGTTTTTTCTTAAGGCTAAAGAACACATGTTTAAAGTAGTTGGGCAGATCAATCCAATTGTTTTTTTTGGCCAGGTAGCTAAAGGATTTTTCATTTTGAATGATCTGCGTCAGCAGTGGGATCATGCGGCGTTGCAACTGCAACAACGCATTTTCTTTGTCTTCAAAGTCGCTGCCTTGTGCTTCCTGCAGGTAATCGGCAAACGTTTTCCACGGATCTTGGTCAATGCTTGCAACCAGGCTTTGACGAGCCAGGTCGCTTAACTCGCCTTTGGCCAGCAGGCGTGAGAGTTCTTCTGAAAGCTGCAGGGGGGCGCCTGCCACAGGGGCTAGTGTGGCTTGCAAGGCGTTGCCCACTGGCGCGCCCAGGCGTTTGCCTTTTTCAATCAACGACTGATATTTATCAGGTGCAGCCATTAATCGTTTGTTTTCCCGTTGGAGCAGTAAATTATGCAGTATCTAAAATAAATTGTATTTAAAATAATCGTCTTTAAATATATTTTGTTTTTACAGTTTTCCAGGCGGTTTCAACCAAACTTTTTGATTTAGGTAGCTTACCTTTAAAATATTTCAACAGACGTAGATAACGGTTTTCAAAGCGCAGATTTGCCGATCGCAAGGCGGTTTCGGCCGAAATATCCCACTTGCGGCACAGATTAACGACCGAAAACAAAAGGTCGCCAAGTTCAGCCTCGATGTGCTTGCGGGATTGCCTGGGTTTATTCAACTCCGACGTAACTTCATGCAGCTCTTCGCGGATTTTAGCCAAGGGTCCCCGGGAGGTCTTCCAATCAAAGCCGTCCTTGGCCACGCGCGACTGAACCTTTTGGGCCCGCATGAGAGCGGTAAATGTTTTGGGAACATCCTTAAACGGAGTATGCGCTGCGCGGTAGGCAGAGGTTGAATTTTTTTGTTCTGCGTTCTGCCTTCCACGTTCTGCGTTTTTTAACGCTTCCCACTGCACATGAAGCTCTTTTAGATTTCTGACTTTACTGTTTCCAAAAACGTGCGGATGCCGGTGGATCAGCTTGGCTTCAAGGCGGCGTGCCACGTCGTTAAAATCAAAATGTTTTTTCTCGGACATCAGTTGGGCATGCAGCAAAATCTGCAGCAGCACATCGCCCAGTTCTTCTAGAATTTTTTCGGGGTCGCCGAGCTGAAGCGCTTCGAGTAATTCGTGGGTTTCTTCGAGTAAATAAGGTTTTAAACTGGAGTGAGTTTGAGCGCGATCCCAGGGGCAGCCCCCGGGGGCGCGTAGCCGCGCGATGATGCGCAGCAAACTATCCACGGAAAGGGTTCAAAGCATCCTGAAAATCGATGCCCGTAATCGGTTGATCCAGATGCATGGGGGGCACATTGATTTGAAGCAACGGAAAAAAGTTGGGCGGAAGTTTAACGTGGGCCAATTCTTTTTCGCGTTGCAACCACTGTGTATAACGTTCTTCACGTTCATGTTGTTCAAGGTAATTTTGAATTTCGCGGCGCATCTGTTCAAAAGAAGCTTCTTCCTCTGGGTAGCGTTGTTCCACCATAAACACGGTATAACCGTCAAACGTACGTAAAATGGGCGAAATGCTGCCGCCGGGCAGAGAAAATAAAATGTCGCCGACCTCCTGACCGTAGTAGGCCCGATCCACCAGTCCCACGTAACCGCCGTTCGAGCGGGTATAAGGATCTTGTGAATGGCTTTCAGCCAGGGCCGAGAAATCTCCGCCGAGCAGCAGTTGATGGTATACGCTTTGAGCCAGTGCTTCGTCTGCGAGTACAATCTGGCGCACCTTGAGGCGCTCCGGAAGTTTAAAATAGCTGCGGTTCTGGTCGTAAAATTCTTGCAGGTGCTTGCGATCAATCCGCGCCGATCCCACCAATTCTTTGCGCACCTGTTCGCGCAGCCGATCAAAAGCCAGACTGTTTAAATGGGCTAGTTCTTCAGCAGGGGGCAGACTGTCCCAGCCCTGACTGCGGGCAAAATCAAGCAGCAAGACCCGCTCGATCAGATCGTTTAAAAGTTCATAACGGGCACTAAACGCCAGCATCGGATCCGCCTCTGGCGCCGCTCCTTTTAAACTTTCAGCCAAAAGGTCATTAAAAACCCGCAGACCCAGGGGGTGTTGTTTGATGACGATCACAGGCGTGTTGCCTGTGTCTGCCCCAAGTTGACTGGCCAGGCTGACACCCAGACACAGCGCTGCGAGAAGCTTAAACGGCTTTTTCACCGCGTTCTCCGGTACGGATACGCAGGGTTTCCTCGACAGGAATGATAAATATTTTTCCATCGCCAATTTCACCGGTATAAGCGGCAGACTGAATGGCCTGAATGACGTTTTCGGTCAGCTCGTTGGGCACAGTGATTTCAAGCTTAATTTTAGGAATCAAGCTGATCTGATATTCTGCGCCACGGTACAATTCGGTCTTGCCTTTTTGGCGACCGCTTCCACGCACGTCCGAGATCGTCATGCCATAAACGCCCAGTTCTTCAAGCTTGTTTTTGATGTCATCCAGTTTATGTGGCCGCACGATGGCTTCAATCTTTTTCATAGGTCTCCTGCTTAAATTTTAAAGTATCGGAAGCAAGTGTTGATTTATTTACCTTGACATTTATTCTAACCTGTTTTTAATTTATAGGCTTGTGACACAAGAAAATCCAAATAGTATTGCGGCCGATCCGTCGCCGCCGGGGGAATCAAATGTGGCCGCTGCGGACGAGTTGATCAAGCTGCAGGCCGAAAACGCACAAATCAAGGACAAATGGCTGCGCATGCTGGCCGAACATGAAAACTTTAAACGCCGAAAAAGCGAAGAACTGCCGCAACTGCTTGAACGCCGCGAAGAAAACCTTTTATTACAGTTCTTGCCGGTACTCGACAATCTGGAAAAAGCCCGCCAACAACTTCCGGATGCTTCAGATCTGCAAGCCTTTAAGTCCGGTTTGGAATTAACTGAAAAACTGTTCCGGCAGGCGCTTGAAAAATTTGATGTGTACCGCATCGATAGCCTGGGCACGGCGTTTGACCCTTCTAAACACCAAGCCATTGCTCAAGAAAGCCGTGCTGGGGTGCAAGAAGGAACCGTTATTCAGGAAGTCACGCCCGGTTATAGACGAGGACAGCGGGCTTTAAGGGCGGCATTAGTGATTGTGGCTTCGTAGTGGCGCGATCTGTTTCATTTTTATACACTGGATTGGCATTAAAAATGACACTTTCTTGGGTAAGGGATAAACAGTGAAGGAGCTGGGGCATGTCTAAAATAATTGGTATTGATCTTGGAACCACGAACAGTTGCGTAGCCGTTATGGAAGGCGGAGAGCCTAAAGTCATTGTGAATGCCGAGGGTAACCGTACCACGCCTTCAGTGGTGGCTTTTGCAAAGAGCAATGAGCAGTTGGCGGGTCAGGTGGCCAAACGTCAGGCCATCACCAATCCTAAACGCACGGTCTACTCGATCAAGCGTTTTATGGGGCGTCTGCATAACGAAGTGGCTGAAGAAGAAAAGTTAGTGCCTTATCAGGTGGTGGACGGTAAAAATGGGGCTGCTGCCGTTAAAATTGATGACAAAGCCTATACCCCACCCGAAATTTCGGCCAAGATTTTGCAAAAGCTAAAAGCGGATGCCGAGGCTTATCTGGGAGAGCCCGTTAAAAAAGCGGTGATCACTGTCCCGGCTTATTTTAATGATTCGCAACGTCAGGCCACCAAGGATGCCGGTGAAATTGCGGGTTTAGAAGTGGTTCGTATTATTAACGAACCCACTGCAGCGGCCCTGGCTTACGGCCTTGATAAAAAGACCAATGAAAAAATTGCAGTCTATGATTTTGGTGGTGGAACTTTTGATATTTCCATCATGGAAATTGGCGATGGCGTCTTTGAAGTGTTGTCCACCAATGGTGACACGCATCTGGGCGGCGACAATATCGATCAAGAAATTATCTTATGGCTGATGGCTGAATTTAAAAAAGAACAGGGCATCGATCTGGCAAGCGACACCATGGCCATCCAGCGGCTTAAAGAAGCGGCAGAAAAGGCTAAAATCGAATTAAGTTCGGCCCAGCAAACCGAAATCAATCTGCCTTTTATCACCGCCAACCAAAGCGGCCCCAAGCACCTGGTGCTGACGCTGACGCGGGCGCGTTTTGAACAGATGATTGAATCCTATGTGCGTCGTTCGCTGGGACCTTGCGAGCAGGCCCTTAAAGATGCCGGGGTCAGCAAAGCCGCCATCAATGAAGTGGTGCTGGTGGGCGGAAGCACCCGTATTCCGGCCATTCAAAAAGCAGTCAAAGACTTTTTTGAAAAAGAACCCCACAAGGGCGTCAATCCGGACGAAGTTGTGGCGGTGGGGGCGGCCATCCAGGGGGGCATCTTGGGGGGCGAAGTGAAAGACATCGTACTCCTGGACGTGACTCCGCTTTCATTGGGTATCGAGACCCTGGGGGGCGTATTTACCAAATTGATTGACCGCAACACCACCATTCCCACCTCGAAGAAGCAGGTTTTTTCGACAGCGGCGGATCACCAACCCAGCGTGGATGTGCACGTGTTGCAGGGCGAGCGCCCCATGGCTTCGGATAACCGCACCATCGGACGTTTTCAGCTTTCAGGCCTTCCGCCTGCGCCACGTGGCATTCCGCAGATCGAAGTCACCTTTGACATCGACGCGAACGGCATTTTAAACGTCAAGGCCAAGGATCTGGGTACGGCCAAAGAACAAAAAATTACCATCCAGGCCAGCAGCGGCCTTTCTAAGGACGAAGTGGAACGCATGCGTAAAGATGCCGAAGCGCATGCTGCTGACGATGAGCAGAAGAAAAAAATCATTGAAGCGCGCAACGAGGCGGATACCCTGGTCTATCAATGCGAAAAAATGCTTAAGGAAAACGGCGAAAAAATACCCGCAGCCAAACAGGAAGAGCTTAAAAAGGTGATTGAATCCTGCAAAGAAGCTTTAAAAGGCGAAGACGCACAAAAAATTTCGCAGACCAAGGATCAGCTTCAACAGGTGATGTTTGGCATTAGCCAGGAACTCTATCAGCAAGCGGGCGCCGGACAGCAGGCCCAGGAATCGCCCCAGGCCGAGGCAGAACCGACTGCGCCGCCGACCGAAGATCCCAAAGATAACGTGGTCGATGCTGAATATCAGGAAGTCAAGGATAAATAGGCGTAGAGGCAGGTTTGAAACCTGCCTCTACGCTGCCCGGGCCCAGGCCCGGGCTATAATATTCAATGCCTTCTAAACGAGACTATTATGATGTGCTGGGCGTCAACCGGGGTGTTTCCGAACCCGACTTAAAGTCTGCCTATCGCAAGCTGGCGCGCCAGTATCATCCGGACGTCAATAAATCGCACGATGCCGAGGCCAAGTTTAAAGAGCTACAAGAGGCTTACGATGTGCTCTCGAACAGCCAAAAGCGTGGCCAATATGATCAGTTTGGACACGCTGCCTTTGCCAGCGGCGCGGGTCCAGGGGCACCTGGCGCCGGTTTTGGTGGTTTCGAACATGGGGCTGGCTTTGGCACCGATTTCGAAGATATTTTTGATGTTTTTTTTGGGGGTGCGCCGGGGCGGCGGCGAGGCGGTCAATCTGCCAGTACAGTCCGGCGAGGCGAAGATCTGCGTATCAACTTAAGCGTCACGCTTGAAGAAACCGTCAGTGGTGCCAATAAAGACATTGAACTTGCGCATCTCGGGCGTTGCGAAGAATGTACGGGTACAGGCAGCCGCCAGGGTTCTAAAAGCAAAACTTGCCATAGCTGTGGGGGCAGTGGCCAGGTGCGCCAAAGCCAACGTACCATTCTCGGAAGTTTTACCCAGGTTACCACTTGTCCCACCTGTCACGGTGAAGGCCAGGTGGTGACGGATCCCTGCCAGGCCTGTCATGGCCGCGGACTGGCGTCTAAAAAGAAACGCCTTAAAGTACAGGTGCCTCCGGGCGTTGACACCGGTTCGCGTATTCGTGTCAGCGGAGGCGGTAACGCGGGTATCAAGGGTGGCCCAGCCGGAGATTTATATGTTCAGATACAGGTCGAACCGCACCGCTATTTTCAGCGCGAGGGCGACGATCTTATTTGTCGTGTCGAAATCAGTTATGCCCAGGTGGTGCTGGGAGACGACATTGAAGTGCCCACCATCGACGGCAAAGTCAGCCTTAAAATTCCGGCCGGTACGGCCAGCCAATCTGTTTTTCGCTTAAAAGGCAAGGGCATACCGCATTTACAGGGCCATGGGCGCGGGGATCAGCATGTGCAGGTGCTGGTCGAAATTCCGCGCAACCTCGTAGGCCGTGAAAAGGATCTTATTAAGGAACTGATGCAAATTCAAAACGAAAAACGCGAAAATAAGTCTATTTTCGACCGGGTGAAGGAAATTATTTCGTAAGGCACGCCTTTATATCTAAAAATATCCATGAATTGATTTGTGACATAAGGGGAATTTAGATGTTTAGGAAATTCTTTTATGGTCACTCCCGTTACTGGATCAGGGGCGCAAACGTCCGATTACGCATACGCCACGCCAAATCATCCTGCTGTGAGTCAGCTTAATCGGGATATTCGCGCCTTATATGCCCAAGATCATGGAGCATTAAGGGTATTCGACGCTGCCAGACAGCCCGTCGATGCCCTGCCAGCGCTTGCAAAAGAACTGGGGTATACCAGCGTCGAGGATCTGGCGCAAGGCTACCAAACATATTTAAATGATTTTAAATTTCAGCCCAGTGCTGACCAACTGAATGGTTTTACCGAAAACCGTCGTAGCATACAGATGGCAGAGCAAGTTTCTCAACAACAAAAACGCATCGAAACCTACTCGCAAAAAGTCATACAGCTCTATGGCAAGGGCAAAACAGATTTAATGGAGCTGACGGCAGAAGACACTGCCAAATTAACTGATCCACAAAAAAAAGCCTTATTTATGGCCTATGTCATGGTTGAGTTGCCTAATGCGGGCGTATATCAGGGGCTGGATGCAGGCAAAGACGGTGGTTCCGTCAATACTTTTACACAACGGATTAATTACCTTTCTGATGTTCTAGAAAGTAATTCTGCTTTGAAGGGCCAGTTTGACTATGCCAAAGTTAAACACGAGCTGCTTTTTGACTCGGATGGTTTTGAAAATCAGCTAACCGGAGCAGTACAAAAAGCGGTGGATATTGTGAGCAGAATCGATGCGCAGACCTACCAAGCCATGGAAGCCAGGTATGGCATACATGGCATTGCCAACATGATGAAAGCTCCGCAGACAGAGGGTCTGAACGCGGATGAAGTTCAAGTAGTGCAGCGGTTTAAGGAGCTTCAAGATTTGTGGAAATCACATGATGCAGATCCGGCATTGCAGGCGATTTTAAGCGATGTTGCTTTTACAGATTTACAGGCGTTGGAGGAGAAAGCAAACGGTGTGGTGGAGTCATCGGAACAAGTGCTAGAACAAGGGCCTACACCGGAATCGGCTTCCACTTTTATTAACTCTGTTAAGGGGTTGAATGATCCCGCGATGCAGCAGTTAAATAAAAATGTAGTCGTTTTAAAGGCTCGTATAGACAAGGTGCTCGCCGAGGGATTGTTAAATGGGGTACCGATCAATGCTGAACAACGTACCCTGCTTGAACGTGCTCGTGACAAGATAAACCAGGTTCAGGGTGTGGTCGACCAAGCCACAGAAAAAGGTTATGAGGCCACCCAAGCCTGTCATTATTTTGCAGTTCAAACCAACAATGTAGAGTTGCTCCATGACCTATGCGAGGTGGGGATCATTTTGCAAAGCTACGTGGCCAGTGATAATCAGGCACTACAAGACAAATACACACAGTTACAGACGCAAATGGAAACAGATGTCCAAATGCTAGAGTCACAAAGCGCTTTAGAAAGTGGTACCGAAGAAAAAAATTCTTTCACCAGCCAATTTGGCCAAAGCCTGATGGGCTTGTTTGGCATCGAGGACGAAAGCAGCCGCGCGGAACAGCGCCAGCAGACCCAGCGTAACGCCGACAAAATCAATTATCAGAGGGGTGAAGAAAAACGCGCTGCGGACGCTTTAAAGCGCCAGATGGGCGATTATTTGGTTTGAGCCAGGCCTGTTTGTAAGGTTAAAAAAAAAGACCCCGGGCTTGCACCCGGGGTTTTTCTTACGCGTCAGACTTAACGCAGTCTAAACGGTCTTAGTTTAGTAAGCAATCCGCATGCCCGGATCCGTCACATTGATCTTAAATACGGAGGGCGCAATTCCCAGCGGTGCTGTCCAGCTATCGGTATAGGCGTACGCAAGGGTCGTTTTACTAGAGGCCCCAGTTCCAGGAGACATATTCTTAGCCGGATCGTAGTAGTAATACGTAAGATTGTACGCAACAATCTGGGCTGGGCCAGATGGGCCAGGGTTAAGCTGCATTGCCGTGTTGTAGGGAATCTTTACAGCCCAAACACCGGTACCAATTAAGCTCAGGGTAAGCTCACCCGTGTCCTTCATGGAACCGTTACTAAAATACAATTTAAAATAAACTTTACTTAAATCAATTTCGCGAAGTGCGGTGTCCGTGTCATCTACCACAGTAGCCTTAGGCGGAATTCCAGAGACTATAACGCTAAGATTACTGGCCCGTGCGCCAGTAAACGACGTGACTTGGCTACTTGGGTTGCTTGCCTTATTTGTATACGCTACCGCATGCTGGGGCAGTGCCGTTAGCAGAAGCAACCCCAATACCACCATTGATTTTTTTAACATAATTTCCTCCTTTTTTTCTGACAAGTATCATTGTTCCCTATCATGGGCCACTCTAAACATATTTTGGGACTGCCGAAAAAGTCGTATAAAACCAACTTTTTAACAACAGCCTGACTTGAGAAATCTGTTTATGTCGAAGTTCTTTGGCGGCGTCCGTGAGCGTTTGCTGATGATCCCGAATCATGAGCAAAGCCTAACAGAT
Source organism: bacterium (assembly GCA_023249225.1). GTDB lineage: Bacteria > Margulisbacteria > Marinamargulisbacteria > JAHFDA01 > JAHFDA01 > JAHFDA01. Next base: position 48,529 of record JAHFDA010000011.1, read on the forward strand.
TAACCGCCTGCTACAGCTCCAAGCATGCTTTGTTCGCTCCCTTCCCCCCACCCATCAAAATCATCATTGGGGGAAGGGCTGGGGTTAGGGGGTTCGGGCAAATAACCTAACCCGGATTATTCACGCATATGAAGCGGACACCTACACACGGGAAGCCCGTATATCGTGAATAACACCTGCTTAACATGCCGAAAAATGCTGATATAATTTTTTAACCATGGCAAACGTAGGCGTGATCAGCTTGGGCTGTCCCAAGAACCTTACCGACAGCGAAGAAATGATGGGCGCCATGGTCAAGGCCGGCCATCAGCTGGTGAATGACCCGGAGCAGGCCGATGTCATTCTGGTGAATACCTGCGCCTTTGTGGGCCCGGCCGAACAGGAAACCCGGCGCACCATGCAGGAATTTATTGCCTGGAAAAACCAGCGTGCCAATCGCCATCTTTTAATGACCGGCTGTTACACCCAAAAACACCGCCTGCGCATCCGTGAGGAGTTTCCGGACGTGGATGGTTTTTTAGGCACGGCCGATACCGCCAACGTGGGCGAGGCTCTGTCATGGGCTTTGGCGCGAAATACGTATTACCGGGTGTCTGATCCTTCGTCGGGTGAACAACGCGTACGCGACCGCGTGCTGGCCACGGCGGCGCACACGGCTTACATCAAAATTGCCGAAGGCTGCAACAAGGCCTGTAGTTTTTGCATTATCCCGCAACTGCGCGGCAACTACCGCAGCCGTTCTATCGATGACATCGTGGCCGAAGTCACGGGTCTGGTGTCGGCCGGCGTGCAGGAAGTGGTGCTGATCTCGCAAGAAAGTTCCTACTACGGACGCGATCTTGGGCTGCGGAACGGACTCGACACTTTGCTTGAACGACTGTGCGCGTTAGAGGGTTTGCGGTGGATTCGTTTTTTTTATGTGTACCCCGAAAACATGTCTGAACGCTTGATTGAGCTGGTGCGCGACCAACCTAAAATCTGCGCTTATTTTGATCTGCCTTTGCAGCATGTCAGCACCCGTGTGCTTAAGCTGATGCGGCGCGCCTCTACGTTTGAGTCTACCTGCAGTTTGGTGCAGTCCATCCGCCGCCACATTCCGCAGGCCACCATCCGCGCCAACTTTATTGTGGGTTTTCCGTCCGAAACCGAAGCTGAATTTGAAGAACTCAAAGGCTTTTTAAACGAGTTTCAACTGGAGCGGGTGGGTATTTTTCCGTACAGCCGTGAAGAAGGCACAGGTGCTGCGCTGCTGCCCGGCCAAATTGACGAAGACCTCAAAAAACAGCGCTACGAAACCTTGCGTGCGCAGCAGCAAAGCATCAGCCGTGCGCGCCTGACCCAGCGCATGAATCAGGTGCTGCCGGTTTTGGTGACGCACAGCGCCGGATATGGCCGCAGCGAATTTGAGGCGCCCGAAGTGGATGGCATGATCAAGATCAAAAGCAAAAAGAAACTGCGTCCCGGCCAGTGGGTCAAGGTCAAAATCACCGGTGCCGGATTGCACGATCTAGAGGGTATACTGGTGCCATGACCCTGGCCAGCAAGGTCACGCTGCTGCGGATTGCCTGCATTCCGTTTTTTATATTTGTTTATTTTCATCTGTCATCGCGCTGGCTGGCGGCAAGCATCTTTTTGCTGATTGCGTTGACCGATGCGCTCGATGGTTACCTGGCGCGCCGTTACCACGAAATCACCAGCATCGGAAAATTTCTTGACCCGCTGGCAGACAAACTGTTGGTGGCGGCGGGCTTGCTATGCCTGCTCGAAGATCACCTGCTTACCTCGGTGCCGGTGTTTATCATTATTGCGCGAGAATTTTTTATATCGGGTATGCGCAGCCTGGCGCTGGTCAAGGGCCGTGGGCCGATTGCGGCCAGTAAGCTGGCCAAGGTCAAGACGGTGTCGCAGGTGACTCTGGTGATTGTTCTCATTTTAAATCTGCCGTGGCCGCAAGTGCCTTATCAGCCGCTACTCATCTGGTTGACGGTGGCCCTGACCATTGCTTCGGGAGTTGACTACTTTTTTCGTCACAGAGATTTGTTTTAAAGCGCGGAACCTATGCTTGAATCTTCTGAATTTTTAGACCTGGTTACCCAAGAAACGCGCGGCTATGCCAAGAACCTCTTGCAAAATTTGCATGCGGCGCTGACTCAAGGGGCCTATACCGTGGCCTGCGCCGAATCGGTCACTGGCGGCATGCTGTCCGAGGCGTTAACCCGATTGCCGAAATCTTCCAACTTTTTTATGGGGGGCATCATTTGTTACCATCCTCGTATCAAGGTAGAGGCAGTGGGCTTAGACGCGGCCTTGTTGCGCCAATTTGGCGTGGTCAGCGCTCCCGTGGCCGAAGCTTTGGCCATAGGTATTGCCAAGCGCATGCGCACGCGCGTAGGCGTGTCCACCACCGGGCAGGCTGGACCTGATACGATTAGTGGCTTGCCGGTGGGAACTGTTTTTGTGGGCTTGTCTGTGGATGGAAAAACCCAAACACGGCGACTGGATTTGCAGGGGGATCGCCAGCAGATTCGTCAGGCGGCAGTCTTGCAAGCATTGCGTCTTTTAGATGAGGCCTTGCGTACCGGATAAAATGTATACTAAGGAAGGATTTTATTATGAATGAAAAAGAAAAAGCACTAAGTTTAGCCATTGGAACTATCGAAAAAAGCTATGGCAAGGGCGCAATCATGCGTTTGGGTGAAAAAGGCGATGGAATCTATGAAGTTATTTCTACGGGTTCCATTGGCTTGGATATTTGTTTAGGGGTCGGAGGTTTGCCGCGTGGACGCATCGTAGAAGTTTATGGTCCCGAGGCCTCTGGCAAGACCACCCTGTGCATGCACGTCATTGCCGAAGCTCAAAAAAAAGGGGGGATTTGCGCATTTATCGATGTCGAACATGCGCTTGATCCGGTCTATGCCCAAAAAATTGGCGTAGACATTGATAATTTATTGCTCTCGCAACCTGATTTCGGAGAGCAGGCGCTTGAAATTGCTGAAACCCTGGTGCGTAGCGGCGCCGTAGACGTGGTCGTGATTGACTCCGTTGCGGCATTGGTGCCCCGTCACGAACTCGAGGGTGAAATGGGCGATGCCCAGATGGGTTCGCAAGCACGTTTGATGAGTCAGGCTTTGCGTAAGTTGACGGCGGTGGTCAGTAAATCCAAGACCTTAATTGTGTTTACCAACCAGTTGCGCGAAAAGCTTGGGGTGATGATGGGTAACCCCGAAACCACGACCGGTGGTCGTGCGCTTAAGTTTTATGCCTCGGTGCGCCTGGATGTGCGCCGGACAGAATCCATCAAAATGGGTACGGATATTGTCGGCAGCCGCACCAAAGTCAAGGTGGTCAAAAATAAAATGGCCCCGCCTTTCAGGACGGCTGAATTCGACATTATTTACGGCGAAGGCATTAGTAAAGCCGGAGAAGTGTTAGATATGGCAGCAGCGAGCGGCATCATTGAGCGCTCGGGTACGTGGTTTTCGTATGGTAATGAACGTATCGGTCAGGGGCGCGAAAATGCGCGCAGGTATATCCTTGAAAATCAGGCTATGCTACTTGATCTGCAGTCTAAACTTATGGAGAAACAGCCTCGCATCGAGGGTCTCCGTCGGGCAGATGCCGAAATCACTGTGATTAAGACAGGCAGCAAAGTGCCTGTGGCCGTGGCAGACTAAAGCGCGACCTTCGCAGTACCCAGCAGAACCATTCTAGTAGCGCGCGCCGCGTGGCGTGCGTAAATCTTGGCCTTTCAAAGGTGTTTATACGCCGTTTGAGAGCGCCTAAAGGGAGGGATCGACGTTGAATTTTTTTGCCATTACTATCGGATTAATTGTGGCCATCAGTTTTTTGCTGGTGGCGGCGGCGGTATACCGCAAGATTGCCTCGGATCGCAAAATAAAGCTGGCCGAAGAAGAAGCTAAAAAAATCATTGAGCGGGCACAGAGCAGCGCCAGCGAGACCGCCAAGGCAGCCGAATCAAAAAACCGTGAATTCCAGGAGCAAAGCAAGGACCGCATTGAAAAAGAATTGCAGCGGCGCAAGCAGGAATGGCGGGATATCGAACGGCGCATCGAAAAAAAAGAAGCCCAGCTTGACCAACGCGGCGCTATTTTAGAAGAAAAAGTCCGTGATGTAGAAGAAGAACGCAAGCGGCTCCAGGAAAAGCAGCACAAGCTCGACAGCATGTATCAGCAACAAATTGAGGCGCTTGAGCGCGTTTCGCAGCTGGGTCGCGATGAAGCCCGCAGTCAGATTCTGACGCGGGTCGAGGCTGAAACCAAGGATATGGCGGCCAAGATGATCCGTGAAACCGAGGCCAAGGCCAAGCAAACCGCCGACCGCCGGGTGAGGGAAATTTTGACCATTGCCTTGCAAAAATGCACCGTCGATCAGGCACTGCAGGTCACCACCACCACAGTGGAACTTCCGGGTGACGAATACAAGGGTAAGATCATAGGCCGCGAAGGACGCAATATCCGCGCGTTTGAGGCTGCAACGGGTGTCGACTTGATTGTGGACGATACGCCGGGCGTGGTGATTTTGTCCTGTTTCGACCCGATCCGGCGCGAGATTGGCCGCCTGGCGCTTAAGCACCTGATCGACGATGGGCGTATTCATCCGGCGCGGGTTGAAGAATCAGTCACCAAGGCCCGCAAAGAAGTTGAAGATGTCATCCGTGAAAAAGGTGAGGAGACCATTCTTGAACTGGATATTGGCACCATGCATCCCAAGCTGGTTTATCTGGTGGGTAAACTGCATTACCGTACCAGTTATGGCCAAAACATCCTGGCGCACTCCAAAGAAATTGCGCACTTATGCGGCATCATGGCCGGGGAGCTGGGGGCCAACGTGCGTTTGGCCAAGCGCTCGGGCTTGTTGCACGACATCGGCAAGGCGCTTGATTTTGAACAAGAGGGCACCCATACCCGCCTGGGGGTTGAAATCTGCAACAAGTGCGGCGAGGTGCCCGAAATTGCCAACGCGATTTTAGTGCATCACGACGAAGCCGAGCCGTTTTGCGTTGAGTCGATCATCGTTAAAGTGGCTGACGGCATGTCGGGAGCCCGTCCGGGAGCGCGGCGCGAATCAGTGGATGCCTACATCAAGCGCTTGCAAAAACTTGAAGAAATTGTAAAAGAGTTTCCGGGCGTGGAGGGCTGTTACGCCATTCAGGCAGGCCGTGAGGTGCGTGTCATCGTTAAGCCCGAAGAGGTCGACGATGCCACGGCCGTCAAACTGTCGCACGACATCAGCAAGCGCATCGAGGGCGAGCTGGATTATCCGGGCGAGATTCAGGTATCGGTGATCCGCGAAACGCGGGCGGTGGCTTACGCCAGATAATCGAGTCAGCGAAACGGCGAAACCCGCCGTTTCGCCATTTCGCCGTTTCGGAAATCAATCATGGAGCTAATCAAAATCTTATTTATCGGCGACATGTTTGGCAAACCTGGACGCCAGGCAGTGAGAAACTTTCTCCCTCAAGTTTTAGAGGAATATCCGGCAGATTTAGTGCTGGCAAACGGTGAGAACGCGGCCGGAGGCAAGGGCTTAACGGTCGATGTATACCGCGAGCTCATGGAGCTGGGGATCCATTTTTTAACGTCAGGCAACCATATCTGGGATAAAAAAGAATTTCTCAAAGACGGCGCAAACTGTCCAAATTTTATTCGCCCGCTCAATTATTCTGCACTGCAGCCCGGCGCTGGTTATCAGGTGCTCGATACGCCCAGGGGGCCGGTGGCGGTGGTCAATCTGGCGGGCAGGGTGTTCATGGGACAAGCCAACGATCCCTTTGAAGCTATTGATACAGTGCTGCCAGCCTTGCAGGCCCGTAGCAAAGTTATTTTTGTGGATATACATGCCGAAACCACCAGTGAAAAAGCTTGCATGGCCTGGCACCTTGATGGCCGGGCATCAGCTTTGGTGGGTACGCATACCCATGTGCAAACGGCCGATGAGCGCATTTTGCCGGGTGGACTGGGTTTTATCACCGATGTGGGCATGACCGGCCCGCGTGACAGTATCATTGGCGCAAAAATCGAAAACGCCTTGTTTTCCATGCGCAGCGGGCTTAAAAAAAGCATGGATCCCGCTGAAGGGCCACTGCAATTTAATGCCTGTTATTTTGTGATTAACGCTGATACTGCAAAAACGGAACGCGTAGAACGCATTTGCCGAATTCAAACCTTGTCGTAATTTTATAGGTTGGTTTTTGCTGGTATTGCCACGGTTTGCATGGGCGTTTTAACCATCGGGGTAGCGCTGGCAACCGAGCTGGTGTCAGGCGTAAGGTCCTTGGGTATGACGCTGGAAGCTGTAATGTCTAAACCGCCCAAATCCAGACCACCAAAATCTAAATTCTTTGAAACAGAGGTATTAACCGCGCTCGACACGCTTACAGAACTTTTGACGCTTCCGGTATTTTGAGTGTTTACAGTCGTGGTGGGCTGGCTGCTGCTGGATTCAGAAGCGCTGCTGCCAGAAATTTTACCTGCGTCCATGGCGGCCAAAATGTTCATTGCTAGTTTTTCTTCTTTAACGCTGATATCGCCATCGCCATCAAAGTCAAAGCTGCTGCCCTCAATCAAACCGTCGTCGGCATCGTCAATAAAAGTCTGGATGCTGTCGCTATATTCACTGGTACTGTCTTTGGTATTTGTGTCATCCGGGCTCTGAAGCATATCGTCGGTAATGACGGCATCATCAAACGCAGCGCTAAAAGAAAGTGAATCGTTGCTTGCTTTAACCAGGTTGCTGCTTTCAGTGGCAATTTCTTTAGACAGATCGGCGTTGGAAATCTGGCTCACGTTACTGGCGCTTTGAAGTTGATTGTTTTGAATGGATTGCATAATGAAACTCCTTAAATATGGGATTGCTTTTAACATCTTTATCGGTATGCAGGTAAGGACAGGATGTATTGATAAAAAACGTTCCATATCGAATTTTAAAAATGTTTAGGCCTCTAAGCATAAGGGAAAAGATTGGCATGTTTATACACCAAGAACCATGGGTATATGGGCAGGGAGGGATCAGTGCTTAACGGAACCAGCGTTATGGAAAAAGAGACCAAAAAAGCCGAAAAAATAGCCTCTGTGGCCTTAACTGCGGCGGAACCCAAATTCCAAATCAATGCCGATTTCATGTCCTTTAAAAAGTTGTTTAAGGCTCTGGCCAGCGACGAACGCATCGAAATTTTACGGCTGCTTAAAAAGAACGGCGAAATGTTTGCCCAGGATATTGAAAAACATTTTTACATGGAACAGTCCACGGCCTCGCATCACCTTAATACCCTGCTAAGAGCGGGGGCGGTGACCAATCGTAAATCGGGACGTTATATCTATTACGCATTGCAAAAAGACTCTATTTCAAAAATGCTGGATGAGTTTATAGGCCTGCTCTAACCCTAACCAGTCACACAACGGTAATTTCCAATACATCAGATTCCCCTGGTCTTTTCGATATAAGTTATGACATCCAAGGGGGAAGTAAATATATGCAAGAACTACATTTACAAGAACGTTTAGAACAATGCCAAGAAGCAGCCATCAAACTATCGTGCTTGGTCGAACGCATTCCCAATTTTGAATTTATTGAAGTTCCTAAGCGTGAGCGGTTTGTAAACGTGCTTAAGGAAGTGCTGCCTTATGTTGGGTCAGACCTGCATCAAATCATCCGTGCCGAAGTGGTGGCAGCATTAGTGGTCGAAGGTTATGAAGGTGCCCAAAATGCCGAGCGCGACCGATTGACAGAGATCATTGTGGCAGCGATAGAAGCGGATTCTGATAAAAAACTTGAAGCGCTGTGGCTGGCGGAGCGGATGATGCGCCAGATGACAACCCAATAAGTCATGGGCCTGCTGGATAACATATCCAACGCTATTTCGGGATCCTTACGTGGATTAGAAAACCAGGCCAGTACCAGTTCCAAAGTTTCTGCCTCCAGTGTTGCCAACGAACTGATCAACCTGGGTGACCAGTTATCCAAGGCCAGTTCAGACAGCGCAGTTTCGGATACAGCGCAGGGCTTGCAGGCCTTTAAAGGGCAGGAATCTGGCAATACCGTATTGGTGATGAGCGACTTAAACAGTAAATTTCACGATGGAGAGACCAGTTTTCTGGTCTAAGCTAAGATGACAGTCCCCTTTGGTCCAGCTTTCAATAGCGAATTCAGCACTCAATTTCAGCCTAAAAAAGCGCCGACATCCGCGCCCGGCAGTGGCGAAGCTTTTTTGGCAGCCATGGACCAGGTGGTTAAAGAAGAAGCCAAACGCCGCACGCTGGTCGAGACGGCAGACAACGATGCCAATGCCAACCTGTCCAAGAATAAAATTTTGCTCGAAGACGGCAAAAACCTAAAGTTTCCGATGGATGAAGACATCATGCAGGAATTGCTCGAAACGGTAAAAGGCAAGATTGGGCAGTTGCGGCAGCTTAAGGAAGAGCTGGGCTTGTGAACGATTGATATAATACCTCCGAGGCAAACATGACAATGGGTATGGTTTATGCGGATCTGATCTTAAGCAATCCGGCTGAAGGTATTGAAATCAAAGCACATGCACTGGTTGATAGGGGTTCATTGCTTATGTGTATCCCTGAACATCTTGCCATACAGCTGAAACTGGAGGAGCTTGAAAAACGTGAAGTTGTGCTGGCCAATGGGCACAGGCAACTGTGTCCTTATGTGGGGCCACTGGAAATCAGGTTTAAAAACCGGCGTTGTTTTGCGGGCGCCCTGGTTTTGGGAAACGAACCTTTGCTGGGCGCGGTTCCCATGGAAGATATGGATGTTCTTGTGCATCCCGCTTTACGGGCATTGATTGTAAATCCAGAAAGCCCGCATATCTCTGTTGCGCCGGTAAAAAGCACATGACTTGTTTTAACCCGGATTATTCACGCATATGAAGCGGACTATTACACACGGGAACCCGCTACGAGTAAAGTATGAATAGTGCGGGTTAAACCACCCGAATGCCGTACTTGCGCACCTGATCTAAAAGCGGCGAAACCAGGTCGGTTTTAAATCTTTTCGGAGTGGTCAGGTAATCATCAAAACGCGGGTCAATGGCTTTGGCAATACCCGTGATTTGCAGCTGTAGATCCATGGTTTTATTTTCAAAGTCAGGCGACACCACGCAAACGTCTATGTCGCTGTGTTTGCGAGCTTCGTTGCGGGCATACGAACCAAACAAATAGATGGCGCTGATGCGGTAATGTCCGGCCAACTTTTGGGCCAGCTTTTTTATTTTCAATTGATTTTTTAACCATGGGTAAATCTTGAGTTTTAAGACCTCACGGGCGAGATCCAGCTCATTTTTAGAAAGCTGAAACCAATAATTTGGTCAGTTTTTTATAGTCTTGGGGGGCATAATATTAATATTGTACGGGCTGGGCAGAGTAATTCATACAGCATAATGTCACCGTCGAGGGTATTTATTTTGAATTGAATAAAGGACATATGCGTCCTAAAATATAAACATGTTGTCGTGGTTTGACATTGACCAACAGTGTTGCTGGACCTGATTTACCTCAATTTGAAAAATGGCCGGGCGATTTCGGGCGATGAGTGGGAAAGCGCTGCGTTTTCGGTGGACAAGCTTAGACAATACGCCCAAAAGTTTCCAAAAAGCGTGCAGACAGAAAGCGCAGTTTATCTGGGGCCGAACAAAAGCCCAGTGGCAGGGCCACTGGGAGCTGGACAGAGGGCATTCCACTTCTACGCCAGGCAAGGCCTGGGGGCTTCAGAACACGCAGGCCCTGCCTGCATGCTGAGAAAAAAAGCGCACGTGTCCAGCTCGCATGCGGCCCCTGCCGCTGTGCCTGGTATGTGACAAAGCTGAATAGTTACAAATATTTTGGTATTTTTAGCATGGGTGGCGATGCCGTACAAGAATCCAGGGATTATGGGCTTTAACCTGGCTCTGGAGTATCAAAACATAAAATATCGATACATTGAACTTATATGGCCAGGCCGATAAGAGAGATATAAAAAAACAAAATTGTCTTAACACAGGATTCCTAAAAGGGATCAGGTGCTAGGGCAAAAAAAGGAGAAAAAAATGAGTGTAGAATCAGTTAACGGCGCAGCAGAGACAATGAGCAGGGTAGCCA
>JAHFDA010000096.1 GCA_023249225.1 bacterium
CGGAGAAATGATGGCAAGAAAGTCCTATGGCGCGGGTTCTCGTGGACTCCGTAACGGGTATCGGGAAGAAAATGATTTACTTTCGCAATTTAAAGAAAAGGTCACCGGAGCTGATCCGGCGGCCGTGCGCGCTTTTCGTAGCGCCTTGCGCGACTTTGAGTATCTGCTTACCTGGGCGCGCTTTTACGACAAGATGAAAGTTCCTTACTGCACCCCCGTCATCGGCCCGGAAGTATCAGAATTGCGTATCGAAAACGGCCGAAACCTGGCCTTGGTGGTCGCGCCGGAAAAAGACGAACACTACGAATGGCATCTCACTGATCGCGAGGTGGTGCCAAACTCAATCTGTTTTTCACCGGAGTGTCACAACATTTGTCTTTCGGGCGCCAACGGCGGCGGCAAAACCCATCTGCTCGAAATGATTTCCAACGCCACCCTGATGGCCCACCGGGGTCTGCTGCCTCTTGCAAAAGCCATGAGCGCGCCCGTTATGGGAGTGCTGGAACATGGCGTGAACAATGCCATCCACTCCGAAACATCCAGCGCCTTTCAGAACTGGGTCTTGTACCTCAAAGATTTGATTACGCGCGTCGAGGCCACGCCGGGAGAACGCGGTCTGGTGCTGCTCGACGAGCCGGGCCGTGGCACCGATGCCAAGGACGGCATTCCCATCATCATTGCCCTGATGAAATATTTTCAACGCCGGGGCATTTATTTTGGTTTTTCCACGCACTTTAACGGCATCACCCAGTACGCCGATCTTATGACCGCGCTGGGGATCACCACAGCTTTTTACACCATGGATCGCAAGGCCCATACGCTTGTGGAGGGTTCGGGCCGCAGCGATGGACTGGCAGTAGCTGCCGAGCTAGGCTGGGATCCAGAAGTAATTGCTATGGCCCGCCAGGTGGAAGCTGCTCCCGCGGATGGAACGATCCATATCGAATTTCCGGCGCGGGCATCTATAGCGCCTGCTTCTGGATCTTTTGGGACGCTCTCGGAAAAAGACCTCATCGAAATGGGTATTTACGCGCTTAAACGCGATTCAGAATGGGGCGATTACCGCCAACTTGGGGAGCTTACGCGCATCTACGCCCGCTATTCGCCCTTTTCCCGGTCAGAATTTGATTCATCCGAAAAAGGAACTGAATTTGACGACTATGTTCCAGCTCTGCGTCCGGATGCGGCCGAAGTATTTTGCGGGCTTTACACCCAGCCGCTCGATACGCCTGCTCGGGCAGAACGGGTTGGAACTCTGGCCGCCCTACTCGAAAATCACGGCGCTCCATCGACGCGGCTTACAGGGATCCTCGGAAAGTTTAAGAACTACCGCACTCTTTTTGCCATCTATCAAGAGCACAAAAAAAAGGGTATCGAAGGGGTATTGGATCTGATGATGGTCGGCTTGGCTGGTGGAGATATCCAAAAAGAAAAAAATGATTACCAGGATTTTGCCCGGGATGTCAAAGATGTTCCAATACCACTTGCGCTTGAGAGCCTGCAGGCATTGGTCGAAAATTTCGACATCCAAAGTTTTCCGGCAATGCAAACGCAGTTAAACAAAATTCGCGCCTTCCTGGCCAGCCCCGCCTGTGCCCAGATGCGGGACTTTTGGGCCAAGATCAACGTGCATCAGGACGAGCGTGCCTTGCGGCTTGACTCGAGCTACGAAAACATTGACGCCATCGTCAAGGTCATCGGCGAAGACACTTTCCGGGCCGCAGTAACCGAAGCCGTGGGAGTAGACGTCAGCGGCTGGCGCGACCTCGAAGGCATCAAGTGGAGCCTGAATTACAGCGAGGATGATAAGTGGGTCGGCAGCTTTTTAAAACTAATGCTGTTGCTTTCTAAAAAAACCGGGGCCAAGTTTAAGACCTTGCGCGCAAGCAGGTTTTACAAGCGTGAATACGAGCAGAAATTAAAAAACCGCAGCGCAGCGGAATCGCTGACCATGGATAAGTGGAAGGATTGGGTCAACCTGTGTGTGGAGCATAAAGACGAACTGCTTGAATTGCACATGATGCTCTTGGGGCTCAATTTTTACGGCACCGTATCGCAGACCATCCACAGCGAGTTTTACAGTCAGCCCTACTGGCATGCGGGGAATGCGGTGGAGTTCAATGGTGTTAAGAATGCGGGATTACTGGCACGCGCCCATGCCATCCGTGATCGTTATAAAGCGGAACGCGGACGCGGATATGGTCAACCTCAATTAAGCGAAAGCGACTTCAAAACCATCGTGGCATCGGACATACAACTTTCTTTTGAGCGTCCGCTGGTGATCATTTCGGGCACCAATGGTGGCGGCAAGACCAAGGCTTTGGCCACCATGGCAGGCACCTTGTATGACGCCAGACAAATCGGTTACGTCCAGGCCATTGGCGCAACGTTGCCAGAAGACCTTCAGTTTGTTTCCTTTTCGGTGACCACCGCCGAACATACCGATGGCTTAAGCTCCTGGCAAAATGAGGTGCTTAAAATCAAACACATCATCGACTCGTATAAGGCCGCCGGTGAACCGGGCCGTGGCGTGGTTTTTCTCGACGAGCCCGGCAAAGGCACTTCGGGCGAAGAAGCCATTCCGCTGCTCATTGGACTGGTTAAGTATTTTGAGCGCCGGGGCGTCATGGTGGTAATGACCACGCATTTTTCAAACATTTACGAGTATCTCGAACGCCTCGAGACCGCTTCAGCCATTACGCATCAGTCGCTGCACATGGATTTTTTTGCCGAGGGTGGCCAACGTTATGTGTTGCAGCCGGGCATTGGCCAAAGCGAAGGTGTGCGTGTGGCCGAACATATGGGCGTGCCTGCTGAAATTATTGAAACTGCTAAAGCGGTAGCCGCTTTTATGAACACGTAAACAGGTTGCCGACGCGGCACTACCGTAAGGCCAAAAAATTCCCAATAATTCCCGGCTGCGGCAATTCCGGTTTTTCCGGATGCCCCTGGATGCCATAAATCTTCAGCTCCGAATTTTCCACGGCCTCGGCAATCTGATCCGCCTCGTGCCAGGCGGTGACGGTCAGCGCGGCGGGCACCATGTTCGTCGTGGCGCCCATGTGGTGGTACGAGGTGATCTGTGCCGTGCCGTCCGCAGCAATACCGGCAAACAGGCGCGAGTCGGACGCCACGCGCAGCGGATGAGTTATAACGGGGTGATCACCGGTGCCGCGATGGTTGGGCAAATGCGCCAGCAAGCGGCCGCCTTCGGCCACCAGAATCAGCTGCATGCCCTTGCAAATGCCCAGGATGGGAATTTTGCCGCGTGCGGAGTGGTACAAGTCAAGCAAGGTTTCCACGTTGTCGTCCGTCGAAAGTTCCAGGCGCGGATCATCTGGACCGCCCCAAAAGCGCGGATGAATGTCGAGGCCGCCGGTATACACAATGGCGTTGGGCTGCAAGCGCGCCAAAAGTTCTGCCATGGCAGCCTCGCGCAGCGGTCTGGCAAGGTCTCCCGGTAACGATGGAAGGTAGGCCGGAACGGCTCCGGCTTCGCGCAGCATGAGCGCGTAGTCGGTCGACACCACGTCTACGGTTTCGTTATGACAACGCACGTAGGATCGGAACCACGGGAGCTCTACCGAAACAGTTTCGGTCGTCAGCAATATCAACGGATGTTTCCGGTCTTGCGGCGGATCGGATAACTGCGCGGCCATTAACGCCAAATCCTGTGGCTGCACCCACAGCGGAAATATATTTCCAAAATCCGCGCGCCACGAGCGTGGTTGCACGATCATGGGCCGATGAACGGACTGGGCGTTCAGGAGTATTCCGGGTTGTTCTTCCGCCACGGCCGGTAAAAGCTGAAGTCCTCCGGCGGAGTTTTCTTGGGCGGCAAAATCGCTCCGGAAATTCAGGTAACGGCTTTCATGGCGCTGGGCAATGTGGCGCGGGTACATGGTCTGTACCCCCTATCGTCCGCTGGACGACTTGAGCGCAACATTTTTAATCGGCCTTCGATAATATTCTATGTCCCGCGTCTCGCTGCGCCTTGATGGCATTACCGACGAAACCCGTGCGCTGGCCCGCAGCACGCGCGCGTACCTTTTAATGGTCAACCAGGCCGTAGACGATTTTGACGTTCACCGTTTCCAGAACCCCCTGAACCTCGATACCCACATCACCCTGCGGCGCAGTATTACCGGGCTCATGGAGGCGCTGGGTAGCGTTCCAGACAGCCTTCCGAGCCATAAATTCACGCACATTTTTTGGGTGACCCTGCCGCCGCGTTACCGCCAGCTGGATGTGGAGAGCGCAGCCTTTCAGCGTTTTTATACCCGTCTGCGCGAAATTACCGCCTACGCCTTTAGCTCTTATGGCGACGACCTGTTAAAACTGTTGCGTGAGGGGCTGATCGAAGATACCGAGGCCCGGCCGGGAGATTTGTACTACCCCGAACGGCGCAGCAACTGCCCGGTTTTTGATGAAGCGCTCGGTATTCAAAGTACCGATGGCAAGGCGGTTTTCACCAATCTTCAAAATGGGCCGGGCACACCCTCCAGTTTGGCCCTGGCGTTGGAGTACGCCCTGTACGCGCGCGAAAAACTCTCGCAGACGCGCATCAACTGGAAATTGCGCCGTAGCCAGTTGCCCGATATTCCGGCCTGCGCGGTGTACGAGGTTCAAAGCACGCTTGACTGGATCAAGCGCACGCATGCGGCGCTGGGGTTTGATCCGGCGGCCAGCACTTTTGCATTCATTCCGTTTATTTCGCTTAGCGAGTTTCTGGCCTATCGCGCCTTTAGCAACGGCTGGCAGGAAGACCAGGAGGCTCTGACGCAGGCCGGCTGGGCAGTGGACAGTTGGAAGGATCGGCCTGAAAAACGTGAGCTTTTTGAACTCATGTACGAATTTATAAGTTACCTGCTGCGCAGCGACGTTAAAGGCCGCAAGCTGGTAGCCCGCGGCCATAATCCGGCGGATGTGCTGCAGGGGCTTTCGGGCAATATCACGTCTATTGCCCGTTCGCTCCGTGTGGTACTCGACGTGGGCCTCGATGGCGAGTCGCACATTGCCGTGCGCAACCTGATGCGCCGCGCCATTGACCAGTACTACGCCCGCAAGGGCGTGCATCTTCCGGAGCAACTGGCGCGCGTAGAAGACCTGACCCGCCGTTTAACGGACATCGATCCCCAAACCGAGGCCCTGTCCTTCGCCATCCGTCGTTTGCAGACCGAAATGGAAGGGGCGCGCCAGCTTCAAAGCACCATCGATCAACACAAGCAGCGCGCCACCATCAAAGAACTCCTTTTAATCAACCCCGGAACGGCCTTGGCGGGCGTACCCCACCGCCCCCACCCGCGCGCGCTCATGCTGGGCAATCCCTACCAGATCATTTCCACCGGGCTTCTGGCCCGGCGCAGCATCAAATCGCAGACGGTGCTGGCGGCCATGTGGGCCACGCTGGTGGAACCCAACACGCTTATATTCATTCCCCAGACGGCTGACGGTCGCGGTATTCCCGACACGGCACGCTACGCCAAATTAAGTGGACGTGGCAGACGCGGTGCCCTGCAAAGCATGCTGCTGCGTGACGATGCCGTGCAAACATTTCTTGTCAGCCTAAGCCTGGATTGCATCCATCCGGACGAAAAACTGGAATTGGTGCGCTTATTTATTGAACTTTTTAGGTAAGCTCTAGCGGGCCGCCAAAGGCGGGACTGGAAGATTAACCGACCCTACGTACTGACACCGCGGGCGGATCAGCCGGTTATCGGCCAGTTGTTCAACGATATGCGCCGTCCAGCCTGCCATGCGCGCAACTGCAAACAAGGGCGTAAACAAATCGTGATCAATGCCCAATGCCGTCAACACTGTGGCCGAATAAAAATCAACGTTGCTTTTAATGCCCTTTTCCTGATCCATGAGAGACTCAACTTTTTGTTGGATGGCATACCAGCCCGCCATCTTTTTATTTTCCCTGGCCATTTCAGAAGCCATCTTGCGCAAATGCGTCGAACGGGGATCCTCGGTCTTATACACACGGTGGCCAAAACCCATGATCTTGCGTTTTTCTTCGAGCGCCTTGCGAATATAGGACTCGGTATTTTCAACATTGCCAATTTCAAGCAACATATCCATGGCCGCCTCATTGGCCCCCCCATGTAAGGGCCCCTTTAAAGAACCGATGGCGGCCGTAATGGCGCTATAAACATCGGAAAGCGTGGAAATCACACAACGCGCCGTAAACGTGGACGCATTAAACCCATGTTCAGCCAGCAAAATAAAATATACGTCTAAAGCCCGAGCAAAAACGTCGCTGGCTCGGTGGCCATTTAACATATATAAATATTGTTCCGCCACCCCTTTTAAAGCCGGGTCTGGCGCAACCACAGAAAGTCCCTTGCGGATACGATCAAAACAAGCTGTGATGGCAGCACTGGCGGCAATCAGTTTGATACCCTTTTGACGGGCCCGATCAAGATCAAGTTCCTCGGCATCCGGATCATTAAACGACACCGAAGATATCGCCGTACGCAAAACCGCCATGGGCACTGCATCCCTGGGCAGGCCTTTTAGAAATTCAATGGTGACCGCTGGTAAGACGAAATGGGGAGCCAACTGATTCTTGAATTCCACAAGTTGGGCTTGATTAGGTAATTGTCCATACAGCAACAAGTAAGCCACTTCTTCGTAAGTACAATTGGGCACTAAATCATGAATATTGTGCCCTCGGTAAATCAGCACACCTTTTTGACCATCAATAAAACCAATTTTAGATTCGGCGACAATAACGCCTTCTAAACCCTTTGCGACCACTGTGGACGCCATGACCGTATCTGTTGCCATAATGATCCCTTTAATTCCCTTGGATTTTCAGACCTACGTGAATTCCTAGTTTATACCAAAGTCATGACCTAGTAAAATCTAGATATGCGCACAATCATGGGCTTGTTTTTTATGCTTTTGGCATCGCCACTCTGGGCGGTGAGCTATGTCAATATTTATACCTACGACAGTCAGGTAAAACCGCAAATGACTTCGCAAGGGTTTTCCCGTATTTACGTGTGGTTGACCCACGGGGCCGAAAGGGTTATGTGGTCAGACCTTGCAGAGGGTAAAGTCCCCTATAACGGTGAACCCCCAAATATCATTGAAAATAGCCAACTCAAACTCTCTAAATCCCAGAGTGTCACTGTCCCCCTTGATGAATTTTTTCCTGCTTCTGGAAGGCATGAGATCAAGGCGGCAGAATTTCACATCCTGGTTCCCACCCAGTGGGGCAACAGCCGCGAAAAGATCATGATTCTGTCATTGCATGGCAGTGGCGAAGATGGTGCCTATCTGTGGAATTGGGATCCATTTGCCGAAGAAAACAATGTCTTGGTGTTTTGTCCCACATCGCAGCAACGCCAAGGTTGGAACTTTTTTGAGACCCACCGTTTGATCACCCTCACGCGCATGATCTGCGAACAATACGGAGCCCAGCATGTGCTGGTATCCGGCGCATCGTCTGGCGGACAATTTGCTTTTATTCTTGGCTTACTCTACCCCGACGATTTCGATGGCATCCAAACTTT
>JAHFDA010000012.1 GCA_023249225.1 bacterium
GGACCGTAAAAAAATATATCGGAATCCAGTTATATCAAAAAACGCTGGGTGTGGTAGGACTTGGAAAGATCGGTCGACGCGTGGCGGGATATGCCCGGCACTTTGGCATGCGGGTTTTGGCTTATGATCCCTTTGTGCCTGATGACATGATGGCCGATATGAAATTTGAAAAAGCCGACCTTGACCGTATTTTTTTAGAATCCGATTTTATCACCCTGCACGTTCCTAAAACGGACGAAACCCAAAACCTGGTCAGTGCCCAGACCCTGTCTAAAATGAAACCGGGTTGCCGAATTATCAACTGCGCACGCGGCGGAATTATTCATGAGCAAGACTTGCTTGAAGCCATTGAACGCAAACATATTGCCGGAGCGGCCATTGATGTTTTTGATAAAGAACCCAACACCGAATCTCCCCTGATATTTAATCCGGATGTGATTGCCACACCACACCTTGGGGCTTCAACCGAAGAAGCGCAAGTGCTTGTGGCGATGGATGTCGCTGCCGATATTGTGCGTATGTTGCACGGTGAACCTGCGCAAAACGCAGTCAACCTGCCACTGCTGCGTCCTGAAATTGTCAGACCGGTGGCGGCTTACTTAAAATTGTCCGAAAAATTAGGTTTGTTTGTGAGCCAGCTTTTTGACGAGGCTGCCACCCAAGTCGAAGTTAAATATCATGGCGAGCTGGCCACCCACGATGTCTCTCCGCTGACGCTGGCGTTTTTAAAAGGTTTTTTAACTCCCCATGTGGGAGACCGTGTCAATTACGTCAATGCTTCGTTGATTGCCAAGGAACGTGGTATTGCCCTGAACGAGATCAGATATGAGGGCCCCAGCGATTACGTTAATTTGATCAGCGTCAAGGCGCAGGGTCAACGACAGTCGCATACGGCAGCGGGCACCAAAAGCGCTGTTTTTGGAGAAACCATTGTCAATGTAGACGGCTTTAAGCTTAATGCTTTGTGTGAAGGCCTGTTGCTGGTCGTACCTAACCGCGATGTCCCAGGCATGGTGGCCAAAATTGCTACCTATTTAGGCAACAAAAATATCAACATTGCCGGCATGACCGTGGGTCGCGAACGTATCAAAGGTGAAGCCCGCATGATCCTGAATGTGGATGATCCCGTATTAAAAGAAGACCTTGATGCCATTGGCCGTTTTGAAAATATCCTCGGTCCGCTCCGGCAGATCAAGCTTTAGTCCGATTTAGCACTTTAGGAGTCAGGCAGACCTCGTTAATATAAAGGTAGTGCTAAAACGCTGTTTAGGCGTCGGGGTGGTGGTATGCCTTTTGGGCGGATTTTCGACGCTTGCCTTGGCCGCCCGTGGACCCCAAGAGGTCAATGCCACCGTAAAGATTTTTGACGTTCCCGTGGTGTTGCAGTCCCCGGCAGTCGTGATTGACGAGCACCTGTATGTTCCACTGCGTGATGTAGCCGTGCCCATGCAACTAGAGGTGTTCTTCGACAAACGCGCTGATGAATATACCGTCAAGCGTTATCCGGATCAACGCTGGATGGTATTTTCGGTTGCGGCACGTGAAATTCTAGTCAACGACAGCCAGGCCTTGATGGCCGTACCGCCGTTGGAGTACGCCGGAAGAGTCTATGTGCCGCTGGGGCAGTTTGCCTGGTTATTTGGATTAACCATGCGTCACGACAAGCAAGGGCACTATGTTGTATCAAATCGGTTGGTACAGATTTCGGTGGAAAAAGACCACTTGGTGTTTGAAACCAGCAGTCCTATGGATCCAGAATCGTGGTTTCATCAGGAGCAATCACAACTGATCGTGGATTTTCCGCACACCGTATTGGTTGGCAATAACCGGGTGATCAAAGGTGCAGGCGCTTTGGGCAAGGTCTTTGTTGCCCAGAACCAGTTGTTACCCGATCTCACCCGCATCAGCATCAAACTGGGATCGTATGAAGGCCACCGGGTCGTGACCGAAAACGCGCACAAGCGATGGACCCTGTACCTTGGCAAGGTTCCGGTGATGCCTGCCAAAACACCCGACCTTCAAATTGCTGAAACGCAGGAGACCACCTCTCAAGTGCTGGCCTCGACCGGCCGGTATCAAGAATCCACCATGTTGGTGTTATGGCTGCCCCACTTGGCCTCACAGGCGCAGATTCGCTTTCGCGTGAAGCAACAGGAGGTTGCTAAAGAGCCTCCGCACTATGATGGGGAAACGCTTATGTTTCCGGCGGGAGCCGTGTTAAGTGCCCTTGGATATTCAGTCTATTACGATCACGGTCACCACAGCACCGAGATCACTCGCGGAAGCGGCCGCACCTATTCGATACGTGACGGCAGCAGCGAACTGCTTATTCACGAGGCCCGGCAATTGGATCGGCGTCTGGACCTGGGAATCAAAGCGCAGTCCGTAGGCAACGAAACCTATTTGCCACTGGTGCCTTTGTTCCGCGTATTGGGTGAGGGTGCCAAATGGGATGCACAAAACTACACGATACAGATTAATCCGGTGATCCACGAAATGCTGCTCGAAGACCGTCAGGGCAGGTTGCAGATCAGCGCTTTGGCCGAAAGCGAGCTTGATGCCGGCCAGGCTGGCCAGGCCAGGCAACCCGAACGTTTGTTTGTGGACATTCCCAACGCTTATGTGGATGTTCCTAAAACCTCGTTTGAGGTAGATCTTCCGCATATAAGCGCCGTGCGTATTGCACAGTTTGACCCCACCACCGTCCGTCTGGCAGTGACTTTAAGGCGCGATATTTCTTATGCCCTGCATCAGGATCAATCAAAAACCGTTCAGACTCTGCAGTTTGTGCCTTGGGTAGAGCGGGTGGCCCTTTCAGGTGATGCGCAAAACAGCCGACTGGTGATCGAAGGTACCGGACAAGTACCTTATGTTTTTACCGAGCTGCAAGCGCCACGCCGCTATGCCTTTGATTTTCCGGGTGTCCTGATGAAAACCGAGGGGGTCGAACTGACCGCCAATGATTTGGTACAGGGCGCTGAAGTCAGTCAATGGAGCGTCGATCCGTATATTGGGCGCCTGATTTTGACGGTGGGTCCGCAAGCTCGCATTGTTCGCGATCTCACGCAGGCCCGTTTGACCTTTATGGTTTCACGCGCGCCCGACGAACAGGGCGTGGTTGCCTCCGCCCCGAAAAGTGCTGATCCCCGGCGCACAAAAGCGCCTTCGCCGCTTAACGGAAAACGCATTGTGATCGAGGCTGGCCATGGAGGTATGGATCCGGGTTCAGTCGGCCGACGTGGAACTTTTGAAAGCAATGTGACGCTTGCCACGGCACTGTATCTTAAGGAACTCCTTGAGTCTGAAGGCGCACGGGTTTTGCTCCCGCGCCAGGATGATCGTTTTATGAGCCTCTCACAACGCGTGTCGTATTCAAACCGTCTGATGGCAGATGCGTTTATTTCTGTGCATTACAACAGCCACGATCATACGACCCTGCGGGGAACCGAAACCTTTTATTACAAGGGGGTCGATTACGGATTGGCGCGCGCCGTTCACCGCAGCATGCTCAAAGAACTTAAATTGCCTGACAACGGAATTCGCAAAGCGGGATTTTATGTGCTGAATCATACCCGTGCGCCCGCCGTATGCGTGGAGCCCGCTTATCTGTCGAATTTACACGAAGAAAGTCTGATTCGCAGGCCTGGATTTCAACGCCAGGTCGCCCAGGCGGTGGTGGTCGGACTGAAGGATTATTATAAAAGTTTAACCGCCAGCCGGTAGGGGAATGAGCGTCCCAGACAATCCTCTATAATGAAAAACATGGGGCTTAGGCTATGAATCAGATCTCGGAACGCTTGGCGGTGATCGAGGGGGTACGCACGCCTTTTGCAAAAGCAGGCGGAGAGCTTAAAGACTTGGCAGCCCAAGACTTGGGGCAGGTCGCTTTTTCCGAGGCCTTGTCACGATCCGGAATCGCGGCCAAAGAAATCGACGAAGTCATTGTAGGTTGCGTGGGTCAGCCGGCCGAAGCCATGAATATTGCCCGCGTGATTGCGCTTTATTGCGGGCTTGATCAACAAGTGCCTGCCGTCACCGTGCATCGCAATTGCGCCTCGGGCATGGAGTCGATTACCTCGGGCTGGGAAAAAATCCGTGCCGGACAGGCACGCATTGTGCTTGCCGGTGGTGCCGAATCGATGAGCAATTTACCCTTGCTGTATGGCCGTGAAATGACGGCTTTGTTTGCCGACCTTAGCCGCAGCAAGTCTTTGTTACAAACCTTAAAAGTCTTAAGCCGCTTTCGTTTGCGCTTTCTTAAACCAATCATTGGCGTGCAACTTGGCCTGACCGACCCCGTCAGCGGCATGATCATGGGCGATACGGCCGAAGTTTTGGCCCGCGAATTTCATATCAGCCGCCAGGATCAAGATGCCTATGCACTCGAAAGCCACCAAAAAGCTTGTGCGGCGGCCCCACGTCTTAAAGAAGAAATCGTGCCGGTGCCTCTGCCTCCCAAGTACACCCAAGTGCTGACAAAGGATATGGGCCCGCGTGACAACCAGTCTATGGAAGCCCTGCAAAAGCTGAAGCCTTTTTTCGACCGCCATAATGGCACCGTCACGGTAGGCAACGCCTGCCCCATTACCGATGGCGCGGCGGCCGTGGTATTGATGTCTGAAAGCCAGGCGCGTGACATGGGGTTGGCCCCTCTGGGTTACGTGCGCGCCTACGCCTATGCCGGGCTTGATCCGGCGCGGATGGGTCTTGGGCCGGTCTATGCGACCCACAAAATGTTGCGCAGCACCGGTTTTCGCTTAAAAGATTTTGACCTTGTTGAAGTCAACGAAGCCTTTGCAGCCCAGGTATTGGCCTGTGAAAAAGCCTTTGGTTCTGAAAGTTTTAGCAAGGAGCATCTGGGCCTGCTTGGGTCGCTTGGCTCACTTGATATGCGCAAGGTGAACGTCAACGGAGGGGCGATTGCCCTGGGACATCCGGTGGGCACGACGGGTACACGACTGGTACTGACTTTACTTAAGGAACTAGGCCGAAGGGGTTTGCAACACGGTCTTGCCACGCTGTGTGTCGGCGGAGGACAAGGGGCAGCCTTGCATTTGGAAAAAATATGAACATCAACATGTCAGAGGCGGGAAGTCATGGATAAGGCATTTTTTGTAGAGAGTATCGGTGGCGACATTGGGGTGATTTATTTTGATTTGCCCCATGAAAAAATCAATAAGTTATCAACACCCGTCATGGACGAGCTGTCGCAGTTGCTGGACGACATTCGCAAGCAAAGTGCTTGGAAGGCCGTTATTTTTGCCAGCCGCAAGCCTGGAATTTTTATTGCTGGCGCAGACATTAAGGAAATTGAAGATGTCAGTGACGCGGAGCAAGGTTATCGCTTGGCCTGCCGTGGACAGGCGGTTTTTCAGAAAGTGGCCGATCTGCCGTACCTCACCGTGGCGGCCATTGACGGAGCCTGTTTGGGCGGTGGCCTGGAGTTTGCCCTGGCTTGCCGTTTTAGAGTCGTAAGCGACCACGAAAAAACCAGCCTGGGCCTGCCAGAAACCAAGTTGGGCATCATTCCCGGTTTCGGTGGCACCCAGCGCTTGCCCAAGGTGGTGGGTCTGCCAAAAGCGCTTGAAATGATCACCAGCGGCAGCACGGTCGATGGGCCCAAGGCGTATAAGATTGGCCTCGCCGATGAAATGGCGCATTCGGCCAACCTGCTTGATAAAGCAGTGCAACTGGTGCGTCACGTGCAAAAGTTTGGTAGTAAAAAGTACCTGCGTCGGCGGGGCACGCGGGGGCCGCTCAAATGGCTTGAACGCACCCCGGGCTTGCGTGAGATCATGTTTAGTCAGGCACGGAAGGCAGTGCTTAAACTGTCCAAGGGGCAATACCCCGCACCGCTCAAGGCCATTGTCGCTATTCAGGCCGGTGCCAACGCTATTTTTCCGGCCAGGGCTTACGAAAAAGAGGCGCGTATCATTGGCGAACTGATTCCCTCGCCGATTTGCAAGAACCTCATACACCTTTTTTACCTGACAGAGGCTGCCAAAAAAGATAATGGTCTTGCGCTCGGAACCCTGGCTCCTCCGGCCAAACCACTCCAGCGTGTTGGGGTTTTAGGTGCCGGGGTCATGGGCGGAGGTATTGCCTGGCTGCTGGCCCACAAGGACGTTTTTGTGCAGCTTAAAGATATTCAAGAAAAGGCCTTGCAGACAGGTCTGGCCCATGCCGCTGACTTGTTTGAAAAACGCTTGAAACAGCGCCGCATGACTGCCGATGCGTTTAAACGCGCCATGTTACGTATTCGCGCAACGCTCGATTACAACGCCTTTCATTCGCTCGATGCGGTCATTGAAGCCGTGGTCGAGGACATGAAAATCAAAAAGGCAGTGCTGCGGGACGTGGAGAAATCAGTTTCGCCCCAGGCCATTATCGCCAGCAATACGTCGTCGTTATCGATCAGTGAAATGGCCAGCGCCCTGCGTTTTCCGGAACGTTTCGGGGGCTTTCACTTTTTTAATCCGGTGCATCGCATGCCGCTTATCGAAGTGATCTATGGCAAGCAGACCAGTCCGGAAACGCTTGTGGCGCTTATGGATTTTGCGCGTAAACTGGGCAAAACGCCTGTGCCCGTCAAGGATGGACCTGGTTTTTTAGTCAACCGCTTGTTGGTGCCCTATATGAACGAGGCTGCGCTGATCTTGCAAGAAGGCGGCGCAGAAGCTGCTGCCCTCGATGAGATGGTCGCCGAGTTTGGCATGCCCATGGGACCGTTGACGTTGATTGACGAAATTGGCATAGACGTTGGCTACAAGGTCATTGACATCCTTTATCACCAGCTTGGTGAACGCATGAAACCGGCGCAATTGGTATTTGATGTCTACTCGGCAGGCTGGCTCGGAAAAAAATCTGGCCAGGGTTTTTATGTAAACCATGGATCTCGGCCAACGCTTAACCAGGGGTTGGAGGCGCTGATCGAAAAAACCCGTTTGGCCCTTAATCTTAAACCCAAACGTATTCCCAGCGAGGATGCCTTTGACCGCATGATTCTGCCCATGATCAACGAGGGCGCCCGCTGCCTGGAAGAAGGTATTGTGCGCCATGCGGGTGATGCCGACCTTGCCATGGTCTTTGGCACCGGTTTTCCGGCCTTTAGGGGTGGTTTGCTGCGTTACGCCGACAGCCGGGGCGTGGCTGCGCTGGTGGATCGCTTGCATTATCTGCGGCAGAACTATGGCGACCGTTTTCGCCCTTGTGCCTACCTTGAGCGCCTGAAAACTGAAAACAAGGGTTTTTACGAGCTTGCTAAGGAACGTGCCCATGCGTCCGCCGTTTGATACCTATACACTGCCTAAACTGTTTTTAAAAACGGTCGAACGCATACCCGATCGGCCCGCGCTGGGTTGGAAACATGGCTCCACGTGGGAAAGCATGCCCTATCGCGAGCTTGCTCAAAAAGTAAGCCAGCGCGTGCAGGTTTTACAAAAGCTGGATCTGAAAGTCGGGGACCGGGTAGCCTTACTTTCAGAAAACCGCCCTGAATGGGCCTTTATGGATCTGGCCATGCAGTGCCTGGGTCTGATTAACGTGCCGCTGTACTTTACCTTGAGCACAGCGCAAATTAAGGTTTTGGTAGAACATTCAGGCGCTGCGGTCATTTTGGTCTCGGGCGGAGAACTCTTACACAAGGTGCTTTCGGTACTGGGAGAATTGCCTGGCGTAAAAAAGGTGCTGCATTTTGATGCCTTGCTGGATCCACCGCTTGGAAAACCTGTAACCCATCTGGATGTTTTACTTAAAGACACTCCGGCCAAAGATCTGTCTTTTTTAGAAGAAGTCAGTCGTTCCGTTAAGCCAGACATGTGCGCCAGTATTGTATACACCTCGGGAACCACCGGAAATCCCAAGGGCGTGATGCTGTCGCACCAAAATTTTTGCAGCAATGTCGACGCATGCATCGAGGCGCTGCCCCTGAACGAGCAGGATCGGGTGCTTTCGTTTTTGCCACTGTCACATGTCTTTGAGCGCACCTGCGGTTACTACGTTATTCTTGCAATCGGTGGTGCAATCTATTATGCCGAAACCATGGAAAAAGTGGCCGACAATATGGGTGAGGTGCATCCCACGGCCGTGATAAGCGTTCCACGGCTTTACGAAAAAATGCATGCTGCCATTTTAGAAAAGGTCGAAGCCGCCGGAAGGCGTCCGTTGTTTGATTGGGCCCTGGCCAAGGGAAAGGCCCTGCTCGATAGCCCTGCGCCATCACCGTGGTTAAAGTTTCAGTATAAAATTGCCGAAAAACTGGTTTTCTCCAAGCTTAAAAAACGTACCGGCGGCAAGCTGCGCTTTTTTGTCAGTGGCGGTGCCGCACTGCAAAAACACCTGGGAGAATTTTTTAAATACGCTGGCCTAGATATCATTGAAGGTTACGGACTTACCGAGTCTGCGCCCGTCATCTGTTGCAACCGTTTTGGAAAGATTAAATTTGGGTCAATCGGCCTGCCGCTGTTTAACTTAGAAGTCGATATCAAAGCCGATGGCGAACTGTGCGTCAAAGGCCCTAGCGTCATGCTGGGGTATTACCAAAACCTGGCAGCCACGCATGAAGTGTTGGGCGCTGACGGATGGTTACATACCGGTGATCTGGCCAAGATGGATCAGGACGGATACCTTTGGATCACAGGCCGCAAAAAGCAGATTTTGGTACTAAGCAACGGTAAAAACATATCCCCCGAACCGATTGAAGCCGCCGTCGCAAGCAGCCGTTTTTTTGAACAGGTCTTGCTTCTGGGGGATGATCGTAATTATGTGGTGGTCGTGGCTGTTGCGGCAGAAAATTATTTAAGAACAAGAGCAAAAGAAATTGGGGTCAATGGATCAGCACTTCACGATTACCTGTCGAATGTGACGATTCAAAATTTACTTCTCAAAGAAGTTCATGACATTTGCAAGGATTTTGCGCGTTTTGAACAACCTAAACGTCTGCTTTTACGATCTCGCTTGTTTGCCATCGAGGAGGGCACGCTGACCCCTTCGCTAAAAGTAATCCGCGGAAAGGTATTGACGCTGCTTAAATCAGACATTGAACAGCTTTATAAAGGGGACAAGGACGTCCTAGTGGCTGACAGCTAGAGACGCCTGGTGAACATATGGGTTTGCGTCAAACAGGTGCCCGATACCGACAGTGTTCTGTTTCCTCAAGGCAGCGACATCGACCGCTCCCGTCTGCCCTATGTAATCAATCCCTATGATGAATTTTCGATTGAGGAAGCCTTAAAAATCAGGGAGCAGTTTCCGGGCACAGTCGTTACGCTGCTGACAGTGGGCCCTTTAAGGGTTGAAGAAGCTCTCCGACATGGCCTGGCAATGGGAGCCGATGTGGCACTACGCATTTGTCTGGAGCAGGAGAGCCTTGATCCTCTGGTGGTGGCCCGACTATTAGCGGCTGTCTTAAAACAGCGGACAGTGGATCTGGTATTTTGCGGCAAACAAGCCGTAGACGACGACAGCGCGTTGGTCGGTGCTGCCCTGGCAGGAATTTTAAACTGGCCACACGTTAGCGTGGTACGCAAGGTGACGGCAGAGGAAAAAATTGTTGTGGCAGAAAAAGAAACCGATGGCGGGGTAGAAATTGATGAAGTGCAGTATCCCGCCGTACTGACCACGCAACTGGGACTTAACCAACCGCGTTTTGCCAGCCTACCCGGAAAATTGCGCGCCAAGAAAGTGCTCATCGAGCAAGTGGACGCCACCCGTCTGGGTGTAGATTTAACCCCTACCGTAAACGTTGAACGTTTGGATCTGCCGCCACAACGTTTGGCCGGTCGTATGCTAGCGGGTTCTGCCGTTACGCAGGTTCAAACATTGCTGGACGCATTGCGGCAGAAAAAACTGCTGCCATGAAGATCCTGATTTTAGCCGAATATGACGGCGCCACGCTGACACGCACCACACAGGAATGCCTTGGGCAGGCACAAATTTTTGAAAAAAACGTTGCCCTGTGTTCGTTACAGGATTTTGGGGAAATCCGCGCCCTGCTGGTGCAGCAAAAACCGGATGCTGTGTTTTTACCGGCAACGTATCGTGGCAAAGACCTTGCGGCCTGGCTGGCCGGCAGTCTGGATGCGCCCTTGCTTCAGGATGTGGTGGCCTTGGAACGGGTAGGGGATCACTTGCGGGCCACGCGGCCGGTGTACGCCGGAAAATTGCTGGCGCAACTGCGGCCTGCATCGGGTCGGAGACCGGTGATCGTAACCTTGCGTCCCAAGGTTTTTCCGTTCCATGAAGAGATTGTGGACATGACAAGGGTTGTAGAGACGCGATTAATTGCGTCTCTACAACCCCAACCCCTGCGCTTGCCTGTCTTGCGACAGCGCATACCGGATACAGGCGATTTTCCAAGTTTGAATGATGCCAACATTGTGGTGGCCGGTGGGCGTGGCGTGGGCGGTCCGGAGGGCATGAAATTGCTGGAGGCATTGGCCGCAGTTCTGGGAGGCGCAGTAGGAGCCACGCGGGCGGTGGTGGACGCGGGTTGGTATCCGCCCAGCACGCAAATCGGCCAGACGGGCCGCACGGTTAGCCCAGATCTGTACATTGCCTGCGGGCTAGCGGGAGCCGTGCAGCACCTGTGCGGCATGGATCGTTCGGGCTGCATTGTGGCCATTAACAAGGATCCCCAGGCCCCCATCTTTAAGCTGGCCGACTATGGCCTTACAGGAGATCTTTTTGAGATTGTGCCGCTGCTGATCGAGTTTCTGAAAAAGACTTAAAAAAACTTAAAAAAACCTGGTGCAATTCACACGTAACAGAATCGATACATACATAGGATGTCTCTAAGCGGGAATACTATCGGTATGCTTTGTCGGCATGTTGCTTTGGCTATGGTAGTCCGACCTATAGAGACCGACTTTTTTCCACGGAAGCCTGATGAAACCGTACGCAGTCATGTTGCTTTGGCTACGGCGGCTGTCCAACCTACAGAGACCGACTTTGTTCCACGGAAGCCTGATGAAACCGTACGCAGTCATGTTGCTTTGGCTATGGCGGCTGTCCGACCTATGGAGACCAACTTTTTTCCACGGAAGCCTGATGAAACCGTACGCGACGAATTTGAAAATGTATTAGGCACCCCCGGTTTATGGGAACTGCCCGGTCAGTATTTAAATGCCCAGATCTGGCTGACAAACACCCAGCCACAGGCGCTTAACCCTGCCAGCGTCGAATTACGCCGCAGCACGGCCCTGGTATGGCAGCGCATGGCAGAACATATTTTTATGGAGGATGCCATGACTCCATTATCCCGCGACGAAATTTCAAAGCAGTTTTTGGCTTACGCCGATGCCGTGGATGAATTGAATGCATTGCTGGTCAAACCGCTGATCACCCAATTTCAAGCGGGCGATTACGCCAATGTCTTGGATCTTTTTGAGGCTGCCCGCCACCAGATTCCGGATTCGGACTACAGCGCTTACAATGCCGGACAGCTTTCAAATGATGAAAAATTTAATTTTGGATTTCGTACCGTGGCAGCGTATGTCTCCAAATTAAAACAACCTGATCAAAATGTTTATCTGGGACTGTGCCGCGACCAGAATTTTGTAATGGCTTTTGTGTTGCAACGCCTTATTGAAGATTTGGGCCTCGAAAATCAGTATGCTGCCGGGACTGAAATCGGTTTTGTAACTGACCGATTGGCAGATGGCAAAGAATTGCATACACCCCATGTGCGTTGTTTCGTCGTTGACCGCGAAGGCATCTGTACACATTTTGACCGCATGTATGGAAGTGGGAGGGAGATTGATTTTACGCCCGTGGCAGCAGGGGATTGGAGTCTGGCGGCCGTCGACCGCAACTTTATGATGGCTCATAACACTATTCGGGCCTTAAAAAGCTCGGGGGTTAACTTGGAGCGGTACAGTTATTTTTTATCTGCATTTGTACAGCAGGGGATCTTGGATTTGGGTGGACCAGGCAGCAATGCCATCAAAGAACTTGCTTTGCTGACCTTTTTCAAACTAACGGAAACCTGGGAACGCGCCGAACAAGCCTTGTTTAAGGTGTTTACGCATTGGGGAGATAACGCTTTGGTCTGGACACAAGCACAGGAGTTTTATGAATGTTGGGCCCGCGCTCTGTCCCAAGCAGGTCAAGTGCCAGACGCTGTCCAGAAAAACGTGCAAGCCATGGCATATCGGGCCAGGCTGGAAGGTTAAAAAGAATGCAGCATGTACTCTTTGCTTAAAGCGCCCACCAGCTTTTTATCGATGATGGCCTCGGACTTTTTAGTGCTGTCCTTGACATTAAGCCGGGCATTGAGCTTTTTAAGCGCCCGAACTGTGTTCATGCAGGGATACCCAATTTTGGTAGGCAGGTAAAACTCAAGCAGCTTGGCTTCTTCCATGTCGGCTTCGTCAAGGTGCCACACCTTGTCGAGCAAGGTGTCGCCGTCCAAGCATACCTTGGACTTTAACAGTTCTTCGAGCTGCGGCAAGGGTAGCAGGCTTTTTTTAACGCGCAAGATGCGGATCTCGTCAAAGACCTTTTTGTTGATCTGTTCCACAAGTTCATCCAGCTTTTTCTCCAGGGTTTCGGCACTGGAACCATCTCCCTCCTTGAGCGTCATTGAAATAGACTGATCGAGCGGACTATCTTTTTGCTTGCGCAGCATTTCTTGCAGCACTTCTACAAAGGGCGAGGGCTCGCCGCTGTGCGACAAGCGCACGGTTTTGGGGCTGCCTTTAAGAATAGGGTGGAACTCCTTGGCGGCTTCTTTTTGCTCGTTTTTGCTAAAGAAGAGGTCTTCCATCACCATTTTTAACGTGTCGGTTACTTTCAGGGGCTGGGGCTCCAGCCAATATCCGGCAGCCTTCATTTTTTCGACAATGTATTTACGATGGTCATACGCAAAAGCTTCGGCTACTTTTTCGCCCGCCACTTGTTTAAAAACTGCCTTGATGGATTCTTCACCGGCTTTTTCGAGAAATTTTTGAATCTTCTGCTTAAGATCGTTCTGGCTCTGGTCAATGGCATTAAAGATTTTGTCCCACATGACATTTTTAAAATCAAGGTTTTCGGTGTCGGTGACTTCTTTGCCGTCAAGGGCCCGGTCTTCTTTAATGGCCACCAGCACTTCGTTTAACACCGATTTAAAATTGACGATGGTTTCGTCGTTAAACACATAGGTAGACTGGGTGACCATCTGGTCGATTTTTTCACACAAATGGAAATAGAGGTTTTCGATAAATCCGTAGATCGAAGCCAGCCGGGAGCGCTCATCGGTTTCGGAGTAGATATCGCGTTTTAAGCGCGCAAAATCAAAACTGCCGTCCGGGTTTAAATAACCCGCCAAAATGGTCATCATAATGTCGCTGTGCAAAAACATGTAATTTTCGCCGGTGTCATAAAACCAGGAATCCGAAATATACATCAGCAGCAGACGCGTGGCTTCGGTGGTCTTTTTTTCGTCGGTGGCCAGGTCGATACAGGTCTTGATGGGGCCTTTTTGCACCCACATTTCGGTTTGAATCACCCAGTCTGCTAAAAATTCTTTAAGATGCGTCAGGATATTTTCGCCGTAGCGGCGCACGCCTTCGCCAATGGCGTAATAATCCAGGTACTTGCCATTGAGTTGCGATACGTTATGTCCCAGCTCATGTTGCACAATAATGTCGCCCATTTCTTTGACAAAGGCATCTTCAACCGCAATCAGGGAGTTTTCGTCGTTGCCGCTGTAAAGCTGGGCACACTTGAGTTTGATGGCCTCGCTGATGTTGCTCCAGGGGTCTGAAAGCAAAAGCTGTTTTTCGCGTTGGTCATAGCGGTAAATTTTGACCCACTTGTTATAGAAAATAGTGCGGCAGGCCTCGAGGCGCAGCCAGATGTTTTTTTTGGCGATCATGGCCGCAATGGAGAGTACGTTGTTGGGCGTGCGGGCATCTTCGTTTTCGAAATAATAAATCCAAAAATCGCCTTCACGACGTTCGTGCGCGTCGCCAATGATGATGCTGGTGGTATTGCCGTAGAAACCAGCCGCCATGCGCTTTTTAGAACCCAGCTTGCGTAAAATCTCATTGGCCGAGTCGGCCACATGGTCGATCAGGCGGTATTTAACGCCCAGTATGGCCGGACGTAAGTCTTTGTATTCGGACTTGAGCGCTTCTAGATCTTTGCCTTTTAAGCCCAGCTGCTGGCGTTCGTCTTCAACCTTGCGCCGGAATATATCGGCATCAAACTGGGTGACGGGGCGGTTGTGCGGAATATTCAGGAGCTTACGGCAATAGCTGATAGAGACACGTTGCTCACCGCATTCGCCGTAGTCGTTGCTAAGTTCCATGATGTGGTATTTGCGGGCGGCCATTTCCTTGACAACAGCCACCAGACCGTCTGCGATGGTCTGGCGCAATTCCAGCAGCTCGCTTTCTTGCGCGGTCACAGTACGCGCACTTAAAAATTCTGCCAGCGTGGGATAGTCTTGCAGAATTTCTGGGTTCATCAGATCTTTAATGAGGGCTTCGCTGGCCCAGGAAGGTTTACTTGGCAAGGTGCTGGTTTCCATAAGGTAGTTACTATTGTGCCGTACTTACAGGCAAAAAAAAACCCCCTGTTTGACCAGGGGGTTTTAAAAACTGATTGGTTTTTAGGGTTTAGGCAGCTTCGCCAGCTGAACCGTCGCCTTCACCGTCTTTTGCAGACACCGCAATTGCCGCCGCCGCACCTACACTGGTGCTGGATGCAGCCGCCACGCTGGCAGCGCTTACTGAAGTGGCCGAAACCGAAGCCGAAGCCAGGTTCAGCGCGCTATCAACTGCGCTAGAAGCGATCGATGAAGCAATCTCAGCAGCTCTGGAAGCAGCGCCGCTTGCGTTAACCGCAGCCGCGATGCCAGACTGGACTGGAGCTTTAACTTGAACTTGAGAAACTTGTGCAATAGCCATATTTTTGCCCTCCCCTCGTTTTTAAAAACGAAAGTAATTTTTGATTACAGTAACTTATCGCCGGTACTTTTAATTGATTTCACTTATTTTTACTAAATGTAACATGCTTTGGCAAGGCATATTTAAATTTTGTTGTGGTGACAATGAAATATTAACATATCGAAAGTTTGTGTTTTGTTTATTATGGGTGTCTGGACGATAAATAATAAAGAATGTTAGCCTAATTATAGCCCGCACCATTCATACTCTCTTGTAGCGGGCTCCCGTGTGTAGGTGTCCGCTTCATATGAGTGAATAATCCGGGATAAGGTTTTATGCTTCAGAAAAATGGGAATATTTAATGATGATGAACGAGATCATTTTTATGGTAGATGAGGCTCCCGAAGGTGGATTCATAGCCCGAGCCCTGGGACATTCAATTTTTACCGAAGCGGATGATCTTATCAGCTTAAATAAAAACGTCCGGGAAGCTGTATGCTGTCATTTTGATCAGGGAAAAGCGCCCCAGGTCATCCGCCTTCATTTTGTCAGGGAAGAAGTTATCGCACTATGAAATTGCCCCGGTCCCTGTCTGGGGCCGATCTTGCCAAAGCATTAAAAAAAATTGGATATGAAGCAACCCGTCAAACAGGAAGCCATCTGCGGTTAAGCTTCCAAAAGCCAATTCAACATCACATTACCATCCCCAATCATGATCCACTTCGGGTAGGTACGCTGTCTGCTATTTTGGGTGATGTGGCTGAAAACTTAAAGATAAGCAAACAAGAACTCCTGTATAAGTTGTTCCCTGAAACATGAACCGTGCCTGGGTAGAAGTCGATTTAAACCGTCTTGCGCAAAATGTGCGTGACATTTGCGTGCGCCTGCGTCCGGGTGTGCGTTTGATGGCCATGGTAAAAGCCGATGCCTATGGCCACGGTGCCGTAGAAGTGGCCCGTGCGGCGCTTGAAGCCGGAGCCAGCTACCTGGGTGTGGCCTGGGTTACCGAGGCCGAGCAACTGCGGCAGGCAGGTATAACAGCACCTATTTTGGTACTGTCAGAACCAGGTTCCGACGATGCCATTGCAGGCATGTTGCGTGCCGGCGTTGAAGTCACCGCCTACACCTCTGAATTTATCAGTGCCCTGGCTGCCGAAGCGCAGCGCCTTAAACAGCAAGTGTCCGTGCACGTTAAAGTAGACACGGGCATGGGACGCGTAGGAGTCAGTCTGGCCGAAGCGGTGACGCTGTGTCAGCAAGTGGTCGCAGAACCCTCCTTAAAACTTAAAGGTGTCTACACCCATTTTGCCATGGCTGATCAACCTGAAGATCCTTACACGGGGCAGCAGATCCAACATTTTGACAAGGTCTTGCAGCAGCTTAAACTTGCAGGCATCAGCCCAGAACTGGTGCATGCCAGCAACAGCGCAGGCACGCGGCATTTTCCGCAGGCCCATTACGGCATGGTGCGGGTGGGACTCGACTTGTATGCCAATGTGCTTACTTTTAATACAGTGGTGACGCAGGTCAAACAGGTACCAGCCGGTCAGCGCCTTTCATATGGCGGTATTTATATCACGCCCCAGGCCACGCATATCGCCACCTTGTCGGCAGGCTATGCCGATGGTGTGGATCGGCTTTTGAGCAACCGCGGACGGGTGCTGATTCACGGACAGCCGTATCCCATTGTGGGACGGGTAACCATGGACATGCTGCTGGTCGACCTGGGGCCACGGCTGGATCCCGAAATCCGGCGTGGCGATTTGGCCGTGCTGATTGGC
The DNA here is from genome assembly GCA_023249225.1 of bacterium. Classification (GTDB taxonomy): domain Bacteria; phylum Margulisbacteria; class Marinamargulisbacteria; order JAHFDA01; family JAHFDA01; genus JAHFDA01. The sequence continues at coordinate 16,652 of JAHFDA010000012.1, forward strand.
CGCAGCGGAAAAGAACATATCTCGGTGGACGAGATGGCCAACGAATGCGGCACCATTCCCTACGAAATTATGTGTGGCATCGGAAAGCGGGTGCCACGGATGTATACGCAAACAAACACCTAGATATATTTCAAGGTTTCATAGCTGTGACTGATGGGTACAGCTTTCGGATATGGGTATTTTTGGCATTTTCAGGGCCCCCAAAAAGTCTGGCGGGGGACAGGGTTTGGGCGTCGATTTTGGACGTTTGGTTTATGGCCATCCGCGCTGGGTGTATCCGTTTTGGGTGCAGCGTCAGTTGGCCGGTGACAATTCGGCGATCACGCCGCAGGGCGAATTTAAAAACCATGCCGAACGCCAGGCGACTTATCTTGCAAACCCCCACAGCCGCGAAGGAATCTGGGTAGATCCCCATGGCCTGGTCTTGCCGCTTGATCAGGCCTTTGGAATTGATTTGTGGCTCTACGATAACGGCACGACTTATTTTCCAAGCCAGGCTGTGTCGGGCGTCAGTCAGTGCCGGGCCGACGAGGCGCGCAGCCTACTGACCCGTTTTAATCCCTTTGAGTTAGAAGTCACGCAACGCTGGTCGGTGGCTGTAAAAGACGGCAGCGCCATTGCAACCGGGCTGATCACGGTTAAAAATTTAAGTGTCTTTGAACGTGAGGTGTCGCTGGCGCTGGCGCTGCGGCCTTTTAATTTAGAAGGAGCCGGAAGCGTGACGCATTTAAGTTATGACCCCCGCGCTGCGGTGCTGACGGTCGATGGCCAGCCGCGTTTAAAATTTTTTGATGAAGCCGATGAATGGCAGTTGTCTTCGGCCAGCGAAGGTGATCTGGCGCCACGCTTTGGCAAGGGTTGGGCAGGTCTCAATCAAGTGCATTGCCCGCAGGGACTAGGCATGGCCGCCTTTGCTTTTAAAAAGACGCTGCCGGCTGGCGAAGCCAAACATCTTTACGTACAGCTGGCGCTCGAAAAAAATCCGGCACGGCACGGCACGGTTCCCTGGTTGTCAGTCGATAAATTTTTTGTGTTTGAAAACGAAAAGATGACGGGCTTAACTTTACACGTTCCGGATGCGGCCACAAACGCCCTTTTCGATGCAAGCAAAACAGACGCTTTAATTATCTTTCGCCAAATGCAGCTTGAACAATTTAAAACCGCAACGCCCGATGATCTGACGGCGTTACTGCGTGGCCTGCTAACGCTGGGATGTGTCCCTGAAGCGCAGGCTTGTCTTGAACAGCTTTGGAAGCAGGCAGCGGATTCCACACAAAAATCTGTGTCGGCGCATGGCCAGGCCTGGGGTCAGGCCTTTGGGCTGACGCGTCGCTATGTGGAGTGGTTTAAATCGGTCGAAGCTTTAGACCCCTGGCTCCTGGCGATGCAGCGGGTCGGGGAAGCGCTATTAGAAAACCTGGCACGCAACCACAGGGACAAGGAAAAAACGCCTCCGCAAATGCTGGCCATACTATGGCAGCAAGCGGGCTTGTCCGCTATGGCTGATCTGCTGCGTAAAATCGGCGATGTCGAAAGTTTTAAACGTTACCGCAGCATTTTGGCACGCCATGGGATCAGTCCGCAAAAACTCAAACAGAAATTTCCGGATCCCAACGAACAGAGCGGGCGGGTTTCTTTTGAACCTTGGTGGGTGGATCTGTGCGCCGCGGTTTGGCCACTGCATTTAGTCAAAGATGACTTGGCTGGGTGGCAGCGCTGGCTGGGTGCTTATCACGATACATGGATCCGCAACGGATTGGTGTTTGATCCCCGGCAAGACGGACTTTTGCCCGAAAAGTCAGTATCTCTGGCGCAAGCCTTACGCCACTGCGGCGACCCGCGCGCTGCGGCCATTTTTGAACAACTCACGGCCACGGCTGGCGCAGCATGTCGCTGGCCCGATGTCCTGCATCCGGGCAGCGGAGGCGGCAGCGGACACTTGGCACACGACTGGCGCGTGCAACTGGCCTATGTCGAGTTGCTGCGCTATTTTTTGGTAGACGATAGCGCTGCTCCCGATGAACTCACCTTGTTTGCAGGGATACCCACCTCATGGTGGCAAAGCGCCGGGGGCTTTAAGTTTTTACAAATGCCAACCGCATTTGGAACACTGGGGCTTAAAGTAGAGTATGCGCGCGACCAGGTGGCCCTGGTATTGAACCCGCAATTTAAAATTTTGCCAGAACGCATCCGCGTGTTTTTACCGGCCGAGGTCCGGGCTACCAGCGCCGGTCGACCCATGGGCCGCCAACTGTGGTTGCCGCCCGATGCCGTTCATGCCGAATTTCGATTAACCCACTCTGTCTTTACGCCCGCGTAGACCGTTAAAATCATGCCTGCATGCCCGATGTATCTTACCGCGTGCTCACGGCTTGTTCGTTGTCCTGCGAGTTCTGCAGTTTATGGCAGCAAGCGCCGCATCAACAAGATTACCTTCCGTTGTCAGACGTCTTGTGTGATTTAAAGGCACTGGCCGGTGCAAAAGTGTGTTTGCATCTGGGAGGCGGCGATCCCTTGTTGTATCCCCAGCTTGCCGATCTCCTGCAACAAGCGCAGCCTTGGTTTAAGGCACTGTGGCTTTATACGCCCGGAATGCGCTATCCGGCCATGGCCGAACGTATCCGGCCCTGGGTGGATGAATTGTGTCTGGTGCTTAATCACCCGCTCGAAGCGGACAATGACCGCATTGGCGGAGAACACCACTTTGAACTTGTGCGCGCCAGCGTGCGCAAGGCTCAAGCCATCGGTCAGTCGCTGCGCCTGCTGCTGCTGACACACTGCGAAAGCGCGCTCTTTTTGCCCGAGGCCGAAGAACTGGCGCGGGCACTGGGTGTGCGGCTAGAGCTAAGGCCCACCCACGTCTACCTCCAGAACGCACGACTGACCTCGGAGACGCTGGCGTATATCAAACGGTATACACGTGTGCCAGGCATCATCGTATGGCCAAGGGAACTGCGATCCAAGAAAGATTCTGTTACGAGCAAACAATGTGCGGCCTTACCGGGGGCGAAACGTAGTGCTTTTGATCATGGCCTGCAACACGTAAGGCAGTCTTTTCCAGGATGGCTGTAACCGTACCGATACATTTTGGTTGTGAACGTACAGTTCGATATTGCCGTTTTCGTCGGTGCGGTAGATCGCGCAGCCTTGCTGCCGCAAGCGTTCCAACACGTCGCGATGCGGATGGCCAAAATGGTTATGGCGGCCGCACGAAATCACAGCCAGCTGCGGATGAATGCGTTCAAGAAAGGCCGCGCTGCTCGAACTATGGCTGCCATGATGCGGCACTTTTAAAACCGTGACTTCAGAAAGTTCGGGCAAGGTCAGCAGCAGCTGTTCGGCGTCGGCTTCGATATCTCCGGTAAACAGCACCTGGGTTTCGGCGCAATCCAGGCGGGCAACGGCCGAATTATTGTTGATGTCCGAAGCCGTGCCTGATAAAAAAGGCTGATCGGGATGCAATATCCGTAAATCGCAATCGGGAGACAAGGCCATGTGCTGACCGCGACGGGCATGTTTGTAAGGCACTTTTTTTACCCGCAAAGTTTCTAAAAATTCCCGGTACAGCGCGGTATCGTAGGGCAGTCCCGGATCAAGCACCAGCCCCACCGGCAGAACTTTAAGCACATCGAGCAAACCTTCTAAATGGTCGGCGTGCGCGTGCGACAACAACATGACGTCTACTTTATTAACGCCTTGGCGACGCAAATAGGGGAGCAAAACTTTTTTTCCAGGACTCTTGAAATTCTTTGCAGGCGCGGAACCATACTCAACCTGGCCTCCACCATCGATGAGCGCCACGCGGCCCCTGGGAAACAACAAGACGGCGGCATCGCCCTGACCCACGTCTAAAAAAGACACTTGTGCCAGCACGGGCGCGCTGCCCGCGCCAGGTCGTGGCACAAGCGCTGCGCCCAAGGACAGCATCAAAAGGGTAAACAGCCAGAGTCCGTCCCGCGCAGACAAGCGCCGGTCGTGGTGCCAGCGCTGTGCCAGGAGCATGACCGCAGCCATGCAGACCCCGACAAAGAACCAGCCGGGCGCTTTGACGTGCAAGTAGGCATACGGCAGCTGGCCAATGAATTGCAGCATGTGCTGCATACACCACATCAGCCCCCATAGACCCTGAAAGACAATATGTGCCAAAGGGCCAAAGATAAGTCCGATAAACGTGCCTGCAAAGCCCCCGAGCACCACAAGCTCTACCCAGGGCGTCACCAGCAAGTTGCTGACAAATGAAGCCAGTGACAGGCTGCTAAAGTTCTGCATGACAAGCGGCAGCGTCACCAGACTGGGAGCCATGGCCAGCGCCAGCAGCCCCGACAGGCCATTTTGCCAGGCGTTGCGTTTTTCAGGCGGCCCAAATGCAAGCGCAATTTTTTTTTCGAAGGCTGGCGCAATCCACAGTAAGGCTGCGGTGGCGGCAAACGAAAGTTGAAATCCGGGCATGAACAGATAACGTGGCTCATACAGCAGCATCAGCAACCAGGCCAGCGCAAAGGTCAGCGGGGCGTAGCTGCTGCGGCCCAGCCACAAGCCCAGCAACATGATTTCGGCCATGATACCCGCCCGCGTGACGCTGGGATCGGCACCCGTCATCAGCACAAAAGCAACGTTCACAACACTGGTAAGCGCAAAACTTGCCAAAGGCGGCAGACGCAACGCGCGTGCGCAGGCGCTGCAAACGCCAACCAGCAAGGCAATCTGGCTGCCGCTGACCACCAAAAGATGGGTCACGCCAGTGCGGCGATACAATTCGTTCCATTCCTCTGGCAGCGGCGAGGCTGACACCCCCAGTAGCAGACCCCCCAACAGGGCATCGTAGGGCGCGGGCACGTGTGCATGAATCACTTGCACGCAACGTTGTTTCAGCTTGTTCAGGCTGGCAATCTGCGGGCCGTGCCGTTGTGCCAAAGGCAGCGCACCGGTCACACGCAGATCAACATACATCACGCCGATGGCGAACAGGAGCAGCAACCACAGCGCCGGACGCAAGCGCGGGCGCGGAAAAATAGCCAGTAATGCCAAACCCAGCCAGACGCTTGCAAGCACAAGCAACAGCGGCCAGGCCAAGCCCGCCACCACAATGTCTGCGAGCGTCAGCGCCAAGGCTGCCAGAATCAGAGGATGACCCATGGACGTGTGGTTTTAGTAAGGTGAATGCGTTGCGTCGGGAAAGCGATGCTGGCGCACATCCTCAACGTAAGCCGTCACCGCCTTGGAAATTTCTACATCCAAATGGGCGTAACGTTTTGAAAACCTGGGTTGAAAGCGCGGATCAAGACCAAGCACATCATGCAGCACTAAAATCTGTCCATCGCAATGCGGCCCGGAACCGATACCAATGGTCGGTATCGAAAGCATGGCCGTCAGTGCCTTGGCAACCGTGGAGGGCACCATCTCAAGTACCAGGGCGCAAACACCTGCGCGTTCAAGTGCCCGGGCATCCTGTGTCAGGCGCTCCACCTCGGCAGGCGTGCGGCCAAAGGCAGTGGGTTTTCCAATCTTGGCCAGTTGCTGCGGAAGATATCCAAGATGTCCCATGACCGGCACGCCCATGGCCACGCAAGCTTCAATTAAAGCTACCTCTTCAGCGCCTTCGATTTTGACAAACTGGCAGCCGCTGTCCTGTGCCAGCAAGCGCAAATCTGCCAGCGCGCGGTCGTGGCTCTGCTGACAGACACCAAAAGGCACATCTACCCCCAGCAAGGCCCGCTGGCTTCCGCGTGCAACGGCGGCAGCGTGATGACACATCATTGTCAGGGTCACCGGCAAAGTGGAGTCGAAACCCAGCAGGGTATTACCCACCGAATCGCCTACGAGGATGATATCCACGCCCGTCTGATCGATCAGTCGCGCAAAGGCGGCATCATAGGCCGTCAAGGCCACGAGCGGCTGACCCTCGCGTTTGGCCTTGGCCAGAGCTTGCACCGACAAGCGGCTCATGTGGGTTTGACCTGTTGCTCCTGGGGTACGTGAAAAATCTCAAACAAACGATCGCTTAATTTTTCTTTGGTCAGGTTGCTGTAAATGATGCCGTACTCGGCAATGCTGATCTGCCCGGTTTCTTCGGATACCACAACGCCCACCGCATCGGTGTGTTCGGTAGCGCCGATGGCGGCGCGGTGCCGCGTGCCAAAGCGGTGATCGAGATCTTTCTTAGACAAGGGCAGCAATACGTTACTGGCGAGCAGCAGGTGATCGCGCACCACCACCGCACCGTCATGGGTAACCGTGGTGGGGTTAAACAAAGTTACCAGGAGGTCACTGGATATTTCGGCCCCCAGCAGCAGACCCGTCTTGACGTAGTCATTCAATTTAAAACTGCGTTCGATCAAAATAATTCCGCCCCACTTGTTCTGGCTTAAAGTTTCGACCGTATCGATAATGTGTTTAATGACTGGAATAGACAGCTGTGTGCCCTGTTCTTGAAAGATCGGCAGCATACGCCTGCGTCCGAGCAACTCCAGCGAACGCCGCAATTCGGGCTGAAAGACCACCACCAGCACCAGGGCAATGACCGTGGCCAGATTGCCCATAAACCAATACACCGTACGCAGGCCCAAAAGTTCGCTGACCAGGTACAACACAAAAAAAGGAATCAGCCCAAGCAGCAGGCGTCCCGCCTGGGTCTCACGCACAAAGAGCAGTACCTGGTACACCAAAAAGCTCACCAGCAAAATGTCGAGCACGTCGATCCAGGTAACGTAGGGAACCATGATTATTTGAGCAGATCGGGCGGCAGATGTTGGTCATGCCTAAGCAAGTCTTCGGCCGTCTCGCGCGCCACAAGGTCAAGCACCTGGTCGGCCGTGACCAACACCATGGCGGGGCGGGGTACGCGGTTGTAATTGCTGGCCATACTATAGTTGTAGGCGCCCGTGGCATAAACCACAAGTACATCGCCAATATCCAGTTTGGGGAGCTGGGCCTCTTTGAGCAGGATATCGCCCGATTCGCAGAATTTTCCGACCACTCGATATTTATGGGTCAGGTCTTCGGTGGCTTTGTTGACGCAATCGACAGTGTATTTGGCACCATAGGTAATCGGACGCGGATTGTCGGCCATGCCACCGTCTACCGCCGCAATGCTGCGCACCCCCAGAATTTCTTTAAGCGTACCCACGCTGTATAACGTCAATCCGGCAGTGGCCACCAGCGAACGTCCGGGTTCGAGCATCAGTCGGGGAAGCGGTTTTTTAAGCTGACTGCACTTGTTCTGAATGCTGATAATCAGCCGTTCAGCCACCTGCTCAAGCGCCACCGGATGGTCACTGTCGGTGTAAGCAATGCCCAGTCCGCCACCAATGTTAAGGTCGTCGATCCATGTGCCGGTCTGCGTTTCAATGTGCGCGGCCAGATCAAGCAGTACCTCGGCACACTGGGCCAGCGGTTCGGCATCAAAGATCTGGCTACCCACGTGGGCGTGCAATCCGCAAAAACGGATGCGGGGTTGTTTAAGCACCCGACGCACCGCTTCGAGCACCTGCTCGGATGGAATGCCAAATTTGGTATCGCGTTGGCCGGTTTTAATATGTTCGTGCGTATGGGCTTCGATGCCCGGCACCACGCGCAGTAAGACTTCGGCCGGCAAGCCGGTGTCGTGCACAAGGCTTTCAAGGCGCGTCAGTTCGTCCAGGCTGTCGATGACAATGCGTCCCGTGCCGGCCATCAGGGCGTCGAGTAATTCTGCACGGCTTTTGTTGTTGCCATGGAAGACAATTTTTTCTCCGGGCAGACCTGCTTTAAAGGCCGTCAGCAATTCGCCCCCCGACACCACGTCAACCGCAAAACCCAGCTTGTGCATCAGCTGCAACACGCCCACACACGACAGTGCCTTGCTGGCGTAGACCAGCTGCACTTTGCCCGGGTAAGCATTAAAGCATTGCTGATAAGCCTGGCAACGGGCCATCAGGGTCGCCAGGTCGAGCACATACAGGGGCGTGCCCTTGTCCTGGGCCAGGGCATGCAAGTCGGTATTGGCGAGCCACAAGTGCCCATTGTCGCCATAACGCAAACTGATGGGCTGCCAGGATTGCGAGATCCTCATTTGGATTTCAGGAGCTTGTACTCTACGGCGTCTACCAACGCCAGCCAGCTGGCTTCAATGACATTTTCACTGACGCCAATGGTGATCCAGGCGCGTTCGTCATCAGCCGACTCGATCAGCACGCGCACCTTGGCGGCGGTGGCCTCGCGCGTATTTAAGACGCGCACCTTGTAATCTACCAGGCGCATGCTGGCGATCTGCGGAAAGTAAGCAAGCAGCGACTTGTTTAAGGCCCGGCTCAAGGCGTCGACCGGGCCTTTGCCATCGGCGGCAGTGTGAATCAGCTGATCGCCCACCTTGACGCGGAGGGTGGCTTCGATGCCCAGTTTTTCGTCCTCACGGTGCTGTTCGTTGATGATGCGAAAACCCAACACCTGAAAAGGACGTTTTTTACCGTGCAGATGCCGGTGCATCAAGAGCTCAAAACTGGCTTCGGCGCCTTCGTACTGATATCCCTGGTGTTCCAGATCTTTGACGGTTTCGAGCAGCATCTGCGAGCGTGGGTCGGCCTTGTCGAGCGGTAAACCAAACTCCTGGGCCTTAACGACCAGGTTCGACATACCCGATTGTTCGCTGATGATCACGCGGCGGGTGTTTCCGACATGCGTGGGTTCGATATGCTCGTAGGTGCGCGGATGTTTAAGGATGGCGCTGACATGAATGCCGCCCTTGTGCGCAAAGGCAGAGCGCCCCACATAAGGCGTGCGGTCGGTCACCACCAGGTTGGCAATTTCAGCAATATGAAAGGCCAGATGCCGGAGATTTTTAAGTTGCTTATCCGATACCACCTTTGAAAATCCCATCTTGAGCTTGAGCGCCGGAATGATACTGACCAGGTTGGCGTTGCCGCAGCGTTCGCCGATACCGTTGATGGTGCCCTGCACATGGCGGCAGCCCGCCTGCACAGCCATCAGACTATTGGCCACACCGCTTTCGGCATCGTTGTGGGTGTGAATGCCCAGAGTGCTTTTAAATTGCTCACGCACCAGACGCACGATTTGTTCGATTTCAGTCGGCAGGGTGCCCCCGTTGGTGTCGCACAGCGTCAGAATGTCGGCTCCGCCGCGCTCGGCCGCCCGCAAAACCTCGATGGCATAACTGGGGTTACCCTTGTAGCCGTCAAAAAAATGTTCGGCGTCAAAGATCACTTCTTCGGCGCGTTTTTTTAAGTATGCAATCGAGTTTTCGATCATTTCCAAATTCTTGGGCAGCGAGACCTTAAGCGCATGGGTCACATGAAAATCCCAGCTCTTTCCAAAGATGCATACGACTGGAGTGGCTACTTTGAGCAAGGCCTGGGTATTAGGATCTTTGGCGGGGCTTAAATGGGCCCGGCAGGTCGAGCCAAAGGCCACCAGCCTGGCATGCCGCAGTTTAAGTTTTTGAGCCTGCTTAAAAAAATCCACCGCCTTGGGATTGGAGCCAGGCCAGCCGCCTTCAATATAATGGATGCCGGCCTCGTCGAGCAGCTGGGCGATTTTGAGCTTGTCCGCTACGGTAAACGAGATGCCCTCGGACTGTTCGCCGTCGCGCAGGGTGGTGTCGAACAGGGTCATGGGAATCCCGCTCATAGATGTTCATTTTATCACGCGGGCCAGACCGGAATTGGCTTGGCCTTACTTCTGCCGAAATCAATACACTCATTTGATTTAACGCCGACAAATCCTATGCAGAATTTTGCAAGCCGTCGTGTGGCCGAAACCCGTCCAAGCTATTCAAAGCGGGTCGCAGACCAGCACCATTTTTTTGAAAGTGGCGCCACGCGCAGTTATGCGTTTCGCGTTCAAATGCTTGCCCGCCTACATGCCGTCATCACCCAATCTGAAGCGGCCATCACGGAGGCTTTGCACACAGATCTTGGAAAACCAGCTTACGAAACATTTGTTGGAGAAATTCAGCAGGCACTGTTTGAAATTGACTTCCTGCGCCGCCACCTGGGCCAGTGGATGCAAGCGCAGCCCGTGAGAACGCCACTTTTATACTGGCCCGGAAAAAGTTACCGCCTCTTTGAGCCTAAAGGCACGGCGCTGGTGATTGCTCCCTGGAATTATCCGTTTCAGTTGTCGATCAATCCAATCGCCGGAGCCATTGCGGCCGGAAACACCGCCGTGCTTAAACCTTCTGAATTGACGCCCCGCACCAGCGCCTTGCTGGCAAAGTTGATTCGAGATCATTTTCCGCCAGAATTTTTGACCGTGGTAGAAGGAGGTCCTGTCGAAACTCAAGCCTTGCTTGACGAAAACTGGGATCACATATTTTTTACAGGCAGCACGGCTGTCGGAAAAATCATTGCCTATCGGGCTGCCGAGCATTTAACCCCGGTCACTTTGGAACTGGGCGGAAAGAGCCCGGTGATCGTAGATGGCACGGTTTCGCTGGCCAAGGCGGCCCGGCGCATTGCGTGGGGCAAATTTTTTAACGCCGGACAAACCTGTGTGGCACCCGATTATGTTCTGGTTTCTGAAGATCGGGCCGATGCCCTTTTGGAAGCGCTCAAAAGTTCCATCACTGATTTTTTTGGAGCGGACGCGCAAAACAGCGCGGACTACGGGCGCATCGTCAATGCACGGCATGTGCGGCGTGTGGCTGCGTTGCTAGAGGGGCTTAACCTGTATCACGGCGGAAAAGTTGACATCGACGACCGATATATTGAACCCACGCTGCTTAAAAATCCGCCGCTGGAGTCGGCCATCATGCGCGAAGAGATTTTTGGGCCGCTATTGCCCGTACTGACTTATAAACGCCGTCAGGATGCCCTTGATTTTATCCGCTCGCGGCCCCGGCCACTGGCGCTGTATGTTTTTACCAGTGATCCCAGCTTTCGTGCGGCAGCCATCGAAAGCATTCCCTTTGGCGGGGGTTGCGTCAATGACACCCTGCTGCATCTGTCGATACCCAATTTACCTTTTGGCGGAACTGGCGCAGCGGGTTACGGACAGTATCACGGTTTTCACAGCTTCTGCGCCTTTTCGCACGAAAAAGGCATTTTTGAACACAGTCTGGCTGTAGACCCGGCCTTACGGTATCCGCCTTATCCCAGGTTGAGCAGGTGGTTGCGCTGCCTGTTTAACAGAACCGGGCATTAAATTTATTCTAAGACAGCCTCCATGGTGATCTTGGCCGTCAGCGCCTTAGAAATGGGACAATCGCGTTTGGCTTCTTCGGCAAATTGTTTAAACTTGGCAGCGTCCAGGCCCGGCACTTTGGCCTTTAAAACCAGGTGCGACTCGGTGATGGCGCTGTTTTCAAGCGTAATGGTGCAGGTGGTATTAAGCGACTCGGCTGTAAAGCCAGCGCCCACCAACACAAAACTTAATTTCATGTTAAAACAACCCGCATGCGAGGCAGCCATCAGTTCTTCGGGGTTGGTGCCCGGACCATCTTCAAAACGATCCTTGTAGTTGTACGCCGTATTTTTGAGTATGCCGCTTTGGGTGCTCAATTTTCCTTTGCCTTCTTTGCCGGTGCCTTGCCATAGGGCAGTTGCTGTGCGTTTCATAATTTTTCCTCCTATTTTTTATCTGGCGGAGGAGGGGAGATTTGAACTCCCGCGAGGTTTGACCCTCCTACCGGTTTAGCAAACCGGCCCCTTCAACCACTTGGGTACTCCTCCACGTCAGGCTGATCTTGCCATTTTAACTTTAAATGCATGGGTTTGAAAGCCGCATGTACGCTTTGGGGGGTTTCATATTACTATCAGAATAATCCATCTTGCGCCGGCGTAGCTCAGCGGTAGAGCAACTGATTTGTAATCAGTAGGTCGCGGGTTCGATCCCCATCGCCGGCTCCAGAGGTTGTTTCAATTGTCGGTCAGCCGCCTGGTTTCACAAGTACCGTTCTAATCTCGGCACCATACCCGGCATAGTCATCTTGTCGCAGGCCTCCCATATTTTGAGACGTCAGCATCCGCCGGTTGACCATAAAACGGCCTTCGCTTTCGATCATAAAGGCCAGCGTGTGATCGATTCGTGCCGAAAGGCTTTGGTCTTCGGCAATGGCGCGGAAATAGGTTTCGGCATCCGGGCCGTGGGGCACGCCCGCTGGATGCATGCTGAATCCGCCCGGTTGAAATCCGCCCCTGCCATCGGCCTTGGCCTCGTAGCGTCCGTGGATCAACCCCATGAATTCGTTCATGCGCGCGTTGCGGTGAAAGTAGGGTGGGCGGAAAGTATGTTGCGTGGGATTCCAGCGCGGCGGAAACACCGCCACATCACAGGCCGATGACACCAACACGGTAAAAATGCTGGGATCAAGGTGATCACGGTCTACGTAATTGATCGGTTTAAACAAGCCCAGGTCATATTTGTAGGGATAGGCATTGCCCTTCCAGCCAAAAACGTTAAAAGGACTGTCAGCACTTTTTGCGCGATAAAGTTTGCCGTGGCTAAGTTTGATCAGTTCGTAGGGTGCCGACAGATCTACGCTGGCAACAGGCACCTTAAAATGCAAAGGATCAACCGAGCCATTGGGCCCCACAATGCCGCCATCGGGCAGATGCAGGCGGTCCGAGGCGTTGATGAACATGTAGCCTCGAATGGGAGCGTCATGGACAAGCTGCACGCTAAACCACACGCCCTGGGGAATCACCACAAGTTCGCCCGGTTTGACGAGCAGACAGCCAAATTCTGTGCGGATGTCGAGTGCTCCGCTTTCGGGCAGAATCAAAACCTCGCCATCGAGTACCGAAAAGGCCTTTTGCCCCATGGATGTGATGGCCGCGTACACATGGTGGGTGAGCGCGGGAGCGGAACCGTCTTTGAAGGTAGCGCCCACCGTTTTTAAGCCCGTTATAAAATCGAAGGATTGTTGGGGGATGGAGAGCGGGTTCCAGCGGTAGGGTTCGGGAGACGGTTCAATTAAATATCCCAGACGAAAGGCAGAATGATCGTGACGCATAAAATGCTGCGGCAGACTGATGCTGGGGTACAGACGATAAAGCCAGGCATAGGCGTTACGCCCACGCGGGTTGGTAAAGCGATCGAGACTGATTTGTTCGGCGACTAATCCTTTGGGGACGGATTGCGGCGTGTTTTGTTCCCAAGGCACAATGCCCTGATGTGTTTCGCTTAAAAAAAAGTTTCCAAGGCCCAGTTGATAACGGTAAGGGTCGGCAGCGGGCTGGTCGCTTTCGGGCATATCAAAGGGATCAACGCAGGCGCTTGAAATTCGATGCAGGCAAAACATGCTGGTATTTATCGAAGTAGGGTTTGGATTTGGTGCGCCCAAACAGATTGAAATATTTAGAATGCGAAAAGATGCAATTCAACTTTAGGATATTTCTGGCGATAAGCGCCTACATGGGTAGGCCGCATTGAGGACTCAATATAAACGACTGGCAGTGCCTGCCATACCCCTGGTGAACATCCACAGTTACGAACACTATGTGCATGACCTTGATCGCGCGGTGGAATTTTACCGGCACGTGCTGGGCTTTGAGGTCATTGGACGCTCGCATCCGGCAGCCGAGGTGCTGCAAGGCGTGCGCCGTCTGGTGCTTTCGGCCAGTAAAGCTATCAATGTCATCGTTTCACAATCGTTAAGCAATGACTCCGTCGTGGGGCGTTATTTGGCCTTGCATCCCGAAGGCATGGGCTGCGTTAACTTTCGCGTGTCGGACATCCGGCAGGCGATTTCAGCGCTTTCTAAACGCGGCGCCAACATCATTTATCCACCCCATACTACCTACGACCGGGCGGCCCAGTTTTATCAGATTTCGATTGCCACGCCTTCGGCCAATGTGCGTTTTCGCTTTATCGACGACAGTTTTTATCACGGATTTGGAACCGCTTTTGTGATGGAAGCCCTTCCGGGAGAATACCTTTCGCCGTTTGGTTACGAGGCCATTGATCACATTACCAGCAACTTTTTAGAAATGGAGTCTTTTTTGCTGTGGCTGCGCGACGTCATGGGCTTTGAGCAATACTGGGATATTGAATTTCATACCCGTGACGTCAATCCAGCCATGGCCGGAGGCAGTGGGCTCAATTCAACGGTAATGTGGCATCCGGCTTCGGGCATTAAGTTTGCCAATAACGAACCCAAGCTGCCTTGTTTTGAAAATAGTCAGCAAAGCGTTTTTTGGCAGGATAACCGGGGCGCGGGCATCCAGCATATTGCGCTGCGGGTGCCCAACATTGTGCCTGTTATCCGCGCCATGCGGCGTAAGGGCGGTTTGTTTCTGCCAGTACCCGAGGTTTATTACGCGTCTGTAATGAAGCGTGTGCGGGAAGCAGGTTTTAAGGGGCGTCTTGAGGAAAGGCTTAAAACACTCGCCAAGCTCGGAATTTTGGTAGACGGCAGCGCAGAGGGTTACTTGCTGCAGATTTTTATGCAGGAGCTTAACAAGCAAATGGCCTTTGATGAGGCCGGGCCATTTTTTTACGAAATCATCCAGCGCCGTGGTGAACGCGGTTTTGGCGCTGGAAACTTTCGGGCCCTTTTTGAAGCCATCGAAAACGACCAAAAAGCACGCGGCGTTATTTCGGAGGCCAGACGCATACCGGAGGATTTGGTATAAAATCTAGTGTGCTTAAAAAAAGCCTGTTTTCATTTTGCATTTTGTATATATTAGGTTCTGTACTCTACGCCGCTCCGCAAACTGTCACCGGCGACATTCCCTTTATCCACGGCCCTTTGGGTGTGACCTGGGGAATGACGGTTTCGCAGGCCGCTCAAATTTTGTCGCTCAACACGTATGACTTGAGTTTCCGGCGACTGCCCCAGGATACTGATCTGCTTACGGTCAGCGTGCATCCAGACATGGCCTTGTTCGATGTCAAACTGCATGGCGTCAAACTTCCTATTCCGATTGAACGGGTGGTGCTTGAGTTTTATCGGCAACGGCTCATGGGCATGCAGTTGTGGGGCCCGGGACATCCGCAGGCTTTGCGGGTGAATCCAGAATTTGGGTATCTGCAAGAACAAGCGTCACGTGTGTACGTGCTGGATAAGATTCAAAACAACTTATACGCGCCCTTGCCCAACGTGTACTTCAGCAATCCCGCCGTGATTGGCATTTTGTCATCGGCCTTTGAACAACGTTATGACGACGAACTCGGCAGGGAAGTTAAAATGTATTTCTGGCACCTGCAATACCGCTACCGGGCACTTGATCCGCATCTTAATCAAGCGATCTCTGATTCGTTTCATCCACCGGAACGGTATAAGGACTTGGATCCACAGGCCAGGCACATTTTTCCTTAGTTTCTGATGTAATCCTTGGGATCAATCTGGGGATAATACGGCGATGCTTCCAACGCTGGAATACTATTGATGCGCAGGATGGCGCGCAAATGGTCGGCCACAATCTGGCTATAGATATGCGCGCCGTAGGCGTTGAGGTGATCCGTATCGGTGAACACATGTGGACTGCGGAACTGGGGGTAATACAGTTCGGTGGCCTCAATCAGGGGCACATGCTGCAGCTTGGCAAGCTGGCGCAGCAGGAGCAGATACATGCGCTCTTGTTCCCAAAGTTCATATTCGGTATCGCCACGCCAGCTGGGACCCAGACAAAATACAATCTGAATCTGTTTCTGACGGCTTTGCTGGATAAACTTCAGCAACTGGTCGAGTGCGTAAAAATCAATCTTGCCTTCAACCAGATGCCGCGAAGAACCTTCTCGCAGTGTACCCTGGGTGACGTTAAAGCCATCGGGCGATTCTGGCAGGGCTCCAAAAAGGCCACGCACAATGGGCCAGAATGCGCTGCGATAGCGGCAGCTACTGGCCAGTACGCGCACATAGCGGTCAGGGGTTGAAATTCCGTTAAAAAATTCGGCCGCCACGGCGGAACGGCTGACAAACGGAAAGGCCACATAACGTTGCTGGTCGCTGCGGTAACTGCGGCGCGCGTCAAAGTTATGAAAGCTTAGGTCCAGCAGATAGAGTTGCGGCGTTTGTTCCATCTCAATCAGGTCGGCTTGCAGACGCAGGTACATGAGTTCGCGGCCCTCGCAACCGGCGTTAAAAAAGCGCAATCCGGTGGCCGCCGAGAGTACTGCCGGATCATTGTGGTGTTCGGCGCGCGAGTCACCCAGAATGTAAGCGTCGGCATGGCTGCGCACGGCCTGGTTTAATTTTGCGCCTTCGGCTTGACCTACCACGGTGCGGGCAAAGGCATGGTCTAACAACACGGCCATGCCACGGTCAAGGCCATAGGCCAGGATGATAAAAACCAGAGGGTAAAGCGCATAACGCACAACGTCCAAATACAAAACAGATTCCTGAAGTTTGGGCGGTGGCTGACGTTTGATTTTATGTTTGGCCATGAGTCAGGGGTGCAAGGCCCTGTCTCTTTTATTAAATCAAAGCTTCGGCCAGAAAAATAATCCGCCACGCCTCGCGGATGTCGTCTTTAATGTAGGCCTTGTCATAATTTAGAATTTTTTTCGCTTTTTTAAGTAACTGCGCCATTTGTTGTTCTGGCGTTACCGACGCATCCCGGACTTGACTAAGCCAGGGTTTGGCCAGCAGCGGCGCGGTAAACTCACAAACTGCGGCTTCATCGCTGGGAAGTTCTGATGCTTCGAACATGGCCAGTTTTGCCAGGTGCTGCGGTGCCAGATGCGCGGACAACGGAAGTGTCTTGAAACGTTCGTGAATCCAAGCCATGCCTACGCCACGATCCATGGGGCGCGGAATGGAAAACAAGAGTCGGTCGCTCGTATGGCAAAACACGTTGTGACGGCGATAGCCGACTTGACGCAGGGCATACTTGCCCTTTGAACGCAGGGCCGTGCGTCCGGGTTCAAGTGCGCTTGGGTCACAGACAAATTCTTCCACCTGCACACGCACATCGCGACCGGGAGCAAAATCATCGAGCAAAGTACAACGCAGGTTCAGCGGCGAGGTTTCCAGTCCCCGGCCCCAAAAGTGTCCCAAACCACGTTGCTCGGTTTTGTAAAAGCACTCGAAGCCCCCCTGGTTTCTGGAAATGCTGTGCGCCATGGCTTCGGTAAGCACGCTTAACCACAGCACGCTACCTGCTTTGACACCATGGTATTCATTGCCGTGCGAGTTAAGATCGGTAAAATTCTCGCTGCCCAAAAGCAATACCGGAGGTTTAACGTTAACCACAGTCAAAAAACTTACCAGTTTGGTATACCCCTCGGGCACTGTCAGCATAAAGCACGGCATAGGCGTAAAGGCCGACGAAAGAATATGCATCTTCTGCGCCCGCTGAAGCTGATCAGCCGAAACAGCCAGTACATTCTTGGCAGCCGGATCCATCACGCCTGCCGGATAACGCCAGTATCTGAAAGGATCACGCTGCGGATAGCGGGGATGCAGACGCTCGCCGCCCAGCATCAAAAATTCGCTGGCCTTCAGGTACTCGTCACCACCCATGCGTCCCACGGGGGACAACTGCTCCATGGGATTGAGGCTGGCCATGGAACCCATCAAGACGCGCCGGTCGACGCGCAGCGATTCCACTTGCACAATGACAGGTTCCCCCTGACCGGGCTGCGTGGCCACTGGCGCTTCGGCAATGACGCGGCACACCAGGTTGATCGGCGATTCCGCCACGCCAAAGGGTGCCACGCCGGAATAAGTTTCTTTGGTGAGTCCGGCACGCACAAATTCATCGTCGGGGTAGGGGGTGCTGGCAAGGATGCCTTGCATGACCACGTTAGGCGTAAACGCTGCGATGACAACCTGATCACCCACACGACTGTTGAGCGCGGTATCCTTGCGCACACCGTTTGAGGGGAGTACCGGCACATACACCAGGCGCATCCCGTCGTAATCCAAAATGGCCGCATAGCTGTACGGCGCCAGGTTCGCGCGATCGTCGCTTCCAATCGTGCTGACAAGATACGGATGGCGCGGCGCCACGCCGGGCAGGAGCAAACCCTGGAGTTCACGAATGTTCAGCGTATCCGCACGGAAAGCGATTTTTTTCTGCTTCATGGTTTTAATGCTGGCGCCACCGTTCCGCGCACTTCTCCAAAACCCACTCGATACCCTTCGCCTTGCGCATAAGCGTTCATCACAACCGTATCGCCGTCTTCGAGAAATTTACGCTCTTCGCCAGAAGGAAGTTTAAGCGGATTGGCCCCGTTCCAGGTCAGCTCCAAAAGACTTCCAAAAGAATCCGGCGTCGGGCCGCTAATCGTTCCGGAAGCCAGCAAATCGCCGGGGCGCAAATTACAACCGTTGCTGCTGTGGTGGGCCAGTTGTTGCAGCATGTTCCAGTACAAGTAGCGCATGTTGCTGCGCGAAATCTGCGCCGGAGCATTCATCGCAGCGGTCTTGAGCGCCACGGCAAGTTCAATGTTCAGCGCCCAGTCTCCCACCGATTGCAAATAGGGGAGCGGCGCTGGATCCTGGGCGGGCGACGGCACACGAAAGGGCGCCAGCGCTGCCAGCGGAACGATCCACGGTGAAAGCGAGGTCGCAAAACTTTTGCCGAGAAAAGGCCCGAGCGGCTGGTATTCCCACTTTTGAATATCGCGCGCGCTCCAGTCATTGACCAGCACCAGGCCAAAAATGTGACTGGCCGCATCGCGAACAGAAACAGGGCGACCCAGCGCATTTCCGGGACCGATAAAAAATCCCATTTCAAGTTCAAAGTCTAAAATGCCGCTGGGTCCAAATTGTGGAACACTCGCGCCATTTGAAAGGATCTGGCCAGAGGGCCGACGCACCGGCGTTCCGCTGATCACCACCGAACTTGCACGGCCATGATAGCCAATGGGCATATGCGTCCAGTTGGGCATCAGGGCATTGTCTTTGCCGCGCCACAGCGTGCCCACATTGGAGGCGTGTTCTTTAGAAGCATAAAAATCCGTATAGTCGCCAATGTCGACCGGCATACAAAGAGTCACCTGCGATTGCGGAATCAAAACAGCGTCCCGCAGTGCGGCGTGATCGCGCAATATGGAATTTTGTGCACTCAACAAATTTTGCAATTCCACCCGCACCATGGCCCAGGCCAAAGGTCCCAGGGCCATAAAAGCATTGAGCGTAGATTGCGACAAGGCCTCGCGTACAGCCGCTTGCGGATGACTAAAACAGCCGTTTTCCGCCAGGGCCGCCAGATCGAGCACATAGTCGCCAATGGCTACCCCGATGCGTGGCAATTCTCCAGTCCGACGGCGAAAAGTTCCGTAAGGGAGATTTTGGATAGGAAAGTGCGACTCCGCTGCCACTGGAATAAAGGAGCCAAGCAGACCCAGCGCCGGAGTTGCCACTTGTTTTTGCATGCTTTGTATCGCAAGACCCAGACAAAATCATGATTTGAATATATCGGGATTACGTATAATGTTCCTGTGATCCGCCTCATTGAACAACGCCTGCGCGAGCGGCAGGGCGACGTGGATGCCTGGCTGGCGACCATCTGGAAGGACTGCGGTGTGCCCTTTTATGCCAGCGCGGATATCCGGAACGCCCATTTTAAGGTATCTGTGATTGATACCAATCTCTTTCCGGCGGGCTTCAACAATCTTTGTAGCACGGTTCGTGATGCTGCATCTGATGCTGTGCGAGACTACCTGTTGCGTTGCGCCGGAAATCCTCGATCGGTGCTGCTCATCACCGAAATGCATACCCGTAACCTGTATTACCTTGAAAATGTCGTGGCCTTGCAGGGCATTTTGCAAAAAGCGGGCGTAGAGGTTGTTTGTGGAACCTGGGGCTTGCCCGATGGCTCCAAACAGATGAGCTTTGATCTGCCCAGCGGACAAAAACTGCTGCTGCGCCAGATCTGTCGCAAAGACGTCAACGTGCTGGCTTGTGGCGAGACGGTGCCGGATGTGGTGATCAGCAACAACGATTTTTCAAATGGCATCCCGGAACCGCTGCAAGGTGTGCGCCAGCCGATCTTGCCGCCGCCGCAACTGGGTTGGTATCAGCGCCGCAAAAGCGACCATTTTGTGTATTACAAAGACACTGTCACAGAACTGGCCCGCATTCTCGACTTGGATCCGTGGTTGTTTTATCCGCTGACAGAACTCCAAGGTGGCATTGACTTTCAAGCCCAGGAAGGCCTGGAGGCTTTGGCGGCGACAGTGGATCGCGTGATTTCGCAGATACGGGAGCAATACGCGCGTTATCACATTACCGAAACACCCTACGTGTTTATCAAGAACAACCGTGGCACCTATGGGCTTGGCATCATGACTGCACGGCGCGGCGACGAGGTGCTGACGCTTAACCGCAAGCAGCGCAACAACATGGCCTACTCCAAATCAAAAAAAGCGGTGGACGAGGTGATTGTGCAGGAAGGCATTCCCACTTACGAGCGCGTTAAAGACCAGGCCGCCGAACCGGTCATGATGAGCATTGGTTCGCGGGTGATTGGCGGATTTTTACGTTTTCACTCCGAACAAAATGACCAGGAAAACCTTAACAGTCCGGGCATGGCTTTTGAGCGCCTGTGTCTGACGGAATGTGTGTCAGAAGATCGTAGAGGACAGTTGTGCGTGGTCGACCGTTGCCGCGACACGGTGTATTCCTGCCTGACTCTGGCAGCGGTGGCGGCCTCCAGCCGCGAAATGAAGGCCGTCCTGGCCAAGCCAGAGCAGATCCATGTCTAACGCCTTGCAGATTGCACATGTGCTGGACCCCTGGGCCAAGATAAATACACGCCTTGATAGTTCGATTCGCATTGCCTGGGCCTTGCAGGGGCGTGCCCATATCAATTGGTATGTACAGGCCGAGGATTTGATCTGGCACGAACATCAATTACAGGCGCGGGCACGGTCATTTACCATGTCAGAGGATCTGACGCAGATCAGTTTTCAAGAAGAACGCGTCTTGGATCTCTCCCAGATGGATGCCCTTTTTTTACGCAAAGATCCGCCCTTTAGCACGGATTATTTGCATTACCTGCATTTGCTTGCACTCACACCCGAACGGCCTCTGTGCGTTAACGAGCCCGACGCGATCCGGGCGCACAATGAAAAAATGTCCATTTTGGAATATCCGCAGTGGATACCGCGCACGGCCATTGCGCGCAAAGCCAGTGACATAAAACCCTTGGCACGGCAGATGGGCGGTCGCGTGGTGCTTAAGCCGCTTTATTTGTTTGGCGGAAAAAACATTCTGGTGGCCGATGTGCAAGACCGCAACTTTGACGCTCTGGTGGAGCTGGTGGCGGAACACGACACGCAATACATTATGATCCAGGAGTTCCTCGAAGACATTAGCCGGGGCGATGTGCGCGTGCTGGCGCTGGACGGCAAAATGCTGGGTTCGTTTACGCGCATTGCCGGACCCGAAAGTTACCGCAGCAATGTGGCGGCCGGCGGCAAGTGGCATCCGTATCCCCTCAACCCGCAAGAACAAGCCATTGTGAACCAGGTGATTTCCGACTGCGCCCGCAAGGGTCTGTACTTTGTGGGGCTCGACCTGATTGGCGGCAAGCTTACCGAAATTAACGTGACCAGCCCCACCGGTTTGCCGGCGCTGGATGAGCTGACGAATTTTAGGCACGAAGTCACGATTGCGGAGTGGGTGGAGCAACGGGTGAATCGGTAGGGGTGCTGCGTATGCCAAGGGGATGCATCAAGCAGCTTGTTGTCTTGATTTCCTATCAACATAATAAACCTTATGCATGTGCCGGGTTTGTTCTTGGATAAACTCGACGTAACTGGCGCACCCACTTTTTAGAAAGTCTTTGTACAGATCTTCTTTGATATCCCAAACTTCTTGCATGTATTTATCGTAAGCATTTTGCTGATTACTTTTCACAGATCACCTCCATGGGATTCAAAAGACTTAACCCCCGTATATACCCAAAGGTCTGGTTGACGGCATTAAGCTGAATTTGTTTTTTAATGTTGGCCAGATGTTTAAAATTCCAACTTAGCAAAATATCAAATTCGTAAAAGGTCGCAAAAGCTACATGTAAAGCATCTTCCATTTTTGATTTTGGAATAACATTCTGTTGAATGTATGCTTCAGCCAGGTCATTGATTTCAGCGTTCAAGGGCCCATATAAACGCAACTGATACGTTTTGACCGCATCTAACAAACCGGCTCTCTTAATGGCATCATTCGTTTTTTGAATTTCAGTCATAACAACATCCGAGATGAAGATATCGTAATCCTGGAGATGCTCCTTAAAGAAGGTTTCAGTGATATCCCTGTAAACCGGCGCGTCATCAGCAAACAAAAATGAAATCACCGATGTATCCAAAGATATTGTTAAACGACGCATCTTTTGCCATTATACTCGGTAAACTTGGTATACCGCCCAGATCCCAAACGCTGGACAAATTGGAAGGAGCGGCGCAAATCATGGAAGCTTTTACTCACTGCCCGGTATGCGGCGGCGAACTGACCACCAAAAAAGTAGAAAAAATACTTAAGGGCGGCAATCATACCGCAGTCTTAACAGTGGACGCCGACGTATGCCTGGGTTGCGGCGAACGTTTGTATGATCAAGCCTTGGTGCAGCACTTCGAAAAAATCCGCAGCCAGTTGGAGCATCAGCAGACACAAGGTTTTAAGGTTATTGGACAGACGTTTCAGGTGGCCTGAATGGCCTCTAACACAGTGAACTATTCAGCTTTGCCACATACCAGGCACAGCGGCAGGGGCCGCATGCGAGCTGGACACATGCGCTTTTTTCCAGGCCTTGCCTGGCTTAGAAGTGGAATGCCCTCTGTCCAGCTCCCAATGGCCCTGCCACTGGGCTTACGAACAACGGTAGGGCTGAATAGTTACAACATAGTACTTGGGGGTGATGACCACTCCCGTTTTCATTCAATCTTAGTTGCCTTGTGAATTTTTCGATCAGTGGCGTTGAAATAGTAGAAAAGGGTTCCATTCCAATCTATTGCACCTTCGATACCCCATAAATACGTGAGGCCGAGGTCAATTGTTTTTATTTTGTTCAGGTATGTATCAAAAATGTCCACCACGTGAGGATTCCCCATGTAGAAAAAATAGAAATTACCGTTTTCACCGCGTAACATTCTGGTTGAGCCGCCACTGGCCCCAAGTGGGAGTGTCGTTGAGATGAGCTCTTTGCCAGAGTCTGAAAATTTTTTAAAAACAGAACTTCTGGATAGGTAAAGATTATTGGCTGGGTCAGTTACCAGGTGCACATACGTTGTGATAATTTCATACTGATATACGTGGTTTGAATTGTATTTATGAACGCCCCCGCCAGTATTTCCATCTGTGGAGTACCCCAAATACACATTACTTTGCGAATCTATTGCCATGTAGGTATAGCGGTACCCCTGTATGGGCCAAGTAGAAATCTTGGTTCCAGAGCAATTAAAAATATCAATCGTAGTGCTGCTGTTACTATCGTTACTTAAAATATAAATATTTGAGCTTGGATCAACACCGCCCAGGAGTGAACCGTAAGCACCCGGTATCTTAGCAACCAGTATGCCGCTATCGGTATAAATAACCCGTATGCCGATAGATGAAAGACTTGCTTCGACGACATATCCTCCGAGAGGCAGTGATTTTATTGAATTGACATAGTAACCCGGGGGGATATCCAAATCATAAACCGCCACATCGTACGGGTACACCGGAGAACCATACACCATGTTAGAAAATACAGACTCATTACCGTTGGAATCGACGGCGGTAACACGGTAATAATCAGCCTCGTAGTTGTTTAATGACAAGGCATAATGGTTCACCGTAACGTAGACCGTTGAATAGCTGTCAAAACCACCCTTGTATACCTTGTAGCCGGTGACGCGGCTGTCCGAAGCAGCATCCCAATTTACCGTGATGGCCACGTTTCCGGTTTGAATATAAACATTGGCCGGCACCGGTAGCGACAAACTACCGCCATTGGACGAAGCTGCCTGAAGCGTTAGAACAGTGATGTTTGTGGTCGCTTGGGTAACCACTGTCACGTTGGCCGTTGATGCACTGGTATAGCCTGACTTCTGCGCGTATAGGGTATAGGTGCCTTCGGCTACGTTGGACATTGCAAAAGTGCCGTTACTGGCTGTATAAGCTGCAAAGGAGGTTCCTGCCATGAACACCAACACGCCTTCATGCGATGTAGCATCCGAAAGTTTTATGGTGCCTGCCACGGCGCCGCTGGTTTTTAACACCAAAGCACCTGTCTGCACATTTTCTTTTTGGACATGAATTGATTTCAGGGCAGAGTTTCCTTTTGAATCAACTGCCAGCAGGGTATAGACCCCCATGGACACATTGGAGAGTAAAAATGAACCCGTTTTGTCTGTGGTCGCTGTAGCGGCTACATCTGAAGCTGCCAATGGATGCAAGCTTGTGACCGAGACAGTCGTTGCTTTAGATAGGGTCACCTGTGCGTTAATGACTGGCTGATCAAACGAATCGATCAAAGCACCAGACACGACCAGCCCAGAACCGTTTTCCCCAACATCCAGATCTTTTAACACCCCGCACGACGTCGCTACAAACGGAACAGAGATGATGATCAAACCCGCTATAATGCGTTGCGATAAGCACAGTGGGCCTGTCCAAATCTTTGCTTTTTTGTCCATAAATTTATTACTGTTTATATGCTGTCTATTCCCAAATTATGTCTAAAATAAACGATAATTTATTGAGTTAATAAATGCTGCTTTTATGGTGTATTTTTAAATAGTGGAAGTGGTTGCCAGATTGTCTGATGTAAACAAAATATTATGCCGGGCAGCTTTATGTGTATTTCTTGGGGGTATTTTCTTATGGGGTTGTCTGGCTTGCTTAAGCACGGCTGACGCAGCAGATTCTAGACGCAGTATCTTGGATACAGACTATCTTGAGCAAGTTGATTTTCATGTCCCCCAAATGCGTGTGCTTGGGGTCATGGGATCACGGGGGCTAAGGGTAAAGGCAGGTGACGGCCAGGTATTCGAAGGGGCTTATGATTTTCAATATGGGATGGGTATTGATATCGCCTATCCCGCCGGTCCGATCTTGATGGTGGTAGGAGGGGATATTAACGGCGGTAGTGCTTTAAAATACCAGGGCACTATTTTAGGACTACTGGGAATAAACCATTTTAGACTGGGACTCGAAGTACCCCTGATCGTTCACAAAGGTAGATTTTGTATAGGCGGTGGGGTCAATTATTCTTGGTGGTATGTTGCGGGGGGCACGGGTAGCTTGGGATATCAGCTGTATATGTTGTATTCATTTCCGTTAATGCGAAATTCTTTTATTGCTCAATTGGGCTACGATACTTATCAGGCCACAACGGATTACTATACGTCTACCATTACTTCTGGGGGCATTGTGGCTCGGGCAGGCTATGCTTTTCCATTATAAAATGCACCATAGATGTTGTATTAAAAATTGGACTTTCCATCAATTCTATTATGGATGGCCCGCAAGGAAATCGCATCCAAGTATATTCGACGCAGCTTGCTTGTCCGTGTGGGCAAACAGATACGCTTGCTCCGTAAGCAAAGGCGCATGAGTCTGGAAGCGCTGGCCGAAAGCGCTCACTGTCACCCCAAGTTCCTGCAAAAACTCGAAACATCCAGCCCCGAGATTATCAATATCAGCACATCGACTTTATGTGACCTGGCCTACAGCCTGGGTTTAAAACTGTACGAGTTTTTTAAGTTGGTGGAAGAAAAAGACAAGTAGATCCAAGTACCTGACCAAGCCATAGCCCCGCAAAGTAGAAAAATGGCCTTGATGCCCTGCAGGCAAATCCTATGTAGAATATTGAACGGTTGGCCAACGTAGCTCAGATGGTAGAGCAGCTCATTCGTAATGAGCGGGTCGCAGGTTCGATTCCTGTCGTTGGCTCCACCTCTCGCACTTTTCCACTGCCGCCGCTAGTATAAAGATATGAAGGCACTGGGGCTGCTGCTGGGGTTTGTATTATCTTTGCTGCCCTTGCCTTTGCAGGCCGCTGGCGAAAAACCGGCCAATGATGAACCGCTGGCGCGTTATTATTTGCAGCCTCCTGCGGGCGCAGAACTGGCGTCTGAAAAACTGTTTACGCCGCCGCCCCTAAGCATCACTGCCGAAGACCATGTGCTCTTGCAAGGCGTGGCCAGCGCCAACATGCCCGTCACGGTCAATGGCAGGGTGGTGACGCGGGTGCGTGATTCTGAAAAGTTTTTTATTAAATACACGCTGGACCACATCGGTTTTCATGAACTGCTGATCGGATTGCCAGGATCTCCACTGCTGTGGCGCGGCGTCTTACGGACACCCCGGCTTTTGCCCGCGCCGACGGACGACTTTCCAGCGCAGGATGCCGTGATCCTGTTGGCTCTGGCCTATGACCCGGTGGTGCCCTCTACGTTTGATTTGCGCCACGAACTGACCCGCGCCGAGGCCGTGGAGCAGGTGGTGCTCAATGCCTGGCTTGAAGAAATGCCGCTGACCGAGAACCTTAAACTGACCGATGTGCCGGTGACTCATTCAGTTTATGCTGATGTTTGTTTTTTAATGCGTCAGGGCGTGATCGCGCCGACCGAAACGTTCAAGCCGCAAAGCGTCATGTCGCTGGCCCAGGGCATCACGCTGTTGTACCGGCTGGCGGGCGCGCCAGCGGTTGATGCTGAAAAATCCCCCAGTACCCTTGCCAGCGATGAATTTTTTAAAGCCGCCTGGGCTTGGGGACTGTCACAGCAGCGCTTGTCTGCCAGTGATCGTCCGGTCGACCGCCTAACGCAAGAAAAATGGTTGCGCTGGATACTCAAGGATACCTGGCACGGTGAGGTGGCGGGCTCTGCCAAGATGTTTCAATATGCTCCCGCCGTGGCGCCACAATTTGAAGCATTAAAACAGCAGTTACAAGAACATGATATCGCTGTGGCCGAACTGGCTGCGCCAAAACCGCTTGCAAAATTGGCTCCCTCGGCGGTCAGCAAGACACCCGAAAGCGCCTCTGTCCCCAGGCCTGCTGCGGCAGCGCCAGCCCCCCTGCCGCTTCAAATACCTCCTGCTCCAAAAGACCGGGTACTGCAAGTGGAGTTGGTTGCGCCCCTTGACCGCAATCCGGTTTATGGTTTTTCACATATCCTGGTATTGCGTGTGCAGTACGAGCAACAGGGTTGGGTCACTTTAAATCAAAAACTTAATTTGGATCTTGGAAAAAACACAATCAAATTGGGTGGTTTTGACAAACCTTTAGAGCCCTTGCGCCTGGTCTGCCTCAAACAGTATTCAGATGTGGGTATTTTAAAACCCGAGGAACAAAAAAAAGTAGAATGGTTGAGCGGCATTGGCGTTTTTGATGATGTCCCCCACGGGGATCCCCTCTATTTGACCCGTCGCATGGTCAAGGAAAGCGTGTTGCGTGAATTGCGGCGTATCTCCACGTGGCGCAGTCAGATTGATGAGGGCAAGCTGGACGGTATTTTTTATCATCAGTCGAATGTCACACGCGAACAGCTTTTAAAAGGGTTGGTCACACTGGAAGGCATTGATATTGTGCCGTTTCACAAACTGCGGCCTGATTGGAATCCGTTTGCTGACATTTCCATTATCCACCCATCGTTTCCGGTGGCAGCAGCGGCGTATCAGGCCAAAATTCTTACTGTGTCCCGCGTACGGCCCGATGACGTGGTGACGCGCGCGGACTTTCTTGATTTTCTATGGAATTGTCCATCGGTGATGGCCAAAGTAGATGCGCTTCAAGATTGGGAGCAGGGATTTTAGTCCGCCGTTATCAGTGAGTCTCCGATAAACATGCACGCACTCAAGCCCTTTATCGAAGCCCAGTGTCAAGAACTATGCGGTTATACGCTGACAACAGCGGTACTCGAAGTACCACCCGATCCTACGTTGGGCGACTTTGCCAACAAAGCCGCCTTTGCATTGGCAAAGCAGCGCCGCATGGCTCCGCCTAAAATCGCCGCAGAACTGGCGGAGCAGTTGCGTGCCGCAGCACCGGAGTGGCTGGCAGATGTTTCGGCGACCGGTCCGTACATCAACCTGCGCTTGTCGGATGCGTGGCTAATGGAACAGCTACAGGCCGAAACCTGGGCGGGCACGGAGCCTGCGCCAGATTCAGTGGCTTGGTTGCTGGAATACGTTTCGGCCAATCCCACCGGCCCCCTGCACATTGGTCACGCGCGCTGGGCGGCGGTGGGGGACAGCCTGGCGCGCTTGCTGACGTATGCAGGAGAGCGCGTGCAGCGGGAGTTTTATGTCAACGATGCCGGTATGCAGGTGGCCAACCTGCGCCGCTCGGTCGACGCCGTGCGCGCCGGAAAACCTGTGCCCGAAGACGGCTACCACGGAGACTACGTCAAGGAACTGGCGCAGCAGACCGCCGACCCGGTGGGCCTGATGCTGGCCGAGCAACGCGAAACCCTGCATGGCGCAGGCGTGGAGTTTGATGTGTGGTTTTCGGAACTGGACTTGCATCGCAGCGGCGCGGTAGAAAAAGGTCTCGAACGTTTACGCCAGGGCGCTTTCACATTTGAACACGAAGGCGCCCTCTGGTTCCGCTCCACCGCCTACGGCGACGACAAGGATCGCGTGCTACGCAAATCTGACGGCAGCCTGACGTATTTTGCCGCCGACATTGCCTATCACCTCAACAAACTCGAACGTGGCTTTGGGCGTCTGGTGAATTTATGGGGCGCCGACCACCACGGCTACATCAAGCGCGTGGATGCCGCTGTGGCCGCCTTGTCCCAAAGCCTCGGACGGCCTTACGCGCCCGGCGAGACGCTGCATGTACTCCTCGGCCAGCTCGTAAACCTTTTCCGCAACGGCGAGCCGGTGCGCATGAGCAAACGCACGGGAGACATGGTCAGCATGCAGGAAGTCATGGACGAGATCGGCGTCGACGCCCTGCGCTATCTACTCATTCGCAAGCATCCCAACACGCACATGGACTTCGATTTGGCCAAGGCCGTGGAGCAAAGCCCGGATAATCCGGTCTACTACGTCCAATACGCCTATGCCCGCCTCTCATCCATTTTGCGCAAAGCCTCGGTAGGGGCAATTCATGAATTGCCCCTACAATTACCACAACCATTACATCCCTCCGAACGTGCCGTGATCCTTAAAGCGCTGCAATGGCGCGATGTGGTGGCCGAATCCGCCGCCTTGCTCGAACCACAGCGCATTTGCACATTCCTGGAGGAACTTGCGGTGCTCTTGCACGTCTTCTATCACGACTGCCGCGTCATCGACGAAGCCGATGCCCCGCGTACGGCCTTCCGACTGGCGCTGGTGCAAAAGTGGCAAGGGCTTTTTCGGACGGGTCTGGAACTATTGGGGGTCAGCGCTCCGGAACAAATGTGACGCCGGGAGCGCCGAAAAAGTTCTACGCCGCCTTTGACCCTGATTTTGAAATTTGCCCTTGATGACACCGATACATATATATGCTGCTTCAACATCGAACCGCCTTTAACACTGGCTTTTTCGCCCTGGCCTTATGCGCCGGGTGTAGTAACGACCAACAATTTATCGGACAGCTCGATGCTCCGGCTTCGAATCTGGACGACGTGCTTTACGCCGACCCTTTGCTCGTCCTCAACGGGAAAGATCCGGACGGAAAATCCGAGCTTGTGGTCATGGATCTGGCGGGCGACCTGATCATGCCGGAAATCGCTCTGGAGGATTTAGAGTATAGCCTTACCGAAACTACCAGCTACCATCTTTACGCCGACAACCTGACCTTGTTTCAGGATCGTTACGTGCTAATAACCGGATACCTCCTGTACGCAGTCGACACACCGCTGATCGAAGTGGTGGATCTGGATCAAGCAGATGCAACGCCGTACCGCATTACGCTGCCATTTGACGCCAGCGAAACCGTACTGGGAGTCCAGGCGGTCAATGATGCGCTTTATGTTCTCACGGCCACGGCGGGAGCCTACATCGATAACGTTCGGTTTTACGACGATGGCATCTATCAACTGCACGACTACGATATCCGCGTATACACCCTGGCTTTGGACGGAACCATCAGTCTGGTCTCGGCGCAAACATTGTCTGGCATAGAGGCCTTTGGAAAGGAGACCCGGCAGGACTACGACTGGGGAACCGGATTTTCGCTGTATAAAACCCGCGCGCCCTATCTGGGCATGGTACATTTCATGAAGACGCTCGACGCTCCAAACCACATGGATCATACGTTTTACTTTTTTGACACCACGGATCCCAACTTGGGCTGGCAGGAATATTCCCATACCGGTTTTGAAAATACCGTCCTGCACAACGAAGTGGACTATTACTATCCCGACGATGGTCTTTATTCCAAAATTCATGACGACGCCATGGCAGAACCTTACGTCTATTCCTGCGGTCGGCTGACGATGGACTGGGAGGATCTCAACGGCGGTGCCGAAGACATCGACGCTCTGATTGAGGTTCCTGACGCCTGTGTGGTCAGCGCCTGGAGTTACAATCCGGATCAAATCGTGACTTTATACGCGTCCGATGGCGAAATTGTTTTAGATCGGTATATCGATTCCGCCGGAGTTGAACATCCCTTGCCACTCTACGGGGAGGTCGCGTTACTATGGAAGCAACCTTGAACCTTCTGCAAGCCCGCCGCTGCGCCGTTTCAAATCGTTTTGCGTTGTCGTTCCGCTTATCGGCTACCTTGCTTCTGCTACGCTGCAGCAGTGACCAGAATTTTATTAGCGCTGCCCCCAACGATTATGCCTCGCTCGATGATGTAATCGCCACAGCCCCCTTGTTGGCTGTGGTCGGAGAGAATGCTTCGGGCGCCAATGAACTGCTTATCATGGACCTGAACGGCGATGAGGTCGCCGGACAAGAATACGTTTTGTACGGTTACTCAACGGACTACGCTTTTGCCATCACGGACGGATACCCGCACATCATGCAAGTCTTCCAGAACCAATACATCCTGTTGGCCGCTCCGGCGGGCAATCATACGCCCGCAAGTCTGTGGGTCGTTGACTTTGAGAACAACCAGATCATGACGCCCATCGAACTCGATTTCCCGTCCGGGCAGGAATGGATCGGATTCAGCGTACTCGACGATGCCATCTACGCCGTCACGCTCGACGGCCACGATTGGTTTACCACGTATAGCGTAGACCTGACGGGCAACATGCAACAGATTGCACGCCAGCATATTTCCGGACCCAATCGGGAATTCGATGACAATATGATCGCCGTGGTCGGAACCCGGCAGCCCTACATCAGTCTTATGCGCGTAAAAGATGCGGTCGACAGCATTCCGACCAACGGGTTTTACTTTAT
Organism: bacterium; assembly: GCA_023249225.1. Classification (GTDB taxonomy): domain Bacteria; phylum Margulisbacteria; class Marinamargulisbacteria; order JAHFDA01; family JAHFDA01; genus JAHFDA01. Next base: position 47,814 of record JAHFDA010000012.1, read on the forward strand.
GGACACGAGCGCCAATGCGCCATCCTGGCAGTCCTACACCAGCGGGTACGAAGACACAGATATGTATGGCTACCCCGGCTACTATTACCCCGACGACGGAATATTTGGCTATGCCATTTCTGCTTCGGACGGATATGCCGAAACGCTGTTGTGCGGTGACCGTTCGATCACCATGCAGGACAAAGCCCTGGGATATATTCGCGTCGATCCTGTTTTTAACGAAGCCGGAGCCTGCATCATGAGCGGCGGCTTGAACGAGAATACAGGTGGATCCAATATGACGCACCGCGACTATGTCATCCGCCTGTACGCCAGCGACGCCTATATGGAACTAAACGGTTTTAACACGACCGATGGACAGCAGCAGCCCATGCTGACGTCCGGCGACGCTGTGTTGATATATAAGTAATCTAGCTAGAACAACTCTGAAATCCGCATTGGCCAGACTCGATATATAAGTGACCATGCTTTTTTACCATACCATTGCCTTGCGTCCATCCAGTCTTGGCTTGCTGATGGCCCTGTCGTTTGCAGGCGCTTGCGGCAGTGATCAGGGATTTACTGGTTCTGTCGGAACTTTTGATTCACTCGACAGTATCCTCGGCCAGGATCCTTTACTGGCCATTGTGGGCCGCTACGTTGACGGCGATGGAGAACAGGTGGATTACGCTCTGCACATCGCCGACTTGAATGGCGACTTGGTTCCAGACGGAACACAGTATCCCGAATATCCCGCTCTTTTGACCTACGGATCTTCGTATCCCGAAAGTGCCGACAACCTCTACGTTTTTCAAAACCGTTATGTGGTTCTTACGGGCGTGGGACGATGCAATGCCCGTGTGCTCAAAACCTTCGACCTGAACGCATGGAATTGGCTGGAACCCCTGATGCTCAACCTGTCCGAAGATGAACGGGTACTGGGGCTTAGCCCACATGCCGACGCGCTTTACATGGTCACGGCTCAACCGGTGGCGGATTTGGGTTGGATAGACTCCGATAATTACTATATAAATTTTAAACGTTATGACTACGACATGCGTGTTTATGATGTCAATCTTCTGGATCAAGACATCCAGGAATTATCCGTTGTGCGGATGCGAGGCGTGGATACGGAGACTATAGCGAATGCCGACGTAAGCTGGGGCAGCTTATACGCCTTGTTTCAAAGCCGCGACCCGTACATCGGACTCATCCACAAGGGTTCCGAAATCGGCGAAAACAATGACACATATTTTTTCAACGTGAATCACCCCGAAGATGAATGGCAATTTCAAAGCGTTATTGACATAGGCGCCTATCACGGGCAGTTTGACTATTACCATCCCGATGACGGCTACTATGTGGCAATGTACAACGATGCCCAAATATATTATTTATGCGGCAGACTGACGATTACCGGAAGATTCGGTTCAATGACTGACATCGACCCGCTGGTAGACACGGGCAGCACCTGCATGATCTACGAGTATTCCGTCGTTAACGAACATCTTATCTCCGATGTTTCGCTGTATGCTTCGGATAGCAACATGACCATCGGCCACCTGACGGCGCAAGACGGAAGCACGGTTGAGATGCCCAACTATGGCGAAGCGGCCCTGATTTGGAAAAGCAGGGAGGGAGATCAATGAAACCTTTGCAGCTTCGGCACAGCGCCATGCCTGCACGATGGACTACCCTTGCTTTCTTGGCTATGGCAGCTTGCGGCAGCGACCAAAATTTCACTAGTCCCGTTGGAACTTTCGATTCACTCGACAGTATCCTCGGTCAGGATCCTTTACTGGCCATTGTGGGCCGTTATGTCGATGGAGAGGATTACACCGAAACTTATGTTTTGGATATTATCGATCTCAATGGCGATCTTGTTCCAGAGGGCATTCAGTATCCGCAATATCCCGCTTTTCTGGTGAACGGATCTTCGTATCCCGTAGGTGCCGACAACCTGTACGTTTTTGAAAACCGTTATGTGGTTCTGGCGGGCGTGAGGCTATCCAGCGAAGGCAATACCAATGTGCTCGAAACCTTCGACCTTAATACGTGGGACTGGCTAGAACCTCTGGCGCTAAACCTTTCCGAAGATGAACGGGTGCTGGGACTTAGCCCGCATACCGACGCGCTTTATATGGTCACGGCTCAACCGGTGGCGGATTTGGGTTGGATAGAGTCCGACAATCCCTATACGTATTTCAAGCGTTATGACTACGACATGCGCGTTTATGCTGTCAATCTTCTGGATCAAGACCTTCGGGAATTATCCGTTGTGCGCATGCGCGGTGTGGAGGCTTTGGCGGCTGCCAGCGCAAGCAAGGGCAGCTTATACGCCTTGTTTCAAAGCCGCGACCCATACATCGGCCTCATCCACAAGGGTGATGAAATCGGCGAAGACAATGACACATATTTTTTCAACGCGAATCACCCCGAAGATGAATGGCAGTTTCAAAGCGTTATTGTAGGCGGTTATGCGGGCCAGTTTGATTACTACTATCCCGACGACGGCTCCTATGCGGCGGATAACGGTGCTGAACCGCCTTATTATGTTTGCGGCGGGCTGACCATTTACGGTGAACCCGATTCCGGAAACGTGGCCGACATCGACCCGCTAGTGGGCACAGGCAGCACCTGCATGACCTACAAGGAGGAGTCCGAAGATAACGGATGTTCTATCGCCAATGTTTCGCTGTATGCTGCGGATAGCAGCATGAGCATCGGCCACATGACGGCGCAAGACGGAAGCACGGTTGAAATTCCCAACGAAGGCGAAGCGGCCCTGATTTGGAAAAGCACGGAGGAAAATCAATGAACACCCTGCAACTTCGACGGAGCGCCATGCCCGCACGCTGGACTGCCCTTGCCTTCTTTGCTCTGGTCGGCTGCAACATCGAAAACAATATCGATAACTACACCCCGCCGCTCGAACTAAACGGCGATGATCCCGGTAATGGCAGTGGCTTTGATTTGGGAGCGCTGGCGGGTATTCCAGATTTCCGCATTGCGTTTGTGGACTATCACGACAACGAACAGTATCTGCGCGGCGTCAACAAACTCATTAACCTGACGCACTCGCTGGAAATTCCGGTTGCAAGCTATGGCCACATCACGCACGCCATGCCCTGGCTGGAAGCGGACGGCACCCTGTCCTTTTACGATCCATATATATTGGTCACCCACGACAGCCCCAGCGCGCTACTGCCCGTCACCGACCAGGTCGATGGAACGATGTATCGTTCTGTACTCAAAGCCAGCATGGTCGACGAAACGGTCGCGGTACTGTTGACCGCAGATGACTTTACGACCTTTGATATCGATCCCGAAACAGCGGAACTCGAAACCCTTGATCCTGCCACAATCGAATTTGGCCCGGCACTTGCGCTTGGGGACGACTGGGGCGTGTTCGTCTATTCAGGCGGAAGCATCTACGTATACAGCGATGTGTCCGGTGAGCAAAAGCTGACCACACTCGACATGCTCGGCCAGCAGTACGAAGTCGCATCGGTCGGACTAGGTGCTTCGTTTAACGAGGTCCTTATCGCCAGTCAGGGAGACGAATGGTACGTGCACAGCTTCAACCTGCTCGACCAGAGCCTGACCGAAAAATATCACACCGACGATGACTACGATGTCTTTTTGGCCTCAACGCTGCTCGACGATTCCGGAAACCTGACGGGCGACATCGGTTTCATCTCCAGTACCCAGCACAGCAACTCCGCCGACACCACCGCTGAGATCATGAACGGGGACGAGTTGTTTGCCACCAGCGCCTTTACCAGTGGCGGCCTTGTGGCCCAGGACGACACGGTGTTCGTCAACGAGCTCAACGACGACGACGATACGGCCCAGTGGGTGTTGCACTACGTGGCCTCGACCTCGGGCAACGGAAGCAATTTGGCCAACAACTGGGACACCGTCACCATCGACCGCTATTACAACGTGGTGACTCCCAAAAAGTTTTTGACCCTTGATCTGATGTTCTTTCCGGAGTTTGAGTAAACGCGTAAGCGACTTTTTTAGCAGTCCCAAGCTATAATCACCCCGTGATCGAACGTTACAGTCGGCCGCAAATGGCCAATATCTGGACCCTGAAAAACAAGTTCCAGCGCTGGCTGGATGTTGAAATCGCTGCTTGCGAAGCCCAGTCCGAAATGGGACGCATTCCGGCGGCAGCGCTACAGGTCATCAAGAGCCGGGCCGCTTTTGATGTACAGCGCATTGATGAAATTGAAAAAACCACCCAACATGATGTGATTGCGTTTTTAACCAGTGTGGCCGAAAAAGTAGGCCCGGAAGCGCGCTTTATCCACCTGGGATTAACCAGTTCAGATGTGGTGGATACGGCATTTTCGCTGGTGTGCATGCAAGCCACGGATCTTGTGCTCGAGGAAATTGACCGGCTTTGCGCCGTGCTCAAAAAACGTGCGCTGGAATTTAAAAGTACGCCCTGCATGGGCCGCACACATGGCGTGCATGCCGAGCCCATGACTTTTGGCATGAAGCTGGCTCTGGCTTATGCCGAAATGGGCCGCAGCCGCCAGCGGCTGTTAGATGCGCGTCAGAGCATTGCGGTTGGAAAGCTTTCGGGAGCAGTGGGCACGTACTCCAATATGGATCCCGAGGTTGAAAACGCAGTGTGCCGCAAACTGGGGTTACAGATCCTGCCGATTTCTACACAGATCATCCAACGCGACCGGCATGCCCAGCTCATCAGCGCGCTGGCCATTCTGGCAGGCAGTCTGGAACGCCTTGCAACCGAAGTCCGCGGACTGCAAAAGACCGAATGTGGCGAAGTTGAGGAACCCTTTGGCGCAGGCCAAAAAGGCTCCTCCGCCATGCCGCATAAAAAGAACCCCATTATCTGCGAACGCATTACCGGTTTGGCGCGGGTGTTGCGGGGTTACGCATTGGCGGCGTTTGAGAACCAGTCTTTGTGGCACGAACGCGACATCAGCCACTCAAGCACCGAGCGGGTTATTTTTCCGGATGCCTTTACGTCCATCGATTACATGCTGGCCAAAATGACTTGGGTCATTGAAGGCTTGGTGGTTTATCCGCAGCGCATGCTCGAAAATATTGACGCTCTGGGAGGCCTGGTATTTTCGGGTCGCCTCCTGGTGACCTTGGCCGAAGCCGGCATGACGCGTGACGAAGCCTATGCCATGGTGCAGCGCCACGCCATGGAAGCGCGCAAGGGAGGCCCCACCTTTAAGGCCCGCGTGCAAGGCGATATGGACATCCGCCGCAAACTGACTCCGCAGATTCTTTCTTCGATATTCTCGCTACAGGATTACATTAAGCACGCGCCAGCCATTGTGGAACGTGCCGTGAGGTGAAGCGTCCGCTCGTGAAGCGTCCGCCCGTGAAGCGTGAAGCGTAATTTGTATTTGCGCTTCACGAACGACGCTTCACGCTTCACGAATTTGAATCTCTTCTTCCACCATCTGCTGCGCCTCGTTTAAGATCCAATTGTGATGATCGTGGTACTCGCCCTTGTGAATCGCAATGATGAGGTAGCTATACACTGGCCAGGCATGCAAGCGATCTGTTTCCGAGGCACGTGACGGATGATCGGGGTGGCTGTGAAAAATACCTACGATGCTAAGGCCCTCTTTGGCAGCTGCTTTTTCGGCGCGCATAAAGCCTTGGGGATCCAAATCGTAACGGTCGTGGGCGCGCGCGCGGTTTAAGTTTTCAATCTCGACCACCTGCGTCACAGATTTTACGCCGTCTTTAAGTGTCCCCACCATCACGCCGCAGCACTCGTGCGGATAGGCCTTGCGGGCAATGGCCACCATGTCTTTAAAAAGATTATTTGGAACCCAAAGCATAAGCTCCCCAATCGGTTACTTCAAAAATCTTTTGCCCCGCCTGCACATGGGTATCGTCTCCGGCCGGGAGAATGGTCACCATCACGCCCTGACTGATTTCTGACGCAATGCGGCTTGCAGCCACCAGGGCACCCGCGGCAGAAGTGCCCACGTGCAGACCGCTTTGTTTCTGAAGTTTAGCCTGCATCTCATAAGCGGCATCGGTATCCACAAACAAGTGTCTATCGGCAAGCTTGGGGTCGTAGATGCCCGGCACAATTGCCGTGGCCATGTGTTTAAGGCCTTCCATGCCATGCAGCGATTCTTCGGGCTCCATGGAGATCGCCTGGATCTTTTTGTGTTCGGCTTTGAGGCGCCGACTGGTACCCATAAAAGTTCCGGTCGTTCCCAGTCCGGCCACAAAGTGGGTGATGCGGTTTTGGGTTTGCCAGAGAATTTCAAGCGCAGTGGTTTGGTAATGGGCCTTCCAGTTGTGTTCGTTAAAGTACTGATCGGCGTAAAAATATTTTTCTGGGTTTTCTTTGACCCGTTTGCGGGCCAGAATAATGGCCCCGTCAGAACCCGCCAGGGGATCCGAAAAGATGATTTTAGCGCCTGCCTTTTCGGCCGCATTGCGGCGTTCGTCCGCAACGTTTTTGGGCATCACCAGTTCCACCGCATAGCCCTTTAACTGCCCCAGCACGGCATAAGCCACGCCGGTATTGCCAGAGGATGCATCGATGATTATTTTGCTTTTAGTAAGCTGCCCGCTCTTTTCGCCCTCTTCAACAATATTCAGCGCCGGACGAAACTTAACCGAGCCGCTGGGGTTATACCACTCGGCCTTGGCAAAGATTTCCACGCCTGGTTTTGAAAGACCTTTAAAACGTAACAGAGGAGTGGCCGGAAAACTTGCGATCCGTGACAGGGTGTTTAGTGGTGTTTGGGTATCCGGATGCATGCCTTAGAGGTCAATTATACGACAGTATAAAAAATATTATTTAGATACTCTGGTTTTTTAAATAACTACTTTATTGAGTAAGAAAATTACGATTTCATTCGATAACTAATGCTTTCGTTATTTTTTGAGAGGATAACCCCGATGCATTACAAACGCCTTGCCGCCAGCACCAGCGCCCCTTACAGCGGTGACCGCTTAAAAGAACTTTCTGATCAAAGCATCCGCAGGCCGCACATCCGCACTTATTCCGGCAAGGGCAATCCTCAATATTGGAATGATCTTGCGCGCGCGATTTTTGCAAAAGGCGACCGCAGTTTCAGTCTGGCTTTGGATCATCCGACGCAGCTTGGTTTGGATATCCGTCGTGTGTCCAAAGGGGAAACACGGGAACTCGACGTTTACGCCGATGCGCGCGTGGTCGGAACGGTGGGGCAAATTGGCACGCCCATTCAACTTTTGCGCGACGCCCAGGCTTTACTCGAAGGCCTGCCTCTCGACCAGATCAACATGAGCCAGACCATCAACCAAACGGCCATCTGGCTGGGCGGCTTGTACCACACGGTGGCCCGGATGCGGGGCTTTGACACCGCCGCCTTACAGGGCACTTTTCAAAACGACGTCATTAAAGAAGCCATCTCGCGCGGCACCATTAATTTGCCGGTCGAAAAAGCGCTGGGCCTTTCGCTGGAGTTTATTTTGTGGGGTACGCAGCACCTGCCGCGCATGCGCAAAATCAACGTGTGCGGCTATCACATTGAGGAAGCCGGTGCCAACGAGGTGCAAACCATTGCCTACACCATGCACACCGCCATTCGCTATCTTGACCCGCTCTACCGCGCCGCAGCAGAGGGCCGCATCACGCGTAAGCAATTTGAAACCATTGCAAGCGAAATAACGTTTTTCATGTCGGCTGGAAAAAAACTTTTTTCACAAATCGCTAAATTCAACGCTTTGGCGGACCTATGGCACCAGACCCTGACAAACCGCTATGGCATTCCTCCCCAAAAAGGCGACCGGCACCGCTTTACCTTTGGCGTGCAAACCGACTCCATTTCGCTACAGGCCAACTACCCGGTGTTTAATTTTGCGCGCATTATGCTGGGCATCCTTTCGGCCACGCTGGGTGGAACCGCGTCCATTCAAACGCCGCCTATTTCGGAGGCCTACAGCATTCCCAGCGTCGAAGAGCAGTGGCTGATGCGCCTGTTTCAGGAAACTATTTTGGAAGAATCCGACATCCTGGCCAATTTGGCCGAAGCGCGTATGGCGACCGCCCCCATGGCCCGTGAGTTTAAAGCTGCTGCCGAGGCGGAGCTTGAGCGCGTGCTGGCCATCGAAAATCTTTCGGAAGCCATTGGCGTGATCCGCGGAAATCTGACGCGCGTCATGGCCGCGCGCGACCAGGGCATTGAATCCGGGGCAATCAAGGTGGTCGGCCGCAACTTTAAAGTCAGCGATGCCCAGGCGCATCTTCCGCATTTTGCAGGAATTCCGTACCCCATCGAAGAAGTCGCTACGTCCGATCTGGTATCGAGTTACCTCGACAACTACGATGCCGCCATTGCCGCGCGCGATGCTTCGAAAGCCGAACGTTGCATCGACGCCCTGCGCGAAGCCGCCCGTAAAGGCGAACCCGTGATGCCTGCCATCCTCGACGCCATCCAGGCTGGCGTGGCGGTGGGCGAGGGCTTCGACGTGCTGCGCGAGGTGTGGGGCACCTACCAGTTTGGCGACCTGGCATCCGCCGACACCCGCAGCGTGATTTATGATTTGCAAACGCCCGAACGCCAGCGCCTGCGCGAGCGCGTCAGCGCCTTTGCAACGCGCGCAGGTCGGCAACCGCGCATTCTGCTAACCAACGTCCAGTCCGACGGCCACAACAACGCCTTGCGACAGCTGACGGCCTTTTTAACAGACCATGGATTTACGGCAGAATGCCTGGGTCTTTTTCAGACCCCTGATGCAGTGGTCAAAGCGGCCATCGAAGGCGACGTGCATATTATCGGTATCAGCGAGTACGGTAACGCCTACCGCCAGGCCGTTCCGCGTATTTTGGAGCTCTTGGCGGAAAAAGGTTCTACAGAAATTAAAGTGGTGCTGGGCGGCATCGTTCACGAAGAAGATCGCCAAAGCCTGCGTGCCAAGGGCGTAGCTGCTATTTTCCCGGCTGGGCAGGGTAGCTTGATCGAAATTGCGCATGCACTCATGGACATCCTTGAAAAATAGTTTTGAGTTTTAGTTGATTACAACCAGCTTGCCCTTGCCGCGCGCCACGGTGCCCGCTGTATCTTGGGCTTCTACCAGATAAAAGTACACATCCATCGGCAGGCGGCTGCCGCGCTCATCGGTACAGTCGTACACGACCTTAACGTAACTGCTGGCAGGCGTTTTTGAGGTTGCCAGTGTGCGTAGCAACTGTCCACGTTGGCTGTAAACCTTAAGAGTGACGTTCACATTGGTGTCGGCACTAAAACCAAAGGTGGTGCTGGCACCCGCCGACACCGGATTGGGGTAGTTCATCAGGTTTGCAAGGTCACTTGAGCTAAAGGCGCTGGCTTTGAGTGTAGGGTCAACACTGCTCGAAAGCGCCAGCAACAGGGGATTCAATTCTAAAATTCCGTACCCGGTGTATTTATCTTTGCCCACGTAAAGGGCACCGGTTTTGAGCGGGTCAAGCACGTCTTTGGCGGCAGTGGCCAGAGCCTGATTGATACCTGCGGCGGTCAAGCTTGGCTGGCGGTTCAGGGCCACCGCTAAAAGTCCGGATACCTTGGGCGTGGCCATGCTGGTGCCGCTCATGGTGGCGTAAGCGCCATTAAGGTAGGTGCTATAAATGTTGACCCCCTCCACGGCAATATCCAGGTGAGCGCCATAGTTGCTAAAGCTGGCTTTATAACCGTCTGAATCCACCGCCGCCACGGCGATGCTGTGCGCGTAATAAGCCGGATAAAGTGGAGTTTCTGAATTGTAATTACCGGCCGCAGCCACCACCACGATGCCTTTTTCCTCGGCCTGCTGCATGATGTTCTGCAGGGTGGTCGAATTGTACGGATACCCAAAACTGCAATTGATGATTTGCGCTCCGTGTTCGATGGCAAAGCTGATGCCCTTGGCGGCATCCGAAAGGTAACCCTTGCCGCTGTCGCTTAAAAATTTAACGGCCATCAATGCCACTGTATTTTCTCCGTTTGGATTAAGGGCATTTTGCAATATGATGCCGGCCACATGGGTGCCATGACCGTATTTATCGAGCGGGTCTGGCCCATCGCCGTTCAGTGAAGCCAGACAGGCGCCGTAAAAATTGTCTATCAAAGCATCGCCATCATTATCGACGCCGTTGATTTCGGCACTGTCAATCTGCCCATTGCCATTAAGGTCTTCGCCAGGGTTAATCCACATGGCTTGTTTAAGATCGGGATGCGTGTAATCAACGCCGGTATCCAGCACCGCCACAATGGTGCGTGGGCTAGCCTGGGGGGCACTGGCAGCTTTAAGGGATTGAATCTGTAAACATTGTATCGGATTGCTTTCCATGGGATCTTGTGACA
>JAHFDA010000013.1 GCA_023249225.1 bacterium
GTAAAAGCCCATTGAGCAAGCATTTACCCAAAGGAGTTTTGTTGTACGGGCCGCCGGGCAACGGTAAAACATTAATGGCCCAGGCAATTGCCGGAGAAGCAGGCGTATCAATGATTCTCGCTTCAGGTTCTGACTTTGTCGAAATGTTTGTAGGCGTGGGCGCCAGCCGCATCCGTGACATGTTTGCCAGCGCCAGAAAACACGAACCCTGCATTATCTTTATTGATGAGTTTGAAGCACTCGGAAAAAAACGGGGTGGTTTACAGAATACCGAACATGACCAGACGTTAACCCAGCTGCTTGTAGAAATGGATGGCTTTGTTAAAAGCACCCAGATCATGGTGCTTGCAGGAACCAACCGGCCTGATGTCCTCGATGGTGCCGTCACGCGGCCTGGCCGCTTTGATTTTAAAATTCCGGTAGACCGTCCGCGCACCGTGGAACAGCGTGCCGATATTGCCGATGCACATTTAAGCCCGCTGCAGCAAGAAGGCGTGGTAGATGCTGGCATCACCGCGCAGCAAATTGCCATTGCCACGCCCGGTTTTTCGGGCGCCATGATTGCCGATGTCCTGCATAAGGCCGCTTTGCATGCTGCCCGGCGCAAAGCTGTCCAAATTACCCCGGATGACGTCAATGAAGCCATTTCGCAGGTTCAGGCCGGAATCAGATCAGATGTTATCCCCCGGGAAGAAGACCGACAGGTCGTGGCTTACCACGAGTTTGCTGGTCACTACCTGATTGCCCGACTGCTGGGCGTGGGGGTTAGCAAAATTTCTACCGTGCCCCGTGGAGAGACGTTAGGGCATGTGGCGTTTACCGACAACGACGAAAGCCTTTTGGGCGATCAAAGAAAATTACTGCGCATGTTGCTGGTAACCTTGGGTGGCCGGGCCGCAGAAAATATTTTTGCAGGCGGTCCTACTTTGGGTGCCAATAATGATATCCAAAAAGCCCGGCAAATTATTCGGGAATTACTCACTGCCAATATGCTGGGTTATACCATGAATGATTACAGCGAACCGCATGTGGAACTGGATAAAAAAGATCATGCCCGCGCCGAAAAACTTTTTGAAGTCGCCCAGGACACTGCGAATCAAATGGTTGCAGCCTTTGACCGCGCCGAGATCGACGCCATGATTGGCGATGTTTTTGTGCGGCAGGAAATTGCTGGATCAGAAGCCAACGATCTGGCCGAGAAAAGTTTAAATCCCGACACCTGGCAACGCGCCCAGGCTATTGCAGAGGCTTTTCTGGCCAACCCCCTTAGATCAGATGATCAGCAGACCAAACCAGCCTGATCAGCAGTCATGCTGAACCAAAAGATTGTAGCGCAAGTCGACTGGATTGAAAGTCACGGCGCTGATGAGGTCGAAGCCATACTGTCTGCCGATGGAATGCCCGCTTTAATTTTTCATCACAGCAATCAATCAGTGGGTTCACGGCGCTGGCTTGATTCCGAAGGGTATCGCCTGATGCAGGCCTTTCAAACCGAGTCTGCCTTGGGGCCCATGCTGGGTTTTTTACGCAAGCGTGGCATCGAGGCCATTCCCATTAAACTCAAGCCTTTTTTTCAGGTTCCAAATTTGCGGACGGATTACCAGTTTGATTTTTTACCGGGCCTAGATGCAGAGGGATACCCGCAGGTACGTTGGCAAGCATCGCATGTTGAAATTCATTACCACCATAAATTTTTAATCGATTTTGAGCAAGCTGTTTTGGCCATGTTCCTTTGGCATGAATTGGCGCATGTGCGCATGGTTTTTTTGGCTGGGGCTGTCTTGGACGAATCCCAGCAGCTACTTCAAGACTATCGCGCCTGGCCAACTGCCTCGCAGTTGCATGACATTGTTTTGGCCATACACCACCTGTATATTCGATCCCTGGGGGTGAGTCCAAATGAAGCACCCTTGGTTGAACGTGATATTGCCGTAAGCATGAGTATGCGAAACAATTTTTTGCATCAGAACCGGGTCATGGCCGGACTTGAGAACGCTGATCCTGCCGAAGACCTGTTTTGGTTTATTGCGCGCAGCCTGGAATATGCTTTTGTTTTGAAAGTCCTGCAAAACGACACACTTTTTACAAAGGTTCAGGCCTGGCTTAGGGGTTACATGGCCTTTGTCTATAAAGATCGGCCACGTGATCTGGCCTTTGTCCTTAAAAATGGCCATGCTTATGCCCAAGCCATTTTTGATCTTTGCTTTGACCCGGCCACAGGACAGCTACGCACCCAGGGAGTTTTTACGTCGGCCATGCGCGAAGTTTTTATGGAGATTGCGCTTGAATATGAATTGAAAAGAATCATTCAGAACACGCGCCGTTAGGTAAACGTGCGGCGCCATTGATGCAAACGGCGCTTGCGTTCGCGATAGTCCGGCATCATGCGTTCTACCAAGGCCCAGAACCTTTTGCCATGGTTACCGTGAACCAAGTGACACAGTTCATGCACCACCACATAATCGAGACATCCTGGCGGGGTTTTAAATAATTCCGTATTCAATGTGATCGCTCCTGTGCCCTTGCGACAAGAACCCCAGCGGCTTTTCATGCAGCGCAGCCGTAGTTTTGGACGTACATAACCCCGCGCTGCAAAAGGCGGAAAATAGTGGCTAATCCGTTCTTCAAACAACTGGGCCGCCTGGGCCAACTCGGCTGCCGAAAGTTTTTGGGGAGTTCTGTGCGGCGCGGCCTGAAGCTGCTTGAGACTTTTAAAAATCCAGTTTGTTTTGAGGCGCACAAAGCGCTCTACCTCGTCCATGGCCTGGCGCAACGGCGCTCTTGCGATCACCGTCAGATCCGGTCGGACGCTAATCGACAAATGGCGCTTGGGTTTAAATTCCACCGCAATGCTCAACGTTTGATGATCGTGCGTAACAATCAAGGTTTGATTGGGTCGCATGGGCCTAGAAAAATCATACTGTATTTGAACCAAAACCCGCTGCGCCTGGTGCAGTTTAACGTCATCGAATACGCCACCAAAGGCTACCGTTTTGTACACCCGTTCTTCAAGTGGGGGCTGGTCGACTAGAATTATTGAGCCACTTTGTTTTCGGGAGGCGGCAACGTTCCAATATAGGCCACCACGGCATCGAGGGCTTCCGGCGTGGCCAGCACTCCACTCATGCCATTCATGAGTATGCCTGGTTTGTCGTCGGAATTATTACCACGGTAGCCCATACGAAAGTCCTGAAGTTGGCGAATTAAATACCAGGGATGCTGTCCCTGCAGGCGCGGCGCATCGTAGGTTGGGTTGCCTTCGCCGTTTTTACCGTGACAGGTTGCGCACATGCGATAAATCGACCGACCCATTTCCAACTGGGGACTAAGCGGTGCCTCTGGCGGACATTCGCCGTAGTTCTCCGCATCATCTGCGGCCAGAGAAGACATTTCAGCGAAATTGTTTTCGGCCGCCACTACCTTGCCATGGCCAGCCACCGTAGTTAAGCCCAGTAAAAAGGCCATTTGCAATCCTGGAAAAGCGCTGCGCTTGTAGTACATCATTGCATCCTCCTTGCATAGAATGGCGCTATTTTTTCAGTTTTTGCCCAGGTCATTCAAATAGAAGTTTTTTCAAGCACTAAAAATCTTTGATTTAGGCGGCGTTTCCATTCGCGATAGTCCGGCAGGATGTATTTCACCAGGGTCCGGAACCTTGATTGGTTAAGCGCACCAAAACCCGCTACGCTTGAGTCAATGAAAAATACCCCAGCTTATTGGCTGATGAAAACGGAGCCCGATGTTTTCTCAATCGATACTCTCAAAGCTCAAAAAACCGCCCCGTGGGACGGCGTGCGAAATTACTCTGCCCGCAACCACATGCGTGCGATGCAGCTGGGAAATTTGGTTTTGTTCTATCATTCCAGCACCGAACCGGTTGGCATTGCCGGTATTGCCAAAGTATGTAAATTGGCTTATCCCGACCACACGGCCTTTGATTCAAAAAATATCCACTACGACCCTAAGTCTACAAAAAAAGCGCCCACCTGGTTTATGGTCGATGTTGCTTTTGTTGAAAAGTTTAAACATTTTGTCTCCTTGGCCGAGCTTAAGGCCCAGGCCAAGCTTAAAAACATGACGCTTTTTCGCCGGGGCCGATTGTCGGTGCAGCCGGTTGCTCAAGAAGAGTTTGAATGGATCTGCGGGTTAGGACGGCCATAAGTCCTTCGAAACCATTAAATACATCTTGCTGCGGCGTTGACGATAAACCTATGTGTTCTGCTTGCAGTTTCACCGTATTTCTCTCCGTGAGCAAATAAGCCCAAATCGCGGGCATTTGTCGCGTATCGACATGCACCCATCGAGCGCTTTGGATGCAGCAGATTTAGCGCGTTATCAGAATGCCATCTGGCAAGTGCTCTATGTCTGTCTACTTGTGCCCAAATGTGCGGCGCCCGAATTTAACGAAATACTTACGCATATCCAGACCCGGATCTACCGCGAACTGCTTAATCCGTTTTTTCCCGAGACACGCTTTGTCATTTATTGTTCTCAAATCCAAGGGTCGTCCAGTCAAAGTGAAGAAGAGATTCTTACCATCCCTACCAAGCCAGGTGAAATGCCGGTGGCTTTTTTTCCGGGCGCTGATCCCCAAAGTTATCCCATGACTCTGGCGGTTGTTCAGTCCCTTACAGTGGGTATGGGCAAACCCGTAAACGATGAGTTTGCGTCTTTTATTCATGGGCAACGCCAAAAATTCAGGCCCGACATCAAAGATATTTTTTACCGCATGTTGTTGGCGGTGCCCAGTGTCAGTCTTTACCGCGCACCCTCTGTGCCTCTGCCAGTGGCTGCTTTCTTACATGCCCGCCTGGCCTCGGTGCTTAAACGTGTCCACGCAATCAGCCTTAAACCGGGTCACGCCAGCCTGCCCCACTGGGAATTTTTCTCAAAGTTATTCCAGGATGTTTTCGATGGAAATGCGGGCATCCAGATTAATTACGGCCGTAGCAACCCTCCCGCAGCGCTGATCATGCAAAATTTGACCGGTGTGGATGCGAACTTTGTGCATACCACCTTTAATATTGTGCTGACTGACCGGGTCTTTGCCGCCAGCCTGGACGAGTGGGGTTGGTTTAAGTTTTTTGCATCGGCCACCGCCCCGGGCCCCTACCAACTGTTTTTCCGCGAAGCCGACCCCTTGCACAATCACCACTCGCAGCATTGGCTAAACGATGTCATGAACGCATGGCGGACATTCGAAGATTCGTCCGGTACTTACACAAGTGTTCTTGATCCAAACCTGGATCCCAATACAAGTGTGCTGATCATGGACGAGGATCACTTTTTAAACCGGGCACCAGGCGAACAGGCAGAGATCCGCCATCTGGCACGTGTGCTCCGCGATTTAAGACAACCTGTTTCTGATGGGGACCTTTTGGACAATTAACCCGTATATGGTCAAATTCGGCAAACTCAAGCGCGAGCATCACATTCTTAAACCCTTTATCAAAAATCTTGAAAAAATTCTGACGTTACCGGGCGTAACTCGCATTGTCCCTGGCCCGATCAAAAACAAACCCGGCCGCCCCAGCGCCCGCCGCATGACCTATCAATATGAAACACCTACCGGATCCAAGCTTGCGCTTCACGACGGCAGCACCCACCAGGAGGTTTTTGTGGTGACTTCTGAACCGACAAAATTAGAGGAATTTGTTCTGCAAAATCGCTCGGTGTAGTAGTGTCAAGATTTATCTCTATCTAGTATTTGAGCAATGCATTTAACTCAAGAAAAGGACGATATAGATCTAGCAATCTTGCTAATCTATGAATACGTTCGAGCATAAATCCATTGCACTTCGAAATGATGATCTGCCCGTACTCAGCGACAGACAATCGGTTTATGCGTATCTGCAAGGCCAGCGCTTGAAGAAACTAAATGTCACCCTGGCAGATCAACATCTGGCCTACTTTGCATATATGATTCCCTTGGCTTTTTCCCTGACTGGGATCAGCTTGGGATTGCCCATCCTCATCGCCGAAGCGGCCGGAATATTCATGCCATTTTGGCTTTACGCCGTCGGAGTTGTAACTTTGCAAATTCCGGGAAATCTTTTGCTGTATTTAATTGATCGCTATATCTCGACAAGGAATCCGTTGTTGGAGATTTCGGGCCCTGACTAGAAGCCATAATTTATTTCTTTTGCGCAAGCACGGTCTGGTAATAACCCATTTGGGACTGCCGAAAAAGTCTGTTTCCTGCGACGTGTCATTCCGGCGAAAGCCGGAATGACAGGCTAAGAACTCCAACTATGGGATCCCGGCTTTCGCCGGGATGACGTAAAAGAGCCTTTTTCGGCAGTCCCACCTTCTTGCAGCAGGCTCCCGTGTGTAGGTATCCGCTTCATATGCGTGAATAATCCGAGATAGAATATGTTTAAATTATACGTTACTGTCGTATAATTAGTTATATGATTGACTTATTTCAAAGGTATAACCCTTGGTGGCAGGAAGCAGAGACCGCATTTAAGCACCTCATTGAACGCCCCGCCGTTCAGCTTGAACTACAACAAAATATCGATACCCGGCACATTATCTTTTTAACCGGGCTAAGGCGCAGTGGCAAAAGTAGTTTGCTTAAACTCACCATTCAGCATCTGATCGGCAGCATGGGCGTTGATCCAACGCATATTCTTTATTTGAGCCTCGATGATTATCTGCTCGCAAAAAAAAATATGCCCGAAATGGTGGATACCTTTCGCAGGTTACATAAAATCCGCTACGAAGAAAAGCTTTATCTTTTTTTTGATGAGGTCACCTACCAGGAAAATTACGATGTGCAGCTTAAGAACCTCTACGATAACCAGAATGTAAAAATGTTTGTCTCGGCTTCCAGCGCAGTTATCTTTAAACAAAGAAAAGCCTTTCTCACCGGGCGCTGTCATACCGTCGAAATCATGCCTTTGAATTTTGACGAATATCTGAATTTCAAGCGCATTGAAATTGGCCCCCGCGACGCGCATTTGCGCAACCGGTACTTTGAAGATTATTTGCTGGGCGGTGGCCTTCCGGAATATGTACTTTCGGATAATCCCCAGTATTTAAAAGAACTGGTCGATGATTTGATTTATAAGGACATCATTGCCCAACACCACATACGGCAACCCAACTTGATTAAAGATTATTACGTGCTGCTCATGGAACGGGCCGGCAAGGCCTTGAGCGTAAATAAAATTGGAAAAATTTTAAATATTTCCGCCGATACTGCCAATCGTTATTTAAACATGTTTGCCGACACTTATCTGATTCACTTGCTTAACCGACACGGTAAAACCAACACCAGGTTATTGGCTCCCAAAAAAGTTTATGCCCCCGACCTGGGAATCCGCTGCCTGTTTACTGGCCTGCGTGACAAGGGCGCCCTGTTTGAAAATTACGTGTACCTGCGCATCAAGCACCGGTATCCCTGCTACGTCTATGAACAGGGGACCGAGATTGATTTTATAACCGAAAACCAAACCCTCATCGAAGCCAAATACGGCGGGGAGCTCACGGACAAACAAAAACGCCTGTTTAACGCCTATCCCGCAAAAACCAGACTTGTGATTGAAGGCCCGGATGATGTGGGTTTCAACAGCGTGGTTTAGCCATTTGATCTTTTTTCAACCTTTGTCCATGATGAATTTATGGTACACATCAATTTTCTGGCGGTACTGGCCGCAACGGCATCCAATGTGGTCATTGGATTTCTATGGTATGGCCCCTTGTTCGGCAAGCCCTGGGCGGCATTGTCTGGGTTCACCGAAGAAACCATGGTCGCCGCCAAAGCCAAAGGCATGGGTAAAAATTATGCGCTAATGATGTTGGGAGCGTTTTTAACGGCATTTGTGCTGGCCCACGCGTTGGTCTTTGCTTCGGCTTACACCAACACTCACGGAATTCCAGCCGGACTGATGTGTGGATTTTGGAACTGGCTTGGCTTTATTGTTCCTCTATCAATGGGTTCAGTACTTTGGGACGGCAAACCCTGGAAGCTTTTTTTGATCAACGTGGGCTATCAACTGGTGGCTTTACTTGCCATGGGCTGCATTTTAGCGGTCTGGACTTAATCTTTTCTGTCCTCAAAAATATAAAAATGGGAGTGCTGAAAAAGTCCCTTCCACGTCATCCCCGCATGATTTTAGCGGGGATCTAGAAGTGGTGCAATACCTCTTTGACCAAGTTTTGATAAGTTTCGGGCAATGCCGCGCACCAATGACACCTATTTGCATGTTGCACCTCTGTTGAAATTTGTTAAGCAAAAACCAGAAACACAAAGGCTAGGTCAAGGGGCTGGTTTATTCATTTTTTTTGATGTTTCTGATTAATCCGGTTTGCTCAAAATCATTCTAACCTATTTCTACCCATTCCTGTGCTAGCACCGAAGCTTGTTCAAGTACTGTTTCCGTAGCTTTTTCTTGCATGTCAGGGGGATAACCGTATTTTTTAAGAATACGTTTTACAAGCACCCTCAACTTAGCCCTCACATTTTCGCGCATGGTCCAGTCGATACTAGCGTTACTACGAACGGACTGTACCAGTTCGCGTGCAATGAACCGCAACTGCTCGTCGCCCAACAGCTTTACAGCACTGTCGTTAACCTCAAGTGCGTCATAAAAAGCTAGCTCGTCTTCACTCAGCCCCAACTTTTCGCCCCTAGCTCCCGCTGCTCGAAGATCCTTTGCGAGCGCGATTAGCTCCTCGATGACCTTGGCGGTTTCAATGGCGCGGTTTTGATAACGAGCCAGAACTTTTTCAAGTAATTCTGCAAACGATCGAGCTTGAACAACATTTTTACGCGAGCGTGTTTTGATTTCCCCTTGCAAGAGCTTGCGGAGCATTTCTACCGCAAGATTTTTTTGTGGCAAGTTTCGAACCTCAGCTAAAAATTCATCTGAAAGGATGGCGAGATCTGGTTTCTTGAGCCCAGCAGCGGCAAAAATATCAACGACTTCGTCAGAAGCCACCGCTTTTGAAACAATTTGCTTGATGGCATGATCTAATTCTTCGCTGGTCTTATTTTCGGTGGTGGCAGCTTTTGCCAAGGCTGAACGGACCGCTTGAAAAAAACCGACATCGTCACGAATCGCAATCGCTGCTTCGTCGGGTACTGCTAAGGCAAAAGCCTGAGACAGCTCGGTCACTATTTTTAAAAATCGGTTCTTGCCATCGGCTTGTGCCAAAATATGTTCCTGGACCTCCGGTAGTACTCCGATACGCTCGGTCGGCGAGGCACTGGTCCACTTGGACCAATTGAAGCCGTGGAACATACCACAACAGACCTCATATTTTTCTTGCATCAAGGCCACCGCTTCTGCCTGATCGACCGCCGTTTTGCCAGTGCCACCGGCTTCGGTATAAGTAGCCAAGGCCTGGCGTAGTTCGTCAGCCAGACCCAAATAATCAACGATGAGACCACCAGGCTTGTCTTTAAACACCCGATTCACCCGCGCAATAGCCTGCATTAGCCCGTGACCCCGCATGGGCTTATCCGCGTACATGGTATGTAAGCAAGGAGCATCAAAACCTGTCAGCCACATGTCACGCACGATGACCAATTGCAAAGAGTCCTTGGAATTTCGAAAGCGTTGCGCCAGATCATCACGTTTTTGTTTGTTGCGGATATGTTGCTGCCAATCCAAGGGATCTGAAGCAGAACCAGTCATAACAATTTTTAAGCGGCCTTTATCTTCGTCGTCACTGTGCCACTCCGGCCTAAGTTTAATGATAGCTTTATACATATCCACGGCAATGCGACGACTCATACAAACAATCATGGCCTTGCCTTCTAAAGCAGCCGTACGGTTTTCAAAATGAGTGATCAAATCTTTGGCGATTAAATCAACACGTTTTTCTGACCCAACTACGGCTTCTAGTTGTGCCCATTTGGATTTTAATCGTTCCTTACGTTCGACTTCCTCCCCTTCGGTGGCTTCTTCAAAGCTAGGATCAATGTAAGGTTTTTCGGATTCCTGTAGGTTAAGCTTGGCAAGACGACCTTCGTAATAGATAGGTACAGTGGCACCGTCTTCCACTGCGCGTTGGATATCATAAATACTAATGTAGGAACCAAAGACAGCCTGAGTATTAGCATCAGCTTTTTCAATCGGCGTACCGGTGAAGCCAATAAATGAGGCATGGGACAAGGCGTCACGCATATGACGAGCAAATCCATCAATAAAATCGTACTGACTGCGATGAGCTTCATCAGCAATCACCACAATATTTTTTCTGGTAGATAAAGCAGAGTTATTCCCCTCAGAGCCATCGTTAAACTTTTACCCGAACCCTGGGTATGCCACACCACACCCACACGGCGGTCGCCGGTATTTTGGTCGGCAGCACGCAAGGTCTCCTTAAGCGCAGCGTTAACAGCATGAAACTGGTGATAGCCTGCTAACTTTTTGACTAGGCCAGTACCCTGTACATCTTCAAATACCACAAAATAGCGAAGCAAATCTAAAAAACGTTGTTGCTGAAAAACACCTTGCACCATCACTTGCAACTCCGGCAGCGAGGTCTTTGCTAACTCTTGACCTTCGACGGTACGCCAAGGCATAAAACGCTCGCGGTCAGCTGTAAGCGAGCCGATGCGAGCCTGCAAGCCGTCGGAAATAATAAGGAAAGCATTGGCAGTAAACAGCGACGGTATTTGTTTCTTGTACGTCTGTAGCTGATTAAAGGCCGTCCAAATAGTAGCTTTTTCTTCGGCAGCATTTTTGAGTTCCATGACAGCGAGTGGCAAACCATTTATAAAAATAACCACATCGGGACGGCGATTGTGCTTGTCTTCGACCACTGTAAATTGATTGATCGCAAGCCAATCGTTGTTTTTTGGGTTTTCAAAGTCGATAACCTTGGCTTGAGCCCCAGCGATGGATCCATCGCTGCGACGGTATTCTACGGGCACACCGTTTACGAGCATGCGATGAAAGGTGCGGTTGCGCTCGACCATACTGGAGCCATCGATGCGAGTGAGTTTGCGAAAGGCATCGTCCAAGGCTTCGGCGGGCAGGTTGGGATTTAGAGTTGAAAATGCTTGGCGCAATCGAGTGGTTAGAAAAACTTCGCCGTAGTCGTTGCGTTCTGCGTCAGGTTCACCGGGGGCAATGTCGGGGCCGTGAAGTAAGGTGTAGCCAAGATCCTCAAGCCATTCTAGGGTGGCGTCTTCGACGATGGATTCGGTCATGAGGGGCATATAAACATCCTAACTCGGAGGATTCCAGCCACCCTCAGCATCGTAATTTTCGCTTTGAGGGAGGCCTGCTGCATTCCAAACCGCGTCAAACATTGGCTTAAGTTTTAAAGGGAGATTATCGAAATCTTCAATTAAAACCTCGGGCAGAATCAGTAGATCACGATCAATAGGAAACATATTCCGATTCCATTCGTTCTTCACTGCAAGATATGCGCCTTTAACACCCAACACAACCATAGATATAAAAAAGGGGGTAGATATTCCTAGCTTACGTAAGCCTTCCAAATTTTCGGATAATCCCTCTATGACAACCCTTTCATACCATGTACTCGCCAAACAGGAATATCCCCTTTTACTATGCATCGAAATAATCCCAGCTAAAACTGATTCAATCTTTCCATCACGGAATATCTGGCAATAACCATCCTGTGGTTTCTGGCGATCGTTTCCACAAGTAGTCACTAACCCATCAACATTCAATCTACTTATCAATATGGATCGGCCGACGGGACAAAAATATCGTTCATACATCGCGAGATTGGAACCACTGAAACGATAACCCGACTGTAAAGACTCATATGGAACGATATGTAGTATCAATTTAGCCTGATCGATCAGTGGAACAGGTGTATTTCCACCCGTTATTTCAACGAGACGGGAGTCACGCCATAGTTTGACCTGTCGGGGAAAGTCTTCAGAAAGCAAAAATGACGACCGAAGTTCGGTGGTATCCAAAGTGTACTTGCCCGCAGTGGATCTAGCGTAAAACTTACAATTTTTCGATACCATATGCGGTCTGCGCCAGCTCTGGCGAATCCGAACAAGAAAAACAGACTTTTGATTTGAAAGCTCAATTGATTTGAACTCACAGTAAGGCAATCTGGGATCCAGGCCATCTCGGTAGAAGTCGATCAGATCTGGCCCGAATGACCATTAATTTTGTTGAAACCACAAAATCATCAGCATCTTCGTCAACGTAAGCCCAGCGACCATTAGCAGGACGTATCTCACTAAAAAGAATATCGTCTTTACGGATCGCCTTCTTCGCCTGCCCTGGCCAGTCTCTGACCACAGTATAGTTACGATGAAGAATCTTGCCATGCAAAATGTCAGAAGTATTCAAAAAGATTAACTGTTCCTTCTCCATCTTATGGGTATCGGAAATAGAATCCGCAAAATCACCCAATCGTGTCGTTGGATAACTATCCCCCATGCCCAACCCCTTTCATAATTTCACTACCCATCTCAACCCTTCATCCCCTCACCCAAAACCGCCACCACATTTTCTCCCTTCGCACCCTCAACATACTTGCCGTTATACCACTGTGCATCGGGGTCATGTTTAACAGAAATATTTTTTACAGTCGTCACGTTGTCGTAACCATCCTCGTAGCCCTGTACAAGTACTTTGGTCTGGGGTGGATATTTTTGCAGCAGGGCGATGAGGTCAGCAATAATCATGGCGTTATCCTCCAAACACCTTATACAAAAAGAAATTTACTTGCCGTAAATTAAAATACTCAGGGTTAAAGCCATCGGGTACCCAATCGGCGTACTCCTGATATAGCGGATGCCGGTCATCTTTTATGATTGCCAGTTTTTCGGTATATCCGTGTGCGCCCCCACTATCTTCGAGCGGACAGCTTCGCTGCCCTTCAACGCAGGTTGGCTCGTCGGATATATCCTCGGTTTTTATGACAATTTTTTCAAACTCAATTAAATGCCGCCAATCGTCACCAAAATCGTATTCGTAAACCAAAGCATCGCTAGGCTTAGAAAAGACTTTATTTAGCTTAACTTTACGTTCGTCAATTACCGTAATGCTAGGATCTTCATCCAACTCAAATTTCGGATCAGAATAAATAGCTTCGCCCTGCCGAAACTGATGCAGATGACTGTCTAACCAACCCATGCTGATCTGAATGACATCATGCAGTTCGCCCAGAGTCAGGTTAGCGGGCACTAAAACTCGCCGCCAGATGGATGGTTCAATATCCAATAAGGTTATTTTTAATTGGTAGATTTTGGAATGGGATTGCAATTCGGATGCCCCTTACGTTTATGGAACAACTTGTTCCACAATTGAGATTGAAATCTAAAGGCTTGGAAAAGTGAGTTATCCACAGATATTTCCTTGGGGCATCCAACTAGTCAAATAACCGTCAAATAAGAATATGCCTGTATTTTTGGTGTTTTCTAGCACTTTACTGCTTTGTAAAGCGGTAGTAGTCAAATAAGATGCGTAAAATATCATGTAAAAATTACAGCCAAAATGGCACATATTGGGCATGCTTTTTTGAGTTATTTTCGGGATCTGACGCCTTAATACGACCCGCTTTCATGGTTTCTGAAATAAATCTGGAAGCCATTGATGAATTTTCTTCTTTAATTCCAAACCTTTCCCTTAAGGTAGCGTTGGTCATCTTTTTATTCGAAACATAACATAAACAGGCATGCTGATAGCAGGCACGTATGCGATCGCTCTTCTTCATCTGAGAGACATTTTGCGGGGCATATAAAATTACCTTGGTATGATTCGTACTCTCCTGAAAATCCGGCGGTGGTAACTGAAAAAACTCGATCTGAAATATGACCTTATCGATACCACTACCCCGTTCTTCACAAATATTGAGTCGCCGCATAAATGCTGCCAGCGCCTCATTTCTAGAACGTGGTGGTTCGTCAATGAATCGCAATGGATCTATCAATGGAACGCCAGGATTAGTAATTTCGATGCGGTCTGAGAATATTTCTACCATAGGACCGGTACCGCTAATTAAAAAATCTTGGTGAATAATGGCATTTGCAACAAGTTCGCGAATAGCTATTTCGGGATACATTCGTACTTCGCGTCTAAGCGATCGACCTATCTCTTCGTTGCTCGGCAAGAGATTATTTATATAATCTATTAATAATTCAAATCCCACAGCGTAACCTTTAACCTCCAGCTGCTCTTTGAGCGTTTCGGTTCGTACAGTGCCTTTGTATTGAATAACACGCATGGCTTTTCTTTTTAACCCATCAAAAGCCTCAAGACGCCGGGCAAATAATATGGCTCCCAAATTTGTAACTTGAAATTTTCCATCGTCATCTTCTTGAATAACGTTTTCCGTTTTTAAGCGCTCCAAAATGCCTATGCGATTTTCCGGCAACGGTTGTCCTAACAATTCAAAAAAGGCAGGATAGTCGATAAGCTCTAAAACTGTCTCGGCGGTAATTGAAGCAGAGGCTATGCCTTTCTCGAACGACTCGTGGCGAAACTTTGCCCAAAGGTTACGCTCCTTGTCAGGAAACTCTTTTAGTTTTTTAGTAGCGGATCCCACCCGAATATATTCTTCACCATTAAATCTGACCGGCATATAGGAAGCCGCTGGAACATTAATCAGAACCATGGGCTTATCCTGATAAGCAAACTCCTGAATTCGAAAATCAAGTCTGGGGTTCAATAGATGACTTAGCCAATTCTGCAGTTCCTCCGCACCTTTTTTAGCAGTTGATGCTTTAAATTTTGTTCCTACCACATTGTGTGTATTGTCTATCCCCCAAACAATATATCCATTGGTGCGATTCAAGAGGGCAGTTGCGTTTGCAATCGCAGAAATATTTTCCCCTATAGAGAGAGGTTCTTCGTTGTTTAGCTTAAATTCAATCCATTCAGCTTCATTTGGAAGGGGTAGAAGTTCATCGATGAGTTTTTCTAGGCTAGATCTAGTCATAAACTATTTTAGTCTTTCCCAAACCCCAGACCCGCCAAATTCTTCTTAATCGCCGCATCCAATTTTTGGCCTTCAGCCATTTGCTCATATAGGGTCATAGTCAAAGTCGCCATTTTTTCTGCAAACGGAATACCATCATCCTCTATCGCTTCTGCACCCACATAACGCCCAGGTGTCAGCACATGACCATGTTTGCGGATTTCATCTAGGCCAACCGATTTACAGTAACCCAAAACATCGGCATAGACCCCGACCTCTGCATCGCCCCGCCAAGCATGATAAGTATTGGCAATTTTTTGAATGTCAGTGTCGCTTAGTTCCCTATGGGTACGGTCGGCCATGACACCCATTTTGCGTGCATCAATGAACAATGTTTCACCTTTACGGTTACGCAGCTTGCTGCTGTTCTTATTGCGCGTCACAAACCACAAGCAAACCGGAATTTGGGTGGAATAAAACAGTTGTCCGGGCATGGCTACCATGCAGTCGACCAAATCAGCTTCTATAATATTCTTTCTAATCTCACCTTCGCCAGATTGATTCGACGACATTGACCCATTAGCAAGCACAAAACCAGCAATGCCGTTAGGTGCAAGGTGATGAATAAAATGCTGTACCCAGGCATAGTTGGCATTGCCCGCAGGCGGAACACCAAACTTCCAACGCGCATCATCTTTGATTAGATCGCCGCGCCAATCACTGTCGTTAAAGGGCGGGTTAGCCAAAACAAAATCCGCTTTTAAATCCTTGTGTCCCTGCGCATGAAACGTATCTCCGTGCACAATCTGTGCATCGATACCACGAATGGCCAAGTTCATCTTAGCCAGCCGCCAGGTCGTATAGTTGGATTCTTGGCCATAAATAGATAGATCCCCAATTTTTCCACCATGAGCCTCAATAAATTTTTCACTGGAAACAAACATACCCCCCGAACCACAGGCCGGATCGTATACACGACCTTTGTACGGAGCAATCATAGTCACCAAAAGCTGAACAACCGAACGAGGTGTGTAAAACTGTCCCCCGTTTTTACCTTCAGCGCTGGCAAATTGGGTTAGAAAATATTCATAGACTCGTCCTAAGATATCTTTGGACCGATTCTCGCTATCACCCAAACCGATATTACTCACTAGATCAATGATTTGTCCTAGTCGTACCTTATCTAAGCCTGGTCGAGCATAGTCCTTCGGCAAAACTCCTTTTAAGGTCGGATTATCCCGTTCAATAGCCACCATGGCGTCATCAAGCATGCTACCAATACTTGCTTGCTTGGCGTTCGCCTTAATCATTAGCCAGCGCGCTTCCTTGGGTACCCAAAAAATATTTTCTGCTAAATATTCGTCACGATCTTCTGGATTAGCGCCATTTGCAACATCGGCACTTAACTTAGTGTACTGTTCTTCAAAGGCATCAGAAATATATTTAAGAAATAAGAGACCTAAAACTACGTGTTTATATTCGGCAGCATCCATATTATTACGCATGGCATCTGCTGCCTTCCAAAGCTGAGCTTCAAACCCTAGGTTGGCCGCGGTGGTGCTTTTACTTTCAGATTCTTTTTTTTGTTTTACCATTATTCAGATAATCCCTTTTTAGGCCCTCATTATAGCGAGATTAATCAAAAACATCGCAAAAAAATAAATAAATCAGCCCCTTGACCTAGCCTTTGTGTTTCTGGTTTTTGCTCAACAAATTTCAACCCAGAGGTGCAACATGCAAATAGGTGTCATAGGTTCACGGGGTTTACCCGAGACCCGTCAAAACTTGGTCTAAGAGGTGGTTCAATACCTACTTGGGCGTGGCCATGTGGTAGAGCACGGCAGCAAAGTTGTTTGGGGCGGCGGCGCTGCTTGCGCGTAATGTGCGGCTGGTTTCGCAGTGTCCCGGTCTGGTGGCTTTTTTGCACGGCTTACCGAGTTTCCCGATCAAGTTCAACTCAATATTCCCATTGTCATAGTGAGTCCGGAAGGGGTAGAAACTACCCACTGGATTCCGATTACGTTCAAGAAGTGTAGTACAGGCAATGCAGTAAATCACCCCAACATCCACTCCCGCGTTGCCAAAATGCGAATGGTTTTTCCGTCCTGAACCAGCTTCTCCGTGGGATCATCGTAAGTCAGGATCAGGCCTTGTTTGAGTTTAAGCTGCTGCATGGCAAGCATTAGACTACCGACTTCGCGCTCACGGGTCTGGGGCTGGCGCAGCGTCCAGGATACTTGAATGGCTTCCTTGCGCCCGGGAATATAAATATCCACCTCGGCGGCGGGCGCCTTCCAATAATAAACTTCATGGCCGCGTCGGCGACATTCGTTAAAAACCATCGTTTCGAGCAGGCGTCCATCCATTTCAATGCCCGGTGTGCCAAGACTCCGCACCATGCCATGATCCGTGGCATAAAGCTTAAAAGGATTGCGGGCCTGTTGCTTCAGCGACCGGGTGTAAAGCCAGATGCGTTCGGTTAAATAAGCCGCGTCCATGCTGGCCAAAATCTTTTGCGCAGTATGCGAGCTTTTTAAGCCAAAGGCCTTGGCCAAACTGTTGTGGCTATGCAGACACGCCGTATGCAACATACAAAACTTGGCCAGCTCTTTCAGCTCGCTGACCTTGCGCAACTTTAAGCGGGCGGCGATATCCTTTTGCAGGATATGGGCGTAATACTCCTGAACCAGCGGTAAAGATTGCTGTTTAAAAACTTCTGGAAAACCGCCATAACGTAAATAGTCGTCAAAGGCACGCTTGATGCTTAGCTTTTCATGTGTGCTTTTGTGCGTTGTCTTGATTTTCAGGGCGCCAAGATACTCGGCGAACGAAAACGGCCGCAAGGACAGCGGCAAGTAGCGACCAGTTAGACTGCTGGCCATCTCGCCGGACAGCAACTGCGCGTTGGAACCGGTGACAAAAATCTTGAGCCCCTCCATTTCGCACAGGCGATTGACCCATTTTTCCCAGCCTTTAATTTCCTGAACTTCGTCGAGCAGGGCATAGCGCGGAGACTGCGTTCCAAGCGCCTGCAACGCATTTTCGTAGACCGACTGAAGATCTTCCATCCGTAACCCACCAAGACGTTCATCGTCAAAATTCACATAAAAATATGAACCATTCAGGTACGCGTCTGCTATTAGTTTTAACAGCGATGATTTGCCACAGCGCCGGATACCCGTGATGAGCACCGTTTCCTTCAGCTTAAGATACTTTTGCATGTCTCCGAGCGCTGCTCGCGAGACCAACGAACGTGACCGCCTGAATATTTGATTCTGGTCGTCTAAAGTTTTTAAAAGATCCATGGGGGTATTATAAATATTTTGTATTAGTAATGCAATATACTATGTATTACCAATACAAAATACTGGCTTTGGCCGCATAAACCGATATTAAAAAACCTTCACCTCGTCAACCATTGTTTTAAAACCCCAATTTGCGGGAAATTAAGTATCCAGTTCTCAAGCTGTCACTCTCGTTGTTTGGTCGTCTTGTGGTTTTATCGGTTGCTTGGGACGGCGTTTTCAAAAAAGGGGTAATCGAATGAAAAAAACAACGATTTCTGTATTGCTCGGGGCCTTGGCCTTGTTTGGCACCTGGGGTTGCGGAATGGCGCCTCAAAGCACGGCCACCGACGAGCAGGCGATTGATGCGCAGTCCCTCAATGTGGAAAGCGTGGTGGGGGTTGCCAGTGTAGATTTCGAAGACGATGGCGCGGACGACGAAGATCTTGAGCCGGGACTTGCGACCATGGGCACGGTTGCAGTCAGCGCAAGCGACCGCGCATACAGCGCCATAAGTGAACTCTGCGCGTTTACCCCTAAAATCAGATCTGGACGCTGGGCCATTGCGTCCGATGAAAAATACATTTACGTTGCCAATGGTATTAATGGGTTGGAAATATGGGAAAAGGCCAAAGAAAATGGAAAATTGACGGTTGCTTTCAAGTCCACGTACAAATTTGATAAATACACCATCTGTCGGGGCCTTTTGCTGACCAAAAAGGTGCTTTATATGAGCGACCGGAATCGCATTCATATCTTGAAAGTCTCCGACGGAACAGTGCAAAGAATCAGCACCGTTTACTTTAAAAAAGGTTTCGCCTACAAACTGGCTCTGAAAGACAATGTCTTGTTTGTGGCCGCTACCGGTGGCGGCGTGGTGGCCATCGACGTGTCGGATTTATACCAACCCAAAGTGATTTCAACCGTGTTGGCCGGACCGGCGCGGGAAATCAATGTGGTCAACGATCTTGCGTATGCTGCCGATTTGGGCCAGGGACTGGTAATTTTGAATGTGGCCGACCCCAAGGCCATGAAAAAGGTCGGACAGTTCAAGCTTGCAAAAAACTTTGCAGTGGGCGTACACGTTGAAAAAAATATCGCCTACGTGGCCGATCGCTGGAACGGATTGCTGGCCGTAGACATATCCAGTCCGGCGCATCCGACGCTGTTAGCGCAATTTCCGGAAGCCAAGGGTTACGATATTGTTTTATCGCGGGAGATGTTGCTATATACGGCCGCCTACAATGGCATGTACGTTGTTAACGTCAGCAACCCTGTTGCACCCGTCCTTGTTGAAAAAATTAGTCGGCCTGGACGTGGCCTCTTTATGGATACAGCCGAAAAAACCCTTTACCTGGCTGGACCGCAGGCCGTGGTAATGGCCCTGGCGCCGCAACGTCCTGCACAGCCGGAAAAACCGATCACGGAACCTAAAGAGGCTGCGGATAAAGATAAAAAAGTTCCAGAAGTTTCCATGCCCGACAAGCCCACCAAAAACGAGCTGCCTTCAGCCTCCCCGGAAACTCCGGAAAAATCTGGCAGCGATAAGGCTCAAAAGACACCAGCGGCAGGCCATAAGTAAGCTGAATCTTTAGCTCCGGGACTGGCCTGAATCAGGTCGAGCAGTTCAAATACTGGGTAATACAAGACTTGATAACCCGCGTGAATAGCACAAAGGCCCACGGCTTGGGCCATATGAGATTTACCGGTGCCAGGCGGGCCGATAGAGATGGCGGAGAGAGGGGGAGTCGAACCCCCGAAGCCTTGCGGCTTACCTGATTTCGAGTCAGGCGCGATAGACCACTCTGCCATCTCTCCGGTGGAGAGTTTATCAAGCAGAGAGCTTTGCCACAAAATCTTTCGCTTCTTTTGAAAGTTTTAACCAATCTACCGTGGAGCCAGGCTCAACCGCCAGCCATTCCTTCATGATGCGGCCGTGGCCTCCACGCGTTCCCTGGGGGGTTACCTAAATCACTAAGTATTTTTTTTGATTTCGTGAAATTTTCTAAAATCCAGTCGCCGGGTGCCATCGGATGAAATGGTCAGGACATCCTCAAAATCGGCATCCGGAATGATTTCGCTGGGCGTATAAGCATGCTGCGTATGCACCGTCTGTAGCAAGGTCTTGTCCATACCCGTTAGCGTCACCACCAAATTGTCGTTTTCTTTTTTCATTTGGTCGAGCGTACGATTGAACAACGGGCTATCTGCATCAATCGGGTGCATCACGGTCCATGTAAGCGCAAACATGGGGTTGTGGCTGCGCATCAGCTTTAAGTCATGCAGCCGACGCATACTGCGGCCTTCGGAGTCTACTTCTAGCTTGAGTAACGTGACCCGTACACTGGCCTCCACAATCATGTTGTTGGCGCGTTCATTGGCAATCCGCAAGACAAGATGCGGCACGCCATTGTGAGCATGAATGACGGCATTCTGGCTGAACAACACTCGGGCCGTGGGACGTGAGAACTTGGCAAAACAAATCCCTGTCATCACTGCCAAAAGCAGCAAACCGGTAAACGATTCGATCACCACCAAACCATTGGCGATCAGTCCATTGGGATGCATAAAACCATAGCCGATGGTGTACAAAGTCTGCACACTAAAAAAATATGCATCCACAAAATTTCCAGGGCGGGCGTTTTCGATGCAATCGCCACAAAGTAAAAAACCCGAAGCAAAGACCAGATGTACCAGCGTATGCATAAGGGCCAAAAGTGCAATGACTGTGGCCCACGGGCTGACCATTAAAAAGTGATACAGATCCTGCCACCAAAAACCATGTTGTCCAACGCGTTCAACAGAAATCAGGCCTTTTTGCGAAACCACGCGCGCTTCAGAAGCAGGGGTTTGGACTTGAGACATTTTAAAAGTGTAACAAGCCCTCCGCGGTTCTCAAAGAAACCCCGGGCATAAGTCCGGGTTATATATAATGGAGGCCTACCTGATATTAGCCAGCACAACCTAGGAGAGGTGTCCGAGTGGTTGAAGGAACACGCCTGGAAAGCGTGTATACAGGAAACTGTATCGAGGGTTCGAACCCCTCCCTCTCCGCCAGTGTGTAAATTTTGCAAACATTCAAAAATCTTGCTGTTTTAAAAGTTTAAAACCCTCTCAAGATGGGAATAATACAAGCGTGGGCCAGTTATAGGTTGTAAGCAGAATACGGAGGTGTCTCATGCTTACTATTAAACGCAGCACAGCTGCAACTTTTGGCCTCGCATGTATTCTGATCTTTTCCGGGTGCGGATATATGGCCGATGTGAGCAACGCTCCAGTGGCCGATTCGTCCGCCAGTGGCGCATCTACTCTTCAAGCACTCGACATTAGCAATGATCCCGAACTTATGGATTACAACCCCCAGGGCGGCCAACTCACGGCCCAGCACAACGCCAAATGGGTCCATCACAGAATGGAACAAATTGAACGGGCCAGTATCCGTTACCAAAATGTGGATGATGCCTTGTTAACCATCTATCAGAATCTTCAAAAAAATCTAATCGAGTTGTTGACTGCCAATCATCCGCATAAAAAGATTCATCAGGATGAACAAGCCTTACGCGAATCGATTCGCATCGTGCATCAGGAACTTGATACCGTCAAACAGCTACTTAAGCATAAAAAAGACCTGACGGGCCATGGTGTCGACGCAGTCCATGCCCGGATTCTTAAAAATGTCATCAAGGACGGTAAGCTGCACCCCCTGGCAGACCGCATCCTGTTAGGAATGTTTAACCATGCCCCTGCGGCCATCGCTGGCGATGACATGTCTGTGTTGGCGGGAAGCATGGTAACCCTGCATGGCAGCGCTATCGACGCCGATGGTGATGCGTTAAGTTATGCCTGGTCAGCCCCAGCGGGAATGACCCTGGTAAACGCCAGCGCCGCCAATGCCAGTTTTGTGGCACCCGCAACGGCTGGTATGTATATGTTTACACTCACCGTTTCTGACGGATTCGTAAGCGCGCAAGACACGGTTATGGTCACAGTCATTGTTCCCAATACGGCACCCGTGGCCGATGCTGGAATCAACCAAACCGTAATGGCTGGAA
This sequence comes from bacterium, assembly GCA_023249225.1. Taxonomy (GTDB): domain Bacteria; phylum Margulisbacteria; class Marinamargulisbacteria; order JAHFDA01; family JAHFDA01; genus JAHFDA01. The sequence continues at coordinate 22,208 of JAHFDA010000013.1, forward strand.
GCATGGTGACCCTGCATGGTAGTGGCTCTGATGCAAATGGAGACACACTCTCCTATATGTGGACAGCCCCCAGCGGTATCGTACTTTCCAACGCCAATGTTGCAAACCCAAGTTTCACTGCCCCAATGGCAGCTGGAGATTATGTGTTGACCCTGCTGGTATCAGACGGCAAGGATGTCAGCGTGGCCGACAGCGTCATGATTACAGTATTTGTCCCCAATACGGCACCGGTCTCTGAAGCTGGAACAAACCAAACTGTAGGAACGGGTAGCAAAGTAACACTGCATGGCAGCGGTTCCGATGCGGATGGCGATGCGCTGTCATATATGTGGACAGCCCCAAGCGGCATTATGCTTTCAAGCTCAACGGTGGCAGAACCCACGTTTACAGCTCCCTCGGCAGCTGGTACCTATGTATTTAATCTGCTGGTCTCGGACGGCAAGGATGTCAGCATGGCCGACAGCGTTACCGTTACCGTCATCAACCTCAATAAAGCTCCTGTGGTCAATGCCGGCGATGACACGGGTGCCATGCCTGGACGCTTTATCTATCTTGAAGGCAATGCGTATGACCCGGATGGCGACCCGATCACGGTGCAGTGGACCGCGTTAAATGGCAACATAGAAATCTTTGACGCAGATTCGCTGAATGCGTACTTTATTTCGCCTTCTTCGTCTGGAACTTACCGCATCGTGCTGACCGTAAGCGACGGAAAGCTTACCACAAGCGATTACATTAACTTACAGGTTTATTGATAGGTTTTCTGGCCCTAGCCCCTCTGGCCTCCCACAAGGCCTAACAAACAGAGGGGCTTATTTTTTTCACCTTGTAAAACCAAATAGCATACCGTGCGCGTGATACAGGGGATCTTCGCCCCGGTTGATGGGTCGCATGGGTTTGTAATCGGTACGTGAAAATCCAGCGCCTTTAAAAGCCTTAAGCCAATCAGATTCTTTTAGCATGCCTTGTCCCGAAAGCGTATGTACCAGGCCATAAGGCGGGTTGGTAGATCGTTCGTAGCGTCCCTGGCGCGCGATCACCTGCCAGGGCAGTTGATACACTTCGGCAAACACGTTGCCATGGCCCATGCCCAAATGCCTGCAATGAGCCTCAAACAAGGTATCGGGACGCATGCCAAAGGTTTCGCCGGTGACTTCGTGCGCTATAAAATTGGTAAAGTAAATTCCATCGGCTGGATCTAAGCCCCGCGCGCGCAAATCTTTTGCAATTTGATCCGGATCCTTGATGTTGCCACGAAACACCTGCGCCCCCGGAACTCTCTGAGACGTAATCTGCAAGGGCACGGTCTCAAAATCGACACCCACCGGCTGCAGTGTTTTGCCCTGGGCCTCCCGCACCTTGAGTGCCCAGGCTAAAAACGCCCCATCGCCACAACCAATGTCGACGATAAACTTTGCTTGTGTAGCAGCAATAACCGCTTCTGCCAGCGCAAAGATCGGCCCATGCGTGTTGCCAGAACCGGTCACGTTATGTCCGCGATCACAGTGCACATTGCCTTGCCCACGCAACAAGAGTTCGAGTATTTTAAAATGCTGCAGGTAGGACCAGGGCACACCCAGGGCATGCCGCGCCTGCCAACGGGCCTGTCCGTATTCTGTGAGGCGCACTTTAACGCCATCGGCAGAAGTTTCTGCCATGCCCACATCTTTTAAGACACCAAACCAGGCTGCCAGATTGGCCACCGCAATACTACTGGATTCAGTTAAATTGACTTGCTCACCCTGGGCCAATCTTTCCCCCAGTGGAATTTGTGCCAGTGCCACCCAAAAAGGCATCACGTAAGATTCAAGAATGATCTCCTGCAATAGGGCTGAAGCTGTGGAGCGCAGCAGGCGCGCAACAGACTCAAGTGGAAATATAGGCTGGCAGAGTACTTTTTCGGCACGCGTGTTATTTCCAAGAAAATACAAGGTGCCATAAGGCGGATCCCAAGCCATGCGTTCAGAATCGGCTAAGAGTTCTGCACCACGATGATTAAGTTCAAAGGCAAGTTCGGCTTCGGTCACAAAGTGTCCCAGATCGATACTGGCAAGGTAGTCATAGATGCCATGCATTTTGACCGTATTCAACTGGTGCTGTGCTACCGAGACCGGCCCGTCGAGCAGGTTATACGCCAATCCAAGGCAGTCAAAAACACGTACAAGCGGTACGAGTGACCAGCCATTGAGCGTACGCACCGTACCTTTTAAAGCCGCCAGTGAATCAACATTGACTGCTACCTGTTTTAGGGAAACCCTGGTTAAACCCACATTTATTATCGAAAAATGTGGAAGTTAATACATTTAAATGTTTAGATGATGCTACGCCTTGGCCAATTCAGAAAGATCTTCGTTTGCAAAGGCAATGCCAAAGTTTTTTTGCAGTTGCTCCATGCGTTGCCGGGCCTCGTTAAGGGTCTTATGACGCGTGATTCCGCGCTGATGATTGTCGCCTTCATCAACCCAAACATAATACCCATCATATTCACTGTAGTATCTTAAGCACGCTGTTTTTGAGGAGTGCATGCATGCATTTTTCCCGGCCCAAATAACACCCTAAACTTTTGAATAAATAGACCTTCTATGAAAGTTGTTTAACGATTTTTTCTGCCGCCTGCGCTTTATTCAGCACATAAAAATGGATTCCAGGAACTTTCTGCGCGAGCAATTCGCGGGCTTGCCGAACAGTCCAGGCCACCCCGCATTCAAGTACCGCCATTGGGTCGTCACCACAAGCGTCCAGCTGCTGCATCAAATCTTTGGGAATAGTGGCTCCGCACATGGATGTGATGCGCTTGATCTGGTGTAAATTCACCACCGGCATTAAGCCCGGAATAATCGGCACACGAATACCTGCCGCCGCACACTCCAGGCAAAAACGTGAATAATTTTGGTTATCATAAAAAAGCTGGGTGATGACGGCATCCGCGCCAGCGTCCACCTTTTGTTTAAGATATTGTATGTCGCTACGCATATCAGGCGCTTCGAGATGTTTTTCGGGATAGCCTGCCACCGCCATGCTGATCTGCGGGTAATGCTGCTTGATAAATGCCACCAGTTCGCTGGCATGTTTAAAATCTCCCAGGACATCCCGGCCTTGTGCAGCAGCATCTGGGGGAATATCGCCCCGCAAGGCCACCACATGCCGAACACCATGCGCCAGCAAAGTTTCGGCATACTGCCTGATTGACTGACGGGTGGCGCTGATACAGGTCAGGTGTGAGGCCACGGGTATCTGGTATTTTTTTTTAAAGCCTGTCACCAGTAACTGGGTGGTCTGCTGGGTGCTTCCCATGGCGCCATAAGTCACCGTCACCAAAGCCGGTTTAAGGGTCACCAGCTCATCCATGGTTTTTTGTAAGCTGGCCACCCCGTCTGCGGTTTTGGGCGGAGAGACCTCAAAAGAAATGGCGGGCCGGGATTGATAGATTTCAGTAAAAGTCATCACTGTTGTGTCATAAAGGGGGCGAGTCGGCTGCTTCTGGCGACGGAGGGGTGGATGATTTCAACCGTTTGATACGCTCCGAAAGCGGCACTGCGTCCGGTTTTGCAGGTGGCGCAGGTAACTCGGTCTCGGTCAGCCTCTGCAAGGGTGAAACTGCTGGTTTAACATCGCCCGCGCCCTGGTTCTGGATGTGATGAAGCTCCTTATATTTTTTATAGCGCCAAATAAGCAAGGCAGCCAGCACCGCCACTAAGCCTACATACAGAACCATGATCATTTTTGAAACCGGTCGCCTGATGCTCACCTCGACTGGCAAACGTTGGATATCAGCGCCACTTTCGCTGGGTACGTAAAGCAGCAAAGCGCCTGGCCGATAAGCCAGCAATTCGCCTCTGGGCGCATCCGCCACCGGTTCAAGTTTTTTTTTGGGTTGTTTTAGGTACAAGTTTTGATCACGCGAAATCAACAAGTCAGAGCCCTGCGAAAGCACTGCAAAACGTGTGGCCGCAATCCAGCGTTGCCAGTGCTCATCATGAAACGAAAACGAAAATACCTGGCGGCCGGTGCCCAGCCACAGGGTGCCCTGACCTGGGTCGGTCAGCGCTTGAAATCCGCCCCCAAGCAAATGCGACCCGGAATAATCCGAAGGCTCAAGCCTGATTTGCAGGGCCCGGACAGACTGCGTGGCCTTGTCAAAATACCAGCCACTCCCATAAGGCCAGGTAGGCGCATTAAACAGCAAATAAAACAACTGTGCCTTGTGCGGAACTTCAAAAATCTGCGGGATATACCCGTGTTCCTCAAACAACAAGGTTTCGTTGGGTGACCCCGCCAGCGCATACATGTAAACCTGGCTCTCCTGAACGGCGCTGGCCAGATCAGCGACTTTATAAGCTATGGCATAGACGCTTTGACCATCGCCAGAAAAACTGACATTGATCAGACGCCTCGGAGGCGTGGGCAGTGTCTTGAGTACTCCCCCGGCCACATCATAGATCGCAATTTGCTTTTGGGTAGACAAGATACTGTCGCTGTCTGATTGAAGATATGCGATCTTCTGTCCATCCGGACTCCATACCGGCGCCATGGCATGCCCCTTGCTGTCCCCAATGCGAACATCTTGAGTGGAATTTAAGCCCCGTAGATACAACGCAAATACGCCATTTGAAGCATCCCAGTTGATATAGGCCACCCGTCGGTAGCCTGGATCCATCTGGATCCAGTTGAAGGGCACCACATGTTCAATATCCTGACGCAGCGAAATCAATACCCCGGCGTGCGCCACCACGCAGTGCCAGGTTAAGCAAACAACGGCAGTATAAAGTCTAAGACGGCCGACTCGCATACATGCCGCGCCGGAACACCGAAACCTCGCTGAACCACTGATATAACGCTTGTTCATCCCGTTCTGCAATTTTCTTTCGCAACTCATTTGCGGCCTCTAAAAAACGATCGAGTTCCTTGAGCACGTTTTCATGGTTGCTGATCACCACATCTTTTCCCCAGTCAGGCGGGTGGGCCGCCACGCGAGTGCTGTCACGAAAACCGGTGGAAACCACGTTCAATAACTCCTCAAGCGGAGGTTGTTGCGAATTTTTAAAGGTCTGCACCAAAGCCGTTGCCACCATAAAAGGCAGATGACTTGCCAAGGCCACCAGAGCATCATGTTTTTGGGGCGAAAGTTGTTCGACGCGCGGCGTCAGGCGCTGGATAAATTGGTCAAGTTCATCCAGGGCTCTGGGCTGCGTTTCAGGCACTGGCGTTAAAAAATATAAGGCTCCCTGAAACAAGTCTGGCCGGGCAGCATCAATACCCGAACGGTCCGAACCCGCCATGGGATGCCCCCCCACAAAAAAAACATCTTTGCGGGGCAGATCCTTTAATTGATCTACAATCTGGGTTTTGGTGCTACCTACATCAGTGATGATAGTGCCTTTTTTAACGTGCGCGCAGATATCGCGTACCACGGGCGCCACCAAATGGATGGGCGTACACACAAACACCACATCGGCATCGGCCACCGCTTCGCTTAAGACCGGCGTGGCCGTCTGCACGCAACCGCGCTCGACTGCGCGTGTGCACACATCGCGGCTGCAATCATGGCCCACGATCTCATCCACCTGTCCGCGCGTGCGAAAGGCATAGCCAAGGGATCCGCCCATCAGCCCCAGACCTACAATGCACACACGTTTAATCATCGTAGGTGCTAGGCAAGGGCTGCCTGGGTTTTAAACTGCTGCATCAGTTGGGATACCCGCTGAATCTTATGCATCAATGCGCGGAACTGGCTGAAATCAAGGCTCTGCGGCCCATCGCTTAAAGCTTTGGCCGGATTGGGATGAATCTCAAGAATCATACCGTGTGCTCCGGCCGCCACCGTGGCAAGGGCAAGATCCGGAACAAATTCTGACTTACCGATGCCGTGAGACGGATCACCAACGATAGGCAAATGTGTTTGTTTTTTAAGCACTGGAATGGCAGAGATGTCGTAGGTATTGCGGGTCATGGTTTCAAAAGTGCGAATACCACGCTCACAAAGGATAACCTGGCTGTTGCCTTCTGAAAGCAGGTACTCCGCCGACATTAAAAGTTCTTCCATGGTGCCCGCAATACCGCGCTTAAGCAGCACCGCTTTTGATGCACGGCCTACTTCGCGTAACAAGTTGAAATTTTGGGTGTTTCGGGCACCAATTTGAAAAATATCAGTGTATGGGTGGATCACATCAATTTGGCGGATCTCCATCACCTCGGTGACCACTGCAAGCCCGTGAGCATCGGCGGCCTGACGCATCATTTTGAGGCCTGCCTCACCTAAACCTTGAAAACTATAGGGCGAGGTGCGTGGTTTAAAAGCGCCCCCACGCAACACCTTGCCGCCACATTCGGCCACCACCTGGGCACAGGCAAAAATTTGTTCTTCGGTTTCAACCGAGCATGGCCCGGCCATGGCCAAAAAACCAGCGTCTTTTCCGATGGTGATACCGTCTTTGATCTTCACCAGAGTATCGCTGGTATGTAACTCGCGTCCCACCAGTTTATAAGGTTTGCGAATGGGCATGACTTCCATCACACCCGGAAGAGATTCGATAAAACCCGGCTCAAGCACCGACTTGTCGCCGATGGCGCCAATGAGTGTCCGTTCAACGCCCTGACTCACATGGGTACCAAAACCAAGACCCTTAAGCTGGGCAATCACCTGCTTAATTTCTTCTTCGGTTGCGCCGCTTTTCATAACCACAATCATGGATGTACTCCCATTTCTTATCCTAAAAGGATGTCGCCATTATGTAAAAATCTTCTAAAAAATGCAAAAGATACCCTTTGTCCAAAAAGGGCTACGATGCATACCCCACGATATCCGGTCGCAAGCGGGCAGCCTCGCCAAGGTAGACATGCCGCACTTCTTTTTGCGCCCAGGTGAGATTGGCGTGTATCAAGATGCGGACACACCGTGGCAGGCTACCCCGCACTGGGATTTCGTTGAGGCATAAAAGCGGCACCGTTTCCATACCCATCTGGCGTGCCGCCACGGCTGGAAACTCGGCATCAAGATCAGGTGTCACCGAAAAAAAAATACTGGCGATATCCTGAATTTGAAGCTTGTTTTCTGCAATCAGCCGCTGTAGCAGGTCACTTGTGGCGCTTAAAATAGCTTCCCGGCTGTTGTCGGCAGCCACCGTTGCACCACGGATACCTCTAAGTTGTGTCCCCATGATGTTTTAGGCTTCTTTAAAACGCAGGACAATGAGTTCAACCCGACGATTCCGGTCACGATTTTCTTGTGTGTCGTTGGGTACCACCGGCCTGTATTCGGCATAACCCACCGCCGACATGCGTCCTGGATTCACGCCCGCTCTGATTAAATATCTGATCACGCTGCTTGATCGCGCTGAAGACAGATACCAGTTATTGGGATACCGCTCGGTCAGGATGGGAACGTTGTCCGTATGGCCTTCGACTCGCAAAGCATAAGAATAATAACGTATTTTTTTGGAGATTTCCTTGAGCACTTCCAAGCCTTCAGGCAGGATCTCATCCTCGCCAATTTTAAAAAATCGGGCACTCATGGTGATGCGTAAGCCCTCGGCCGTCATTTCCATGCGCACACGATCTTGCAATTTGTGACTGGTAAAATGCTGGTCCAGTTCTGATTGGATTTTCGCCAAGTCTTCCTGCTTGAACAGGTTGGGAACTTCCTTGGCATCGATGGCACCGGTGATGGATTCCGTGACCGCCTTGAACTTGTTTTTATCCACCGTGCTCAAAGTAAAGAGCAGCACAAAAAATGCCAGCAAGAGCGACAGCAGGTCGATATAACTGATCATCCAGAGGCTACCCTTGTGCCCTCCGCCTCCGTCCTCCTCTTCGTGGCTTTCCTGAAACCGTGATTTGGCGCTCACGCCGCTGCACCGCCTCCTGCGACTGGGGCCGCTGCCGCCCCCGCTTCTGCGCCAACCGCACGTTGCACGGTATGACGCATGCTCGAAGGCAGCGACGCATTAAGCAACAGCTCAATATCCCGTGGATGCACTTTGCGGCGCAAGCCCATGATACCCTCGGCCGTCAGACGCATCAGAAACACTTCTTCGTTCATGCGGGCCTTAAGTTTTTCGGTAATCGGCACAAAAACCAGGTTGGCAAAGATGATGCCATAAAAGGTGCCAATCATGGCAATGGCCATGGAGGGACCCACCCGGTCAGGATCGTTTAGGTTCAACATCATCTGCACCAGACCCACCACCGTACCGATCAGTCCAAAAGCCGGCGCATAACTGGCCAGAGTGCTAAAAATATGCTGACCTTCAAGGTGGCGTTGTTTCATAGAGTTGATCTCGTGTTCCATCACGGTTTCCATCACCTCGGGATCGACGCCATCCACCACCATTTCGACACAGTGTTTGAGAAACAGGTCGCCGATCTTCTTTTCTTCTTTCTCAAGTTTAAGCGTGCCGCCCTTGCGCACCGTCATCGCCAGCTGCACCACAGACTCCACCATTTCTACAGGAGAACGGACTTTTCTACGAAAAATATTGATAAACACAAACATCACATTGTGCACGCGCTGCGCCGGAAAACTGATGTAGACCGCCGCCATCGTGCCGCCGATCACCAACATGCCTGCACCAGGATTTAAGTAAGTGGTCAGCTTGCCACCTTCGTGGAAAATGGCATACCCGATTAGAAAAAAACCGCTGATAATGCCCAGCAAAGATGTGAAATCAAAGCCGCTGCCCGACTGGGTATAACTGGGCTGACCACTGTTTTCTTTTTTCTTTTCAACCATGGATGGTTCTATTTAATATCCTACAACAATTCGCTTGTTGGCCTTGATAAGCATTTGTTGCACTTGCCGGTCATTGGGGTCACGAATGAGCGCTTCGCGATAATAATCACGGGCCTTCTCGTACAAACCCAGTGTGTAGTATATGGATCCAATGCGTTTATAGACTTCGGCCTCTTCCGGATTAATTTTCTGCGCCTCTAGCAGCTCTCCAATGGCCTCGTAATACTTCTTCTGGTAGACCAGCTCAAAACTATGCATAAAATGGTCTGCGATTTCGTTGAGGCGCTTAGCCCGTACTTCTTCGATGTTAAACGATGCCACATCTGATTCGCCCACGTAACGTAATCCCGTATTTTCAGAAGTTGCCAAACTCTCATATACTTTTTCAGGCTTGGTTGCCTCGATCCGGTACAGATACTCATCTACAAAAAAGTTCATAAACCGAATTTCTTCTTGCTGCTTTAAGACTTTCTCGTGGAGGCGCTCAAAATCCTCTTTTTGAGTACGCGTTTTTTCTGACAACGAATTAAATAGGTAATTGGTTGAAAAGGTAAACTGCATGGTCGAGGGGCTTTGTACCCCGATGGCAGACGCTGAAAATTCCAAGTCTCTAAACACTAAAAAATCGATGCCCCAATACCATTCGGTGCCCGCCGACAGGTTGATGCCGTCATAATCCAGTGAAAGCTCTCCCAAAGGGCTGGGCAGCGAAAGTGCTGCGGCATACAAAAAACCTGGCGTGCCAAAAGGATCGCGCATCCGCATGCCAGCGTGCAACTTGACCCAGCCCAAATCGCCACTCCAGATGACATACATTGATGGACTGGTGATGGTCGAAAAATCGCGCAATCCAAACGATACAGCGTTGTCGGTGATGCCCGTCCCCGCACCGTAATCAAACAACCTCTGTTGCAAACCATACACAATGGTTTCACCCTGGTGGAATCTTAAGTTCACTTCGGTCTCGTTTGAAAACGCGTAACCTAAAAAAAACGAAATGGGTTTAATGGCCGTGATGGCTGCAAGGGTGGTGTCGTAATAAAGCCCAAAGCGGGTTTCGCCCGCTGGCCGCCCCAAAGCCATGGGTATTTGAGCCGTGCTGCGGGTATATGGATAGGCGTACCCCTGATCCTGGGCCAGAACCAACATCACAAAACCCATCAGTAGAATGCGCAAACCCGCAATAGTCATGGTGGGGCCGCCTTAGGCAAGGCTTTTAGAAAGCGTTGCAATTCTTCGTTGTACGGATCCAGTTCATATGCTCGACGCCAGTATTCCTGGGCCCGAAGCTTATTGCCCAGGCGGTAATAAATACTTCCGATGCGTACCTGCGCAACCACAATATTAGGATCGATGCTTAACACCATCAGATATTTTTCGAGCGCGCCTTCAAGATCTCCACGGTAGTATGCCTCTAAACCCTGTTGCAACATGGCAAGGATTTCCGGCAGATCCACTTCGATATCTGCCGAGGTAAGGCTGGCACGCTTCATAAATATTTCGGGGGTGACTTCGACCGGCACCGTCACCACCACCGTCACCGTGGTCACATACGGAGAGGCTGAACCGCTGGGCATTCCGGGTTCAGGTAATTGGGTGATCAGCTGTTTAAGGTCATCGAGGCGTGCCTCGTTGGTCTTATACTGTTCTTCCAGGGTTTTTTGACGGTCTTCATAAGAACCAAACAAGTTATACCGGTAACTTAATCCCACCACAAATTCATTTTGCACCGTCGTGGACAGCAATTTATTGATGGCCACACTTAAGGCGACTTTGGGCGGAAACTCAAACTGCATCCCGGCGTTCCAGTTTTGACCATCAAATTCCATCATGATGCGCGCCGGATTAAGAAAGGTCTGTACCCCCCCAAAAAACTGGGTGCTAAAGGAGCTCAAGTTAAACGGATTGAGCAGATTGACACCCGCGTTGTATTCAAAATATTCATTGCTAAAAACCTGGCCGCTTAAAATAAAATAAATGCTTGGAATGATCAGTGCGTTTCCAGTCACGCCAAAATCCTTGACGCCAAAGGCAATGGCATCGGAACTTTCCTGGCTAAAACTGCCCTTCCACAAACGCTGCTGCACGTGGTGACCAATCACGCTCTGGTTATAAATCATTAACGCGTACTCGGTATAATCGCTAAAAGAATAGCTTAGAAAAAAATTTTTCAACTGCAGTGAGGCGCTTTGGACGCCATACTGGTAAAACAAACCGGTCTCCAGCTGGGCGCTTTGGCGATTATACGCCGTGGGAATGTTGATCAATCCCATGGTGTTGTTAAAAGCATGCAGAGCGCTTGAGTGTAATCCCAGGACACATAACATCGTGGAAATAAATTGAATCGGCGAAACGGCAAAACGGCGAAATGGCAAAACAAACATGTCCCCGACTCGCCGACTCACCAACTCGCCGACCCGTTTCAGATTGTTTCGGTTTGTGGAAAACACGAATGCACGCCACCCACCAGCTTTTCATTAAGGTAACACTGGTAATCGACTGAAAAAATAGGATCCGTGGCTAAAAAGGTGTGGATCACCCGCGACTGCGATTCCTGACGCACCAGCTGACACTCAAAAAAAACTTCGCAATAAATACCCTTGAATTTTTCCATGGTTTTTTTAAGCACCAGTTGCTCGCTTAAGGCAAAAGTTTGCCGCTCTTTCATGGACAGGCTGCCCTGCCCCCCCAGCATGCGATCGGTAAACGAAAACACCACTTGCGGATTAATCTCCAGTACAAAATACCGCTGCGTGGGTTTGGTTTCGAACACATTCATTGACGTAAAATACGGTAGCTTGCGAATAAAATCCCCAAAGGTATCGGTCTTGATCTCGCCTGGAACAAGTTCGATATTGGCTTGCAGCATTTCGCTAAAGCGGTCGCTGACATGGCGCACAAAATTATTATTGACCCGCTCCAGAAACAACTTTCCAAATATCATGAGGTCACCCCGTTGCTGGCTGGCGCATCTTGAGGAACCAGTTCGCTAAGCGAAATGTTGCGTTCGGAGGCAAAGGTTTTGGCGTAGCCCACCAGGGTCTTGCGCGATTGTTCCACCGCATTCTGCTCTACATCTTGACCCAGCAGTTCAATTTCTTCGGTCAGCATCTCACGCATACGCGCTGACATGTTGGCCTGGAGTTTTTCAAGCAGATCACGGTCTATCCCTTTAAGCGCGGTAGCCAAAAGCTGCATGTCACGTACTTCAGAGAGAATATATTGTAAATAATTATCCGGCAGGTGACGCAGGTCGCTAAACGCAAACAACATCTTTTTCATTTGCTTAACCTTGCTGGGAAATTCGGCTTCGATGGCGCGGATGATAGGAATACGCTCGTTTTCGGCGATATCATCCAAGATAGTGGCCACCCGTTGTATGTTGGCGGTTTCACCCATGCGCTGCATTTCACGCTGCGAGAAATAGCCTTCGAGGCCACGTTCAAGTTCGTTAATCGGAAGAATAGGTGGCTCCAGGTTAAGCATGCGCTTGGTCAGGTCCACACGTTCTTTGTCAGAGAAAAGTTCTAGTGTCTCACTGGCCTTGGCCGAGTCAATGGATGAGAGTATCAAGGCCGCAAATTGGGGGTGTTCCTGCGACAGCATGGTAAAAAGTTCGCGGGTAGGCATCTCAGCCAAAAGTTTGAACTGGTCGCCGCGTTCGAAAAAATAACTTTGTGCATCTTCTTCGCCAAAAAGGTTTTGGACAATATTTTGGGCCACCTGCTTGCCCCCAAACATTTGCGACTTTTCGATAAATACTTCGTAAAACTCGTGAATCACGCGTGCCATGGTGTTGTGGTCTACAAAATTAAGCCGCGAAACCTCTTGAATGACAAAGCGCAGATATTTTTTGTTAAGTTTGCGGTAAATTTCCGAAACCAGGTTGGGATCCTCCTGACTGATGGAAATCAACAAGATCGCCGCTTTTTGAAGGTTGTTCAAACCGCCGCCTACTTTAAAAACAGGTGCGATCTCGGCACCCAGGCTCGCAGACGGGGGAGCAGCTCCGGTAAGACCCGCAGGCACCTTAAATTCCTGGACAGGGCGTTCTTTGGCGGTCTCGGCCATTAGGCATCCACCTCCACACCCATCCAGCTATCTAGCAACTTGGCAAAAGACTCAAGGTCTTCTTGCGCCATCTGTAAAATGGCTTCCCGCTTGGCGCGTAGTTTTTCTTGTTCTTCAATACGCACGGCTTCTTTTTCTTCTTTTTCTTGCTTGGTTGCTTCCAGTTCGGCTTGTTTGGCCGCTGCCGTCGATTCCGCCACGCGCAGACGTTTCTTTTCACTGAAATTGGCATAGGCACGGGTGCCAAATATCCCCAGGATAATCATGATAAAGATGCCGCAACCGGTCAGAATGGCAAAACGATAAAGGCGCCAAAAAACACTAAAGCGTTCGGCAAAGGTGGTTTGGCTGTATGGAATCAGGACAAATTCGTCCTGACGGGCGGGATCAAAACCAACCATGCTTTTGACGTAACGTTCCAGGTCAAAACGGCGGTCACCCAGCCGCTCAAGCACGGCATCTTTAATTGCTAGATTGACGCTTAAACGCAAAATTTCACCGGGTGGGATTACCTTTTTATACTTTTTGGTATTAAAAACATACTGATCCTGACCGCCTTCTTGAACTGTGCGTTCTGTAAATTGCTTATTGCTGCGGCTGTCAGTTTTTTCTTTTGAAGTCTTTTCTAGCGAAGATGGAATTTCAAGCGTTTCCTTGGTACTGGCACCCTCGACCCCTTTTTCTACCTTGCCTTCAACCGATTCAAAGGCGTTGTCACCGTGCGCACTCTGCTCGTCATAGGAAAAAACTTTTGGAAAACCCGGCAGATCCTGGTCAAGGTAACTTTGTTCCGGAGCATAAAGCAAGCCCGGTAATGCGCCTTGATTTTCGTCGGACCCGCCGCCACGGGAAACCCCTTGGCTACCCCCTTCTTCGGACTGATTTTCTTTTTGTTTAGAAGATTCCAACAGAGATTCTTTAAGCTGTTTTTCAAGCTTTTTTTGATGTTCTTCAAAGGCCACCACATTGCCCTGATCCGCAAAATCCTCCTGGGTTTTGTCGGTTTTAATGGTTTGTTCGGATTTCAGTTTTTGAGGCTCATAATTGACGTCTTCGAATTGTTCTTCCTGCATGCGCAAAAGTACGTTGACCCGTACCACAGCCTTACGGCTTCCAAGAATCTTGTCGAGCGCTTCTTGAACCTGGTCTTCGAGATAAGTCTCGAGTGACTTTTTCTTTTCAATGGTTTGGCGCCAGTATTGATCTTGCGAATCGGTGGGCACACTTTCAAACAGTTTGAATTTTTTTGCAAGCCACAGGTCGGCTGCAAGCACCAGCAATAGACCCACCAGCGCCAACGGCACCCATTTGCCTCTCCCTACAGGCCGTTTTGCTTGTGGCAATCGCATACGGATTCACATGCATCACGCGTTCACACGCGTGACACATTTACTACCGTTCATTATAAAGTAGCCGTCTTAAACCGGATAGCACATTTTTCTTTTGCTGACCGACAAAATGACTTTTTGCTGTCAAGGGTAAGAAAACGTTTTATTCCTGCCGTCAGGAAACACTCACCATCCGCCGATCCCAAACGGGCACCGGCATATCCACGCGTGCAAAACTGATGAATTCCTGAAAACGATCTTCAATTTCGTCGATGGTAAGCCCTTGTAAGCGTTCGCAGCCAAAAGCTTCAACAATAAAAGACGCCATGCACGAACCCACCACGGTGGCGCGACGCAAGTTAATTTCGCTAAACTCCTGCGTGTTTGCAAGATAGCCAATGAATCCCCCCGCCAAAGCGTCACCGGCGCCGGTGGGATCAAAAACTTCTTCCAGTGGATAGGCCGGCACCGAAAAAAACGACTGCTTGGAATACAGGGTGGCCCCATGCTCACCGCGCTTGATCAAAACCCAGGTTGGCCCGAGATCATGCACCCGCCGGGCAGCCTTAAGCAGGTTAGTCTCCTGCGTGAGCTGCCTGATTTCAGCTTCGTTAAGCACCAGCAGGTTGGCTTTGGCAATGACTTTGAGCAAAACTTCTTTTTTAGACTGGATCCATAGATTCATGGAATCGAGGGCCACAAAGCGGGGGACTTTGATCTGCGCCAAGGCTTTAAGCTGCAACTCCGGGTCCAGATTGGCTAAAAACACAAAGTCTTGATCAGACTGATCAACCGGGATCTGGGGTTCAAACACATTCAGAATATCGAGCTCGGTCTTAATCGTGCGAGCTTGGCTCATGTCGTATTCATACGCACCCGTCCAGCTAAAGGTCTTGAACCCTTTTTTGACCTGAACACCCGCGGTACGAATACCCGCATTCTGAATATCCTGCATGATTTCAGGCGAAAAATCGTCGCCCACCACGCTCACCAGCGATACTGGACAAAAAAACCGTGCTGCCATCGCTGCATGGGTGGCCGATCCCCCCAAAATACCCATTTTTGATCCAAAAGGCGTCGTGAGGTTGTCAAAAGCCACCGTGCCTACAATCGTCAACCCCATACTATTCCTCCTGTAATTCATGCCTACACTCCGCATTCCACGTTCCGCATTTAAAAGATTAGGCTCATAAGCCGGATTCTGTTTTTACGCCATCATTCCTCTAGTCCCGCCATTGCTGACGGGATCAAGCTGCCTACCCAAGGTTCTTTCGGATCGGGCCGATCCTCGCCTTCTATTTGGCATTGCTCCCCGTAGAGTTTACCTGATTTCACTACAGCCCCTGACTTTCGCCAGGGCGTACATACTTTCTGTTGCACTGGTCCTTTCGACAGGGCTTGCCGCGCCGAAGCGAAGCAAGCGACGCGAAGGCGGGCGTTACCCGCTACGGTGCCCTATGGAGTCCGGACTTTCCTCCCTGTACCGGATGGTACACGGCGATAGCGCGGCCTAATCTGCAAGCCATTATATGCCCCCCTTAAAATAACCAAAACAAAAACACATGGGAGCGCCGAAAAAGTCCCACACATCAGTGTCGTTTGACCCAGTCGACAATTTTTTTAACCACCAGCACCGCCTTGGGGTCAAAAAGCATGGAGTGGTATACGCGTGAGATCACGTCGATGCTTTTATCCTGGCTCGAAAGCCGGTAGAAAAAATCGTAACTGGCGCGGTGGTCGGTAATGAGATCACGGGTGCCATGCATGATATAGGTTGGGATGCGTATCTTTTGTGCGTGGCGAAAGGCCTTCCACATGCTGTAGCGCAAAGCAATCATGTAGCGTACAGACGCGTGCGTAATGTACAAGGGATCTTCACGCAAAATGCGGAAAAATTCTGGATCGCGGGTAGCCAGATGTTCCCGTCCGATCAGCGGCACCACGCGCGCAAACGGCATCGTCAGCAAGGCCACCACAAAACGCGCAACTTCTAGCAGCGCTATGCGTAAATACGGACGCATCACCGGCGATACCAGGATCAGGCTGCGCACTTTTTCTTTGTTGACCTGGGCGTAGAGTACAGCCACCACCGACCCCATGGATTCTCCGAGGATATGGACATTTTTTCCGGGAAAGCGCTTGGTCACTTCGCTAATGGCACGGTGGATGTCTTTAACGTGGTAGCCAAAATGCGGGATGTCGCCGCGTTTTCCGTCAGATTGCCCGTGGCCCCTTAAATCGATGGCAAATACAGACACATTGAGTCGGTTGAATTCCAGGGCAATGCGGTCGTAGTAACGGCCATGGCCTGCCAAGCCATGAATACAAAAAACAATGTCACTGCTGCCACAGTCCCAGGTGTGAATAAAAATCTTTATCTTGTCGAAAGACGTGATATAAATACCCTTCACTGCCGGGGAACTAAGATCTTCCAAGCGAGTACTCCTTTAACCAGTCTGTCAGGGTATCGGCCACCTGCGTCTTGACTGGATCATTAAGCAGGGCATGAAATCCGGTGGGAAATTCTACGAGTAACTTGTGCTGGGCCGGTATCCGTTCGTAAAATCGCATCGTCTTGCGATGGTCGGTCACACGATCATCTTCGCCGATCAAGACGAGGAAAGGCATCGTCAATGCTTCTGCAGAGCGCCTGGCGCGCCAGATGGAAAGATTAAGCTGAAACAAAAAGCGCACGCTGGCTTTTTCGACAAATAATTGATCTTGTTTAAGTTGCTGGTTGAAAAGCTCGTCACGCGAACCCAGATCCTCACGCCCACGCAAACGCATAGCCGGTTTGATCGGGTTATAAAGGGCATAGCTTAAGAATCGCCCAACTTCGCCAAGGGTGGGCCTGACCGTTGGCCGAAGCACCGGCGATAACAACACCACACCTTGTACGTCTGGCCGGTATTTCATGAGGTAATTAAGCAGAATGACCGCTCCCATGCTTTCGCCAAAAAAGATAATGGGCTTGGCACCATGCCGTTTGCGCACATCAGAAAACAATTCTGCCAGGTCACTTAGGTAGGTTTCAAAGCTGGCAATGTCACCTCTTGTGCCTTCCGAAAGGCCATGGCCACGTAAATCGGGTGCCACGATTGAAACCGGCATAAGATCCAGTACTTCGGCCAAAGTACTATAGTAAGCACCGTGCCCCCCCAGGCCTTGAACACAAACCAGCACAGCTTGGCTAGATTCAGCCTCCCAAGAGTGGACATTGAGCCGGACCCCATCTGAAAGGTGAAAATCGTAAGTGCTAGGCCGCAGCATGTCTCTCGCGTGGCAAAGTACTTATGCGATAAGCAATATATATAAAAATAGACATGATCCCCAGACCTAAAAATACCCGAAATATGCCATATTGATCGGCCAATTTACCCAGGACAAGTATCGGCAGGGTAAGCGAGAAATTCAGAATCATGTTTTGGATGGCCAGCACGCGTGCCTGCATCGCCTGGGGCGTGCGGGTCTGCAAGATCGTCTGGATGGGCACAAAAACAAAGGCGCTGCCAAATCCGGAAAAAAGCAAGCCAAAAAAATGGACAATGGTAAAGGGACCAATGGCAAAAAATACCAAACCGGCCCCCGCCACCGCAAAACCCCATGAAACAATTTTAGCCAGGCGGTACTCAAGATACAGATGGTTTACAAAGATCATTCCAAATCCCATGCCAACACCCCCGACCATGGCCAGATAACCAAATTTTTCGGGCGCCCAGCCCAGCACCTTGTCGACAAAAGAAACCCCCATAACCGTCACGGCGCTAAAGATCGTGGTCACAAAAAGATGCCCAAGCAGCGCCAGGCGCACCTGCCGTTCTTGCCAGGCAAACTTAATACCCTGCAAATACTGCTCCCACCACTCATCCCAATCAAACTGCGGCAAGTACGGTGCTTCCTGATACCGTATCAGACTGACCACCCAGGCCGAGAGCATAAAAAATACAGTCGCCATCAGTAAAAAACCTTGCTGCCCCATCCACTCGGCCGTATAGCTGGCCATGGTAAATACCAGGACACCGACTGCAAAAAAAGTGCTGATAAACAAGGTGTTTGCTTTGAGTAAATCTGTTTTATCAGTGACCACCCGTGCAATGAGGGTGGTCTCGGAGGGCATGAAAAACTGGGACAACACCGAAACAAGACAGGCACTGGTAAAAATAGCCCATAAACTGCGTGAAAACATAGGCAATACATAGAGAATGGCCAAAATCAGCAGCGCGCGCATGATATTGACGCGAATGAGAATGGTCTTTTTAGGATGCCGGTCTACATAAACGCCCACTTTGGAACCAAACAAGATTGCTGGAAGTCCAAACCCCAATGCCGGGATCACAGTAGAAAAACTAGAATGGGTCTGCACATAGGTTAATAGGATCAGGACATACAAAAACAGCCGTTCAGCCGCTTGGCTAAACCACTGCGAAACCCAAAGACACATGAAATCCCTGTTTTTTAATATAGACATTGTTGATCCGTCTACTTGTTATAATATGCCAGCCTGTGTGATTCATCCATTCAAAACGGGTTATCGTGTGATGGCTTGTTGCGATGAAACCTTGAATGACGTGGGCTGACTTAACCTAGGTGACGAAGGATTAAATTTTCTTTGAACACCCAAAAGCAGGAGGATCCGCGTGGGTAAGATTAATGTGGCCATCATTGGGGTGGGCAACTGCGCCAGCAGCCTGGTGCAGGGCATTGAATACTATAAAAACGCAAAGGAAAACGAGGCTATTCCCGGCATCATGCACGTGGATCTGGGCGGTTACCATATCCGTGATATCAACTTTGTGGCTGCCTTTGATATCGACAAAAACAAAGTCGGTAAGGATTTAAGTAAAGCCATCTATACCAAGCCCAACAACACCTATACATTTTGTGAAGTGCCCCATTGGGGTCTTAAAGTCGAACGGGGCATGACCCATGACGGACTTGGAAAGTACCTCTCCAAGATCATCGAAAAGGCCCCCGGCGAAACCGCTGACATTGTTGGCATTTTAAAATCCCGCAAAGTAGATGTGGTCATAAACTACCTGCCGGTGGGTTCCGAAGAAGCCACCAAATGGTACGTAGAGCAGGTGCTCGAAGCCGGTTGCGGATTTATTAACTGCATCCCCGTCTTTATTGCTAAAGAAGCCTACTGGCAAAAAAGATTTAAAGAAAAAGGTCTTCCTATTATCGGTGACGATATTAAATCACAGGTCGGTGCCACCATTACGCATCGCGTACTGACGCGCTTGTTTGAAGACCGTGGCGTGCGCCTTGACCGCACCTACCAAATTAATTTCGGCGGCAATACCGATTTCTTAAACATGCTCGAGCGCGAACGCCTGGAATCCAAAAAAATTTCCAAGACCTCGGCCGTCACTTCAATGTTGACTCACCCGCTCGACCCCAGCAACGTGCATGTGGGACCCTCGGACTACATCCCCTGGCTGCTTGACCGCAAGTGGTGCCATATCCGCATGGAAGGCACCACTTTTGGCGATGTTCCGCTTAACATGGAGCTTAAACTAGAGGTGTGGGACAGCCCCAACAGTGCAGGCGTGGTCATCGATGCTATCCGGTGTTGCAAACTGGCTCTCGATAAAAAGATCAGTGGGTCATTAATTGAGCCTTCAAGTTATTTTATGAAGTCGCCCCCACAACAGTTCCCCGACGATCAGTGCCGCAACAACACCGAAGCCTTTATCAAAAAGTACGGCAAAAAACGTTAAAATTTATTTGTGACGGCCCTTGCCGGTTTAAAGTTGTCCTCCCCGCATGGTTTTAGCGGGGATCCTTTATTTTTATGCCTCAGATAATTAGGTCTCTTTTCGCATGTTAGCCTATCTTTTACTGCGCTTTGCCGCCTTTCTATGCGCCACCCTGCCCGTACCCTGGGTGTCGCACAGCGGTTTTTTCTTTGGCAGCCTGGGATATTTTTTGATGGGTGCTAAAAAAAAACATATCCAGGAAAACTACCAAAAACTAGGTTTTTCTAAAGGTCAATCTTTGCGCCTGGCCGTCCTTTCGCTGGGCAACTATGGCCGCTTGATTACAGAGATCTTGCGTACGCAGGGATTCACAGAACAAACCGTCCTGGGTTGGGATATTGAAAACGAGCCCCTGCTTAAGCAAGCCTATGCCTCGGGACGGGGTATTGCCATGGTCACCTTTCATTTTGGCAACTGGGATATTGCCGGTTTTTCGTTAAGCCTGCGCGGTTATCCGGTGTCGGCCATTGCCGACCACATCGGCAACCCGCGGATGAACCGTTTTTTCATTGAGACCCGCGAAAATAAAAAACTAAAAATCATCCCGTCCGGCAAGGCCACTCAAAGCATCGACGCCGCGCTGCAAAAGGGAGAAATCGTGGCGTTTTTATTTGACCGGCCGCTTTTGGCGGGTGGCCTTGAAGTCTTGTTTGGCTCCCACCGGGTACGGATTCCGAAGGGAGCCTTTTATTTTGCCCGTAAATGGGGCTGCCGCTTATTGGTGGGACATGCCCTGCGCCTGGGTCCAAACCGTTTTCGACCGACCGTGGTTTGTGAAATCCCTGTGGAAATGACCGATAATGAAGAAGCCGACATGCTAGCCGCTGCCCAAAAAACCATGGATACCTACCGGCAAGTCATTACCGCTTGTCCGGAGCAATGGCACATGTTTCGGCCTTTTGGCACATGATTACCTGGCTTTTTAAAATTTGCGCGTGGTGTTTAAAACCCCTGCCCTGGGCGTGGATCTATCCCCTGGGTAAACGACTGGGTACGGTGGCCTTTGAGCATAGCCCGGTCAAACAGCAAGTGCTTTATCACAACTTGGCCACCCTGAAATCAGACGAAGAAAAAAAATCTGTTGCCCAAAAAATCTTCCAAAATTATGCCACGTATTATTTGGAAATCCTTAAAATCGGTCCCCACAGCAAAAACTGGTTCAGTCAAAACCTTAAAGTCGAAGGCATACAACACCTGACCAAAGCGCTGAAACTCGGCCATGGCGCCATTGTGATTACGGCCCATTTTGGAAATTGGGATTTGGCGGGTTTTGCGCTTGTCTTGCAAGGATTTAAAGTGGCCGCCGTGGCCGAAAAATTGAATCCCCCCTCTTTATTCCGTTGGTTTTGCAAAATCCGCAAAGCCATGGGGATGCAGGTGATTGGCCTTGACTCACAGACCAATCGACGCTGTTTTGCGCATCTCAAAGAAAACGGTGTCCTCGCACTGGTGGCTGACCGGGATCTGACAAAGAACGGTCTTCCGCTGCCGTTTATGGGGCAGGTGGTTTCGTTGCCCAAGGGGCCTGCACAACTTGCCTTGCGAAGCGGTGCGGCAGTTTTGCCGGGTTACTTAATTCGCCAAGCCGATGGAACTTATTTGGGACACCTGAATGCGCCTCTTAAACTGACCCAAAGCAATGACTTTGAAAACGATGTCACTGCCAACACCCGGCTCATGAGCCAGGCGCTGGAGGAGATCATTCGGACAGACCTTAGCCAGTGGTGTATGCTCCAACCGATTGCTTATGGGCAAGGCTGACCTGCACCTGCACAGCAACTGTAACGATGGCGTCGATACGGTTGCGGCCATGTTCGAATGGGTGCAGGAACATACTGACCTGGATGTGATATCTATTACTGACCACGATATTTTTGAGGCCCAGGTGCTGGCCGAAGAACTTTGTCAGCAAAAAAAATACCGTTTTGAGTATGTCAAAGGAGCCGAGATGACCACCTTGCGCGGGCATCTGTTGGCACTGTTTATCAACAAACCCATCGAAACACTGCTGCCGGTCGAAGATACCGTCAGACTGATTCATGAGCAGGGCGGACTGGCCATCATTCCTCATCCGATGAGCATGGCCACCTACAGCATTGGCGAAAGCGAAATTGAAAAGGTCATGCGTTCCGAACATCCCCTGGCTTACTTTGACGGCATCGAAACCATTAACCCCTCGGTCGCTGGCCGGATAGTGCATAAACAAGTCCGGGAAAAAAACAAAAAATGGAATTTGGCGCGCTTTGCGGGTTCAGACGGTCATATGAAGGAAGTGATTGGGGACGCCCGAACCTTATTTGACGGTCAATCCGCAAACGATTTTAGAGCTGCCTTGCTTCAAAAACGTACCCGCGTCAGCGGGCATTACCATGGATTTAAACCCCATTTTGACCTGTTTTGGAAGCGCTTGGGTCAAAAAAAATCATAAAATTGTGATAAAGTATCAGAGCAATGGAACTCGATGCCGCCACCTGGTCGCAAAAGATCGATGAACACGAAAAAAACATTGAACTTTTTAAAAAAGGCGCTTTAGAAGAAGCTGAATTCCGTTACCGCCGACTGTACCTTGGCACTTATGGCCAACGTGACGGCGAAAAATTCATGTTCCGCATTAAAATTCCGTTGGGAGAGCTTAACGTAAAACAGCTTAAGGCCTTGGCAGAGGTTGTCGAAAAATACGCCCCCTTAAAACTGGGACACTTTACCACCCGCCAAAATTTGCAGATCCACTGGGTTAAGATCGAAGATTCGCCCAAAGTCATGCGGGTATTGGCCGAAGCCGGTATCAACAACCGCGAATCCTGCGGGCACACCATTCGAAATATTTGCGGCGATTACAACGCCGGAGTCAATCCAAACGAGGCATTTGACTACCGTCCCTATGCCGAGGCGCTGGTGAAGTACTTAAATGGCCACCCCGATTATTACCGGCTGCCACGCAAATTTAAAACCAACTTTGGCGCCGAAGACGACCGCACCCTGATCCGCATGCACGACATGGGTTTTATGGCGCTTGCAAAAGAAATCGACGGTAAAAAAGTAAACGGTTTCATGGTCACTGCGGGTGGCGGCTTGGGGGCCGACCCACATATCGCCATCACGGTATGGGATTTTATCCCCGCCGAAGAGATCCTACGCGCAGCCGAAGCCATTTTGCAGGTCTTTGTGCGCGAGGGTAACCGCCAGAACCTGAAGCATGCGCGCATTAAGTTTTTAATTGAAGATTGGGGTGAAGCCGAATTCAAGCGCCGTGTACACCAGGAATTTGACGCCTTAAAGATCATGCATCGTGGGCGCCTTTTGCATCTGCCCGATAAGACTGTGCGGCCCGTGTTTCCGCCCAGCCCTGAAACCGTTGCCATCCCAGACCGGAATGACGCGCATTACCGCAAGTTTGTAAAAAACAACATCGAGGTGCAAAAACAGGGGCAAGAAGGTTATTACCTGGTCAATATATTTTTACCCGTGGGCGACCTGACGCTGGAGCAGTTTCATGAAGTCATTGACATGGTCGCACAGCACCGTGAGGGCCTGATCTACGTCAACATCCATCATGACCTGGCCTTGCGCTGGGTCAAAGGCAGCGAAGTTCCGGCCTTGTATGATCGCTTAAAAAAGATCGGACTGCATCAGGCCGAGTTCCATAAAGTGGCCGACATTGTGGCCTGCCCCGGCAAACCCACCTGTGGCCTGGCCTATACCGATTCGCACACCATGGGTCAGGATCTTTACGCCCATATCATGGCGCGCATTGAAAAATACGACCTGGTGGGTGACTTTAGCGTGCGCATCAACGGTTGCCCCAACAGCTGTGCCCAGCACTACACCGCCGATGTGGGCCTGCAGGGCTGCGAACGTATGTATCAAGGCAGCAAACGGGCCCACTACATGTTTTATCTGGGGGGCGATTTGCAAAACGACGTGCGTCTGGCCGAGCGTGAAAAAGAACGCATCCTGCACGAAAAAGTACCCTCTGTACTTGATCTGATTCTTGAGAAATATGTCAGCGAGCGCAAGGCCGGGGAACGCTTTAAGTTTTTTCTTGAGCGCGACCACAAACGGACCGAAATTCGCGCGCTCTTGCAACAACATGCCACCCCGCATCCCAAAGACGAGGTAGAAACTGTCGCGGCATAGGTTAAACTAAACATAGGAGGAATAGGATCATGAAAAAAATAACTTTGGTATTAGTTTGTGTGTTTACATTGACAGCCGTAGCTAGCCCGGCCTTTGCATCCAAAGCTCCAGCCATGGTGCTGGCTGAAAATGGTTTGTATGGGGCCGCCCTGGGAGCCATTACCGCAGTTGCCATTGGCTTGATTGGCGGAAATTTAAGTACGGCACCTTATAGCAGCGCCATGGGCATTGGCATTATCGCCGGCATGGGACTGGGACTGTATGAGGTTACGAACCATCAGGAAAAATACACCCGTCAGCAGGTAGATCAGGCTTTGGCAGACACAGAGATCTCTCCCTGTCTGCGTTCATTGAATCTGATCAGTACGGCACCGTCTGTTTCTTTAGAAAAGGCCGGGTCATAGTTTCTACTTGGAAGTTCTGTTAGAAACCCCGGAATATGCCCTGTACCGTTACACAGGGCCCCCTGTAGAAACACACGCTTATCTATTTATTGACCAAAAAAACCGGCACGCCATGCTGGTGGACGCCTCGCTGGGCGCAGGTCAGACCTACCTGCCCCTGATCAAAGAAAAAGCTTTGGCGGTCGATTGTCTGATCGATACGCATGGGCATTGGGATCATATCTTGGATAACAGTGCTTTCACTGAAAGCGGAATTCCGTTATGGATACACCCTGAAGATGAGTTCTTGCTTGGCAAGGAACAAACCCGATTTATGAATCTGGATATCCCCTGGAAGGTATTGACCCCAGCGGTACGCATTCGTGAAGGTGATCAGATCCCGTTGGGGCACTTTTCGTTTTTTGTGTTACATACCCCCGGACATAGCCCCGGCAGCCTGTGTTTATACGAAAAATCTTTAAAACTGCTCTTTTCGGGCGACACCTTGTTTGCGGGTACCTATGGGCGGACCGACCTGCCGGGCGGCAACCCCAAAGCCATGCAGCAAAGCCTAAAACGGCTGGCGCAGCTCCCTGCGGATGTACAGGTTTTTCCGGGTCATGGCGAGGCCACCCGGGTAGGTCAGGAAAGCTGGCTCAAAGCCGTTGATCGGATGTTTTAGCCCGCACTATTCATACTCTCTTGTAGCGGGCTCCCGTGTGTAGGTGTCCGCTTCATATGCGTGAATAATCCGGGTTATGCCACTGTTTAATTCCTTCCAATCCGGGGAATGTCTGGGGTATGCAGATCAAGCCGCCCGCTTATCCCGAACCCATCGTGGCCTTGCGTTCCTCGTTTGACCCCTGCGATGCCGAAGCCTCTTCGATGGCACGCATGGCCCGCCTGGCTGCCTTGTTTAAACGTCGGCAATGGATCGAAGATCATGTGGGCCTGGAGCTGGATGCCACACTGGCCTGGATCCATTTAAATGCCCCCGCCTTGCCACTTAACAGCGCAGAGACTGTATCCCCATCGGAACCGGAGGGCTTATTTTCTTACGCGGATCTGGTGTCAATTATTGAAACCATCCGCAAACAAGCGCCCCCTGCCAATGCCAAAAATATTGATGCTGAAACAGCGCCACCCATTAATTTTATGGAAAAATTTTTAGATATATACCGCGACACCACGCGTCAGTCAACCCCATCAATCGAAAATGCGCCCCGTGATGCCCGTCATTTAATCCGCGCAGTGATCCCGGCCAGCGGTCGCGACATTTCCAAAGCGTCACTCGACACCGTACAAGCCTTTCTGGCAACGTCAAAAAACAATGCTCAAGAATTTGCAAGTACAGAACCCCCAGCGCCCTTGTCACCGCAGGCCGATTTAAATTCACTGGAAATCATCAAAAAAGCGCTGGCACTCAACACACTTCAAATCAGGCAAACCATCCGCTGGGAATGGGAGGACGTGCCTCACATTCGGCACAAGCGCATCGATGCGGAGAACTTTTTAAAATTGCTGGTCTTGGGAGAGCAACGCCTGGCCATTCTTAAATGGGATGAAACCAAGCTTGAACATATCCGCGAAAACCGGCGTGCCTGGTTTGCCAACAAAATGCAGATTCAATTACATATGATCGATTCGGTGGGCGAAAAAGAACCGTGCTTCTTAAATCAGCTGTCGCTTGAAAAAACACTGTGGTTGTATGAACTGCAAAAACTGGCCCGCCGCACACTTTTGATTTCACTGTGCTGGCCCCTGACAGACGAGGCACGCGCCACTTGGGCCGAGCACAGCCAGAATCTTATGAAATTAATGAATCAAATATTAAAATCGCGCGTGTTGCAGCCTGCTTAGGGCTGGCAGGGCCGGTCGTAATTTTCGTAACGGTCATCGATGGCAAGGGCCTTAAGACCGATATCCCCTGGAAAGGCCCCGGTACGTTGCTTGTAGGCGTTAAGATAGCTCTCAAAAGTTGACATCGCAATCTGATTGGTGTCTGTCGGCAAACCGAGATCACGCCGCAAGGCTTCGATGCACTTATCCACTACCGGAATGCCCGCGCTGGGCGGAAGAATCTTAGCGTAAAGGCGGCGTAGCTCATACTGTGAAATCTGGCCCGGGTTAGCGGCACAAGACCAGTCGATGGCCTGGGCAATCTCCGCAGCAGAAATACGTACTTGAATTGTGATCAGCCCGCCCAGGGCACGGTAGGTTTCATCGGGAAATCGTTTTTTGACTGCCGGAGCCTTGATCCCCGGATCGCCCGGAAATTTGTTTTTGTGACTGGCCTTATATTGCTCCATCTTAGCGATAAAATCTGTAACCAAAACATTTCCTTTGCCTGCAGGCAGACCCAGATCATTCCGTAAACCCGCCACGCAGCTTTCGATCACATCGATTCCAACACTGGCGGGCAACACCAGTTTATAAGCCGCCATCAACTCACGCTGCGAGATATACCCCGGTGTATTGTCTGCCAAAAGTTCAAGAGCTTCGGCAATGTCTGTGGCTGAAAAAACAACGATCGGATCGCCCATGGTTAAATTCTCTCGTGAATGCTGCCCTTTTGTTGTAATAGATATTTTCGAGTACCTTCGGCCTGCTGAAACTAAAAATGACTATTTGTATGGCCTGCCGAGAGCGTTATGATCATGGCGAGCATGGGGGGCCTGCTTAAAAAAACGATTTCCGTACAAATATTGATTGAAGACGTTGACATTCATTTTCTACCCCCGTTTTCGGCGTGGGAACCTAACCCCGGCATGGCCACAAGTTGTATGCTTTTGTGCGCTGAAGAGTTGAAAGTAAACGCTTACGAAAACGCTTTGTTCCTGTTAAAGCTGGCCAAACTGCTTGATCCCCTGACCCCTGACCATACGCTGCATACCGCCTTAACCTTATTGTTATATGGTGATGTTGAAAATTGCGTTAACGTGCTGCTGTATTATTTTGCCGATGCTCTGCCCGAGCAGCGGAACTATGACAAGATACTCAAGCTGATTGAAAGTTTTGACCGGGCCTTTCCTACCGTGCAAGATTTTTTAAAGCGCCATGATATTTATTTAAAACTGCACCGTGCCCTGATTGATCCCGATTGGCGGGCACAAAACCCACCTTACAACATGCTACCCTCACCCATCCGTGTGAGTTCCATAGAAACCCTGGCCTTAACAGCCGCACAATTAACTTTTCAAAGTTACATAAAGAATCAGTACGGCCAGGCCCTGTATTACGCCTTGCTGGCCTTAGAGGTTGATCCCACCATAGAAAAAACAAAAGACATGGTGGCCATCTTGCTTCTGTTTAACCAGGAATGGATACAGGCAGCCCAGCTCATGGCCTTGCTACTGATGTCCAAGGGAGATTTACAAGTGATGCCCTGGCTGCGCGATATCTTATCCGGACAAGAAGCCCGTGAGCTGGTGCACAATGATTTTATGGCACACCTTAAACAGGCACTGACCAAGCGTGAACGTCTAAACCCGGTACTGCTGGCGGTATTGGATGAGATCGATTATGACCTTAGGTTTCAAGCCGCATAAAATTTTACGTTGAATAAAACCTCCCACTTATGGGAATGATCCCCATAAGCCCATGACCCTTGCCTGGCATCACAGCGCGGTTACCGAAAAAATCCATGGAAATCTGCACTCAGATTCAGACGGCATGCTTTTAAGACATCTGGTGCAACAGGCACTGACGCGCACCCCAAGCCGCTTATCGGTAACGGACATTCATCTACCTTCGCTGCACGCCATACTCAATACGGTTTTCCATCCTATTCCATGGACACAATGTGATCTGCTTTCGGATCAACAATTGACTTTGTTTTTACAGGCCATCGAAGCTTCGATGGATTTTTCGTTTTACCACGATGTCATCATTGCGCCCGCCGGTGGCACCATCAACATGGCCGGTGAAGACGGCCGCAAAGCCGATCAATTTGCAATGCTGCGCATCGCCGCCGAAAGGCAAGAGATTGCCGCACTGACACATCCACGCCAGCCCCGTCTGCTGCCAAACGCACCGGACAGCTCAAATATTGGACCACGTGAATGGGTGCTTATGTCTGAACATTTGCGCAGGATTGGCGCGCAGCGCGCCCGCATCCGCGCCATGCTGAACGAGACCTTTGGGATTTTGCCCGACCGCAAAAGCGGCATTGTGGTAACGCATGGCACAGACACCATGGAGCTTTCGGCACTGGTGATCAGTTTAGAAATGGCCTTGCATGGCTGCAGTATCCCGATTGTTTTGACGGGCTCGCACACGCCCGCCGACCAGCCGGTTTCGGACGCCTGGACAAACATTTACCGCTCCTGTTATCTCAACACTTTGCCGCAGCTTCCGCCCACGGTCTATGTGGTCATCGGCAACGAAGTACACGCCGGATCAGACGTGTCAAAAATTTTAACCATGCCCGACAAAGGCGGCGGTTATTTTTTTAGTTCAGGCAAACCCCTGGGAGAATTTGTACATGGCCATAATATTCGCTGGAATCTGCAACGTCTTGCGGATCTGCAAGCGGCTTATGAACACATGCATGTATATCTCAATGAGATGCGCACTTACAAGGATGAACCGCATGAATATGGCTACGTGGAGCTGGTAGACGCCAACAAAGCCCCTATGGCCGTATACTGGGCGGCTCTAGAGCGCGTCAAAGCCCAGTGCAATGCAAACACCCACGGCGGCATTGTTCTGCACGGCAGCTTTACCGGGCCCAAATCAAAAGGCCATGCCCCCAACCGCGATCATTATTTTTTAATGGAATTTAGAAAATTTTTAAAAGCCTGCCAAAAGGCCGATGTTTTGGTGTATACCGGCTCTAAAAGCACCGCGCTGTGGGTCAACAGCATTTCTAAAACCGATCCGCAAGCCGTGGATCAAAGCCATTTTGTCGAGCAGCCACTTAAATTGCTCCCGCGCAACTTTCCGTTTAACAAGGCTCGCGCCAAGCTAAGCTGGTTGCTGCGTTATTTTGAGCCCACCATGGCTGCCCATTTTATGACCGAAAACGTGGCCGGAGAACTTGACCTGCCACATACTTTTCCGGAACAACGCAAGTATGAAAACCTGGCCATCAATGACCCGGAGCAAGGCCGGGCGGTGGTCATGGCCTTTCCGGGCATGACCGCCCGTGTTATTCAAGATGCGGTGGATAGCCTTAGGGTTGAGCCACGCCACAAAGGACCCCAATTGATTGTTTACGGGTTTGGCGATGGCAACCTGCCCTTTGGTTACGACAACATGCATACGTTGCTGGATGACCTTGTGCGCCAGGACAAGGCGCCGGAATATTTAAAACCTATTGCCGAATATTTGAGACAAGACGCTCATTTTTCTTTAGAAACCGGCGCGTTGGACTTGTTTAGAGAAAAAGAAGGCCAGGTAGCCTTGATCAAACTGGTTAAAAATGCCCTACTTGCTCTTTCTGACAGCCAGCGTCAGGCCCTGCTGGGTCATTACCGGGTTAACCCGCGCGCTTTTTCAAGACTTCAACATGCCTGGAACAATGCGCATCCGGAACAAGCCATTCATGCAATTCCAGAAAACCTTGCAGATCAGGTCGACATTATTTTTGACACTCTGCTTTCGGAGCTTTCCAAGCGCGTACTCAAAGATCTGCTGATGCATGGGCACCCCATGCTTAAGACATTGGGAACAGCCACTGACCGCGGCATCCATGTTTTAATGAAAACCCAGGCCTTTCGCAGCAAAACCAACATTCTGCTTTACGAGCTGGGACAAATGTCCTACGCCATGGGCGTTACAGACGATGAGGGCCAACGCTGGACTTACAACCTGTTTATTCCGGCTTAACTTCGGCGCGCTCGTAAATTAAAAACTCATAAGGATACGCATGGCAGAGGTCAGAAGGGTGGCTATCCCGGAATACCTCGATCCAAATGGCGGGATCCAGAATCGGAAAATAAGCATCGCCCTCAAAGTCTGCCTGCACCCGCGTTAAATACACTTTGTGCGCCAACGGCAGGGCCTGGACATAGATCTCGCCCCCGCCCGTCACAAAAACTTCTGTTTCTCCCCGTTCGCGTGCCAGCTCAAGGGCTTCGTTGAGTGAGTGAGCCACCACGCAACCGTCCGAGGGATAATTTGCCTGGCGGGTGATCACCATGTTGGTCCGTCCCGGTAACGGGCGGAATTTGGGCGGAATGGATTCGTAGGTCTTGCGGCCCATGATCACCACGTGACCCATGGTGGTTTTTTTGAACCATTCAGTGTCTTGCGGAAGATTCCAAAGAAGCTTGTTGTGCTTACCGATCACGTGGTTGCGAGACGCCGCGGCAATCAGCGAGACAATCATACGGCAATGGGCGCTTTGATTGACGGATGCGGGTCGTAGTTTTCGACAGAAAAATCTTCGAGGCGGAAGTCGAAGATTGAACGCACGTCCGGGTTGAGCTTCAGGGTTGGCAGCGTCCGCGGATCCCGTGTCAGTTGCTCGCGCGCCTGGTCGAGGTGGTTGAGGTACAAATGCACGTCGCCGAACGTATGCACAAAATCGCCCGGTTGCAGTCCGCATATATGGGCCACCATGAGCGTGAGCAGTGCGTACGAAGCAATGTTAAACGGAACGCCGAGAAACACATCTGCGCTGCGCTGGTAAAGCTGACATGAAAGTTTTCCATCAGCCACGTAAAACTGAAAGAGGCAGTGGCAGGGCGGCAGGGCCATTTGATCGATGTCCGCAACGTTCCAAGCGCAAACAATGTGCCGACGGGAATCCGGATTCCGGCGGATTTGGTCAATCACCTGCGAAATCTGGTCGTAGGTTTTTCCATTTGGACCAGGCCATGAGCGCCACTGGTGGCCATAGACCGGACCCAGATTTCCATCCGCATCGGCCCACTCGTCCCAGATCGTCACTTTATGATCGTGAAGAAATTGGACATTGGTGTCGCCACGCAGAAACCACAAGAGCTCGACGATAATGGAGCGCGTATGCAGCTTTTTGGTGGTGAGTAGCGGAAAACCCTGGGCCAGATCGAAGCGCAGCTGCTGGCCGAATACGCTCAAGGTTCCCGTGCCGGTGCGGTCGCTTTTACGCGCGCCACGGTCGAGGATGGTTTGGAGCAGATCAAGGTACTGGCGCATGGCATAAGTCTACTAGAAATAACTTAACACCAAGTACGTCCGGCCCGTATATTCCGTTGACCCGCTGCCGTAACCCCAGGCGCCAACGAGCACATCGTTCAAACCGTCGCCGTTGACGTCACCTGCGCTCGAAACGCTGTAGCCACTGTAATCGTCGGCATTTTCGCCCCACAGCATGCCCCCCGCCAGCGACAAGTCGATGGAACTGTAGCGGGTAAACGAACTCATTTGCATACCGCGGATGATGTAACTTTGTCCTTCCATGACGGTATGAGCGTAGGGCGCGCCAATAATGAAGTCGCCAAGACCGTCTCCATCGATGTTCCCCAGACCGGCCACTTGCATTCCGGCGCGGTCGAGTTCCGACTCGCCCAGAAAGGTATAGTCGGAGTTTGCCAGGCTGACCGTACCCCCATCGCCAAAGTTTCGGTCGCCAAGAATGAGATACGCTTTGCCGCGCAATAAGTCGGTATCGTTATAAGCAACCGCTTCAATAAGAAAATCAGCAAGACCGTCGCCATTCACGTCGCCTGCGGAGGAAACGGACTTGCCGGTGTAATCGTAAGCATCTACGCCCAGATACATTTCATCGGCGTCGCCCATGCTGTAGCTTGTTCCGCTGCCGTAACTCCGACCCCCGAGAAAGAGATAAATCTTTCCGGCGTCGTGAGCGCCTTCGTCGTTGTTGCCGCCCGAAAGCAGGATATCGTCGTAACCGTCGCCGTTCACATCACCCGCGCCGGCCAGATCGGAGGCCGCAAAGTCACCGGGAACTTCTCCGGTAAACATCGCGTCCGCCGCCGCCACGCTTTGCTCGGCAACGGAAGCAATATCAGAGCGTCCGAAGAACAGATAAGCCTTGCCAGTTTCCTTTCCGGCATCGTCATTGCCCCAGGCGCCAATTAAAAAATCCGCCAATCCGTCGCCGTTAAAATCTCCTGCCCCGGCCAGCTTGGTGCCGCTTTGGTCTTCGGTTTTTTCGCCCACGTAAGTCACATCGGCTTGTGAAAGAAGCATATCGGACCAAGTGGCGCGCCCGAGGAACAGGTAGGTTTTTCCGGCGTCGTAAAGGTAATTGTCGTTGTCGTAAGCGCCCACCAAAAAGTCGTCGAGACCATCGCCGTTCACGTCGCCTGCGCCCGCCACATCCCAGCCGCCGGCTTCGCCCACCTCATCGCCCGCGAGGATGGCGTCGGCATCCGCCAAATGGAGCGCGGTATTCGTAGAATACGTTGCAAGCGAGGATCCCAGAAATAAATACACCGCCCCGGCCTCGCACTCACCGCGATCACTGCCGAAAGCCCCCACAAGAATGTCCCCAAGACCATCGCCGTCCACATCGCCGACGGAAGTAATGGACCAACTGCTCATGTCATCGGCGGCTTCGCCCGTAAAGCTAAGGTCGACCGTCGAAAGTGGAATGTGGTCAACCGTGCCGTCGCAATCATCGTCAACGCCATTAAGGACTTCGAGCGCAGTACCCAACTCTTCGTCAACATCTCCATCGCAGTCGTTGTCGACCCCGTCACAAACATCTTCGGCGCCGGGATGAATGTCGGAACTTTGGTCGTTGCAATCGCCGTCGCACAGGCGCACGCCATCGCCATCGTTGTCGGCCTCGTCGGTGGGAATGACGCCATCGCCGTCATCATCGAGGCCGTTGCAAAGTTCCTGGGGCGTGACCTCGACAGTGACGGAAGTCGAACTTGTCTGGCCCAGCGAATCGGTAACCGTGCAGGTGAGCATGTGCGTGCCATCCGAAAGACCCGAAAGATCAAACTGTGCCACGCCGCTGTCATCCGCTGCGGCAGAACCGATCGGGCCGTCGAGATCGCTTTCGAGCGCCACCGAAAGCTGGTCGGAACAATCTTCGGCATCCGCAACCGCCGCCACCAGCACGTTGGGATCCCCGCCCCACAAGGTCTGGCCATCAAAGGGCGCATAAATTTGCACTTGCGGAACTTGGTCGGTGTATACCGAAACATTGTCGGCAATGGACACGGTGGAATTGCCAGACGCCACTTCGAGTTGCAGGGTAATGGTTTCTGCAACGCCCGGAAGGGCCGAAGGATACGTCAGCACTGCAAAACTTGCGCAGTCCTCGCCGCTGGAACATTGCTGGATATTCGCGGTGCCTGCCGCCTGTCCGTTAACCATCCAAGTGCCGCGGATCTCGTCGCCTTTCCAATCAATGTCCGCGCGCACGCGCACCATCGTTTCCTCGCCCACTTTGGAAACATCGTCGCCCCCGCAGGCCTCCGGACCATCGGTCGCGTTTTGAACTTTAAGTTTAACGCTGCTTTGGTAAATCAGCGCATTGTCAGGATGACAGGCGGCCAAAAGCCATATGCCCATGGGCTTATTTCACTAATCCCATTAATTCATTCAGATCCGGTGGCGTGCTGCCGGGCACGCAGGCATAGCGTTCAAAGTCTGTGTACCCTACCTCGCGCAGAAAATCTTCGTCAATCACCGCACGCCCGTGGCTAAGTTCTGGGTGAGTCAGAATTTCCCAGACCGCATCGGCCTGAATATCGGCCTTGCGCCACATGGCCGGCTCGCCCAGATGATTATTGACCGTTGCAAAAGATTCAATCATGGTCCGTGGCCAAAGGGCGGTGGCCTTGATGCCCTTGGCGCCATGCTCGGCCGCCACGCTTAAAGTGAAAAAAGTCATGCCCAGCTTGCTTAGGTAATACGGCGCGCTGTGGCCGACACCGGTCGTGAGTAACGGTGGTGACATGCTAATGACGTGGCCAAAACCCTGCGCTTGCAGCTGCGGCAAAAAAGCCTGTATCACGCTGAAT
Source organism: bacterium (assembly GCA_023249225.1). Classification (GTDB taxonomy): domain Bacteria; phylum Margulisbacteria; class Marinamargulisbacteria; order JAHFDA01; family JAHFDA01; genus JAHFDA01. Next base: position 56,543 of record JAHFDA010000013.1, read on the forward strand.
GTTCCCCGGGCATTGATTTTAAAAACCAGATCAAATTTTTTCATCGGAAAGTCGCACATCGGCGCCAGGTGTATGGCGCTGGCATTGTTAATGACTACATCAACCCGGCCAAAATGCGCCAAAGTAGCTTCGGCTGCTTTTTTAACCATGTCTTCGTCCATCACGTTGCACTGCACCGGAAGGGCATCAACACCCAGGGCGCGTAATTCATCGGCCGCCGAATAAATGGTGCCCGGAATACGCGGATCTTCGGTGACGGATTTTGCCGCCACGGCAATATTCCAGCCTTCACGCGCCAGCCGGGAGGCAATGGCCTTGCCAATGCCGCGCGTGGCGCCGGTGATAAAGGCGACTTTTCTAAGGTTTATGGATGACATGTTGCATATCGCCCGGTGATACGATCTGTCGTACTTGAATATTTAGTTTATTTTGAAAACAATGAATCCATATTTTGGTAAGGCAGCGCAGTAATACGCGGGCTTATCTTGAAGGCTCGCCACGCCTCAGATGGTAAAATAGCAACTTTTCAATAAGGCGCTTAATTTGAAACACTATCTGAACTCCGGCATCTGCAACGTTAGGGGGTTCGGAAGAATGACCTAAAAGTACCTACACAAATGCGCGAAGAGCGGCTAAAATTTGATGGATGTCAGAAAAAATTAATGCTTGGCTGTCCCAGGCACTACACGATTTAAATGCAGCCAAAATTAATTTTTCCAATCAGCTTTATGACATCAGTCTTTATCTATGTGAACAGGCGGTAGAAAAACTCTTAAAGACGTACTACATCAAAAAGTTCGCAAAGGAGCCCCCAAAAACTCATAACTTGGATGTTTTGTTAGAAACATTGGAGCTGACTCACGAGCTTAAAGATTTCAGCAGTATGATCGACCAGTATTATTTTACAATCCGGTATCCATCCCAAGACAATGTGGCGCCATTTACTATGGTCAATGCCGATGATGCCCAGCGTGGTCTGGATGCGGCGGAGGCGATATTTAAAAAACTACAAAAGGAATTGCCATGATCAAAGACCCGATTGCACAGCATTTTTTGAATCGTTATCTTGATAGGATTCAGCAGGCATACCAGCCTTGTGAGCTATGGTTATGGGGTTCGCGGGTTTATGGGCAGCCCAAGGATGACAGTGATTTGGATTGTGTGATTGTCTCGTCCAAATTCCTAGATGTGCGCAAGATAAGGCGTAGTTATGAATTTCAGAAAAACATTGGTAAGATCGGTGATCGGGTGGGGTTTGCTTTAAACTCCTTTTGCTTTACCCCAGAAGAGTTTGCGCAAAAAAAAACAGACCCCTGGATGATGCGAGACTTGTTTGAAAAGGGGATTAGGGTCATTTGAGTCCACAACCTGCAGTGTATTCCAATCCTAGAATGAGCCTGAAGAGAAGGCCGTAGCCGCCGCCTTTCTTTCTTTTTTTGGTTCTTTTTTTCTTTCTTTGTGGACAGCTGTGATCATGTGGATAAGTCAGCT
>JAHFDA010000063.1:0-5263 GCA_023249225.1 bacterium
CAATTAAGCGGACATCAAGAACGTACCCTGCGCTTTGCCTGGTATAACGTGGCCGTTGACAGTGGCAACGCCTTGGGCTCACTGCTGGCATTATTACCGGCACTGCTAAGGCAGCAATGGCACTTGGATACACTGCCCTCGTATCAGTGGACCTGGTGTTTTTATGCCGTCCTGTGCCTGGCCAGTGCCTTACTGCCCTTGGGAATTTCGGATGCAGTTGAGTCCCCCACGCCGTCCGAAAAGTCGCTACCGCATCTATCTGCTGAATCGCGCCCGCGCATCTTTAAGTTTGCGGCCTTGTCGGGGCTGGACAGTTTGGGCGGCGGTTTTTTATCGACCGCGCTTTTAAGTTACTGGTTTTTTCAGCGCTTCGGCGTCAGTGAAGTCTTTTTAGGCCCCTTGTTTTTTGTGGCCCGCCTGGCCAATGGCCTCTCGCATCTGGGAGCGGCCTGGCTGGCCAAACGCATTGGCCTTGTAAACACCATGGTCTTTACGCACCTGCCCTCGAGCCTGCTGCTACTTACCATCCCTTTTATGCCCAACTTGCCCGTGGCCTCAATTTTATTTGTGCTGCGCGAATGCCTGGTAGAAATGGATGTGCCCACCCGGCAGTCTTACATTGTGGCCGTGGTAAAACCAGAGGAACGTTTGGCCGCAGCTGGCATCACCAACCTGACGCGCGGCGCAGCCTGGGCCCTGGGACCCTTGCTTGCATCCCCATTAATCGCGGTGGGCGGCGCAGCCATACCTTTGTTGGTAGGCCCCAGTATCAAAGTGGTTTACGACCTGTGTTTGTATCGGGCCTTTAAGCACATCAAACCCCCCGAGGAAATGGTTAAAGCGGCGAAGTAAGGCGCAGAATGTCTGGGCGTGCTTTTGGAAAACTTTTTAAAAGTTGTTCACGCTGTCCGGTTTCAAAATCTGCAAAATCAAAACCCGGTGCCACGGTGCAACCCAAAAGGGCAAATGCCACGCGCGACGGCAGATAACAACCAAACCAGTCCCCCGCTGGAACAGCATGTTGAAAGACATGGCGCTTTTTGAGCTTCGAGCCAAGTACCGTCTTAAGCACTTTGCCATCGGGCTTGATTTGCACCAGCACCAAGGGCCCTCCGCTATAAAAATGGAATACTTCGTCGGAGGCCAGGCGGTGCAGGCGTGAAACGCTGCCCTGCGTCAGTAGATAATAAATGGCCGTGCCAAAGGCGCGATCACCTTTATAAACCGAAGGCAAGGCCGGATAAGGAATCTGGCCCTTGGAGCGGTAGGTCTCGCGAAAGTATCCGCCCTCGGGGTGGGGTTTGAGTTTGAGCGTGCGAATCAGGGTACGGATAGGCTTGGACTGGGTCATTTTGTCCTTGCATTTTAACGGATCAAGACAAAATGCTCCATGTTTAAACAAGACAAATCCAAGGGTATACTTAAGATATGTCTGGTTCAATTAGGTCACTGGGAAACAAAATTGAGCGGTTTCTAAAGCTTTTTCCGGTGGTGCTGCTAACCGGGGTGCGCCAGTGCGGCAAAACAACATTAATCCGGTCATTGCGGCCCGATTGGAAATATTTCGACCTCGAAAAGGGATCTGACTATGATCGAGTCAGCAGAGACTATGATTTTTTCTTTAAGGAGCATCCCAGGCACCTTATTATTGACGAGGCTCAAACTGCACCCCGATTGTTTAATGAGTTGCGGGGGGTAATCGACCAGGATCGCCACGCCAAAGGGCGCTTTATTTTGAGCGGATCCAGCTCACTAGAGTTGCAACAGCAAATATCCGAAAGCCTGGCAGGACGCGTGGCCATGATAGAACTGGGCACGTTAAAAATGTCCGAATTTTATAAGCGGCCCTTGCCTGCGTTTTACAACATCTTTGAGCACAAAATTAACTTGCAAGATACCGCGTACCTCAAACACTTGCAGACTGACCTTGCGTTGCAAGACGTTAAAAACTTTTTCCTAAGAGGAGGATATCCCGAACCTGTACTATCCAAAGATCCAGATTTCTTTAAAATCTGGATGGAACAGTATTTTGACGCCTATGTGCATCGCGACATTCAAAGACTTTTTCCCAAGCTAAATAAAATTACCTTTCGGCGCTTTATCATGATGTTGGGCGCCTTGTCCGGCACCATTGTGAATCGTGCCGAGCTGGGACGATCCCTGGATATTTCAGAAGTAACCGTCAAAGAGTATCTGGACATCGCGCACGGCACCTTTGTGTGGCGCAACGTGCCCGCTTTTCACAAGTCAGGCATCCGGTCGCTGATCAAGAGCCCCAAGGGTTATATTCGCGATGCCGGACTCAATCATTTCCTGCTTAAAATCAATTCAACCGAGGACTTGGAAAACCATCCCAGGGTCGGCACGCTTTTTGAGGCCTTTGTGATGGAAGAAATCATCAAGGGCCTGGGATGCAGCAACGTGGTGGCGTGGAATAATTATTATTACCGCACCAAAAATGGGGCGGAAATCGACTTAATTTTAGAAGGCGACTTTGGTTTGGTGCCGATCGAAATTAAATACGGCATCCATACCCCCGCCCCAAAACTTAAGGCCCTGTCACAGTTTGTCAAAAACCACCACCTGCCCTTTGGCATTGTCATCAACCAGGGCGATGCCGTAGAAATGCTCAATGACCACATCATCCAGATACCCGCAGCACTGATTTAGCCGCATGGTACAGTCAAGGAAGTTAAAAAATCGAATGGGTTATCGGTCGCGCGGGAGTTTGAAAAAAAGTTGTTTTAGCTCCGTCACCCCAAGACATATAAACGGTGGCTGGTACCTCGACCGCATGAATTTGTTACTATTTTCTGGTGAAACGCTGCGTGCGGCTCGGTACAGGCCGTGATTTGTTATTTAAAATTCAATCGGTCACGGCACTGGGCGCTTTAATCACTTAAAAGCTGTAAAATAATCTCCCCATGCCTGTCGCTGCTTCTGTGCATCCCATCCATGCCTTTAAAGACTCGCTGGCAGACAGCCTCCACCAAAAATCTGCTGCCAGCTTTAAGCAGGGGCAAGTATTGACCGTGACCTTATCTGGCCTTGAAGTCACCGGCGAAATATTAGATGGAGACGCAATCTACAAAACAAGCCTGACGTATTTGCCGCAAGGCCATATTAAAAGCCAATGCAACTGCCAAAAGACTTTTTCTGCCGTTTGCAGCCACGGTTATATTCTGTCGGTTGCGGCCGATCATTACCAGAAATTGGGACCCGGCCCCTGGGGTACGGCAGGAGTGCCGGCGGCCTACGAACTGGTGTTGACCAAAAAAGAAAGCTGCTTTTTGGTGAATTCCGGCATGATGGTCAGCGACAGCGCCTGCCGTTTTACCCTGGGCGGCACACGGTCGCAGGAAGAATTGAAGCGCTTTTTACAAAAGATATTTGGCCCCATCCTGCAGCCCGGCTATAAATGTTCTGGCACTGCCATGAGCAAGCTGTTTAATTACCTGATCAGCCACGCACCCTTTATCAAACACAAAAGCAGCGGAAAAAGTTTGATCTTTAAATACGCCACGCCCGAGGTTTTGGCGCACAGCGCCGGACACTTTGCAGAAGGCCTGGATTTGTGGCTGGAATTTTCGCAACATGGCCGCACTTATACCCCAACCGATTATCTGTGCTTTGGCAGCGAAACACAGTGGGTGTTGGTGCTGGGCGAGGATCTGTATCACGTTGATGAGAGCTCGCCACTTTTACCGCTTCTCACGGCCTTAAACGGAAAACAAGCCCGGCAACTTAAAGGTCGCAGCGCAGCGCTGGGTTACGCGACCCTGCAAAGCGCCCTGGCACAAAGCAATCTGTCCTTTAAAAAAGAACATCGCGGACAAGCCCCCGTTGTAAAAAATAACGACCCCGTGCCCGTGCTCACGCTGATCCAGCACGGGCCCGATTGGGAACTTGAACTTGGTTTTGAGTACGCCGGTCATGTTCTACCAGGCCTGCCACCCATGCAGGCCACTGCCGAGCCCGATTTTACCGAAGCCCCCGAAGGCGGCACGCTGATTTACCGGCAGAACGGTTTTGAATTTGAAGTTCAAAAGCAACTTGACCTGGCTGGTTTAAAGTTTACCGACGGATGCCGCTGGCAAGTCCCGGCTAAAAACATTCTTGCTTTATTTATAAACCAAGTCCCCACATGGAAAGAAAAAACCTGGAAAATAAACATCCAAGGAACTCCTCCGGTGGTGAGTTCCGAAAAACTTGTGCCCGTAGTCTCCCTTTCGCCCATCGCCCATCGCCCATCGCCCATCGACCCCACCCCAACCAGCAGCAGTTTTATCCTTACTTTGCAGTACAAATACGGCGACCGCTTCTTTAGCCACGATGAAATTCTAACGCTGGTACGCAACCAGGACTCGCTGCTGCAAGTTGAGCCCGGATGTTTTGCAGGCGTAGACCCGCTGGAGGTCGAGCGTCTGCAGAACCTGCTTGGGCAATATACACGCATGACCGGAGGGGGCTACCGTGTTCCCACCACGCGGCTTATGGAAATGGCACGCGAGTTGCCGCCTGCTGCACAAACCCAGGACCCACTCGAAAAACTTAAGCAGTGCCTGGCCTTAGAAGCCACGGCACTGCCCGACAAGCCCCTGCCCGCGGAGTTTAACGCCCAGTTACGGCCTTATCAGGAAGTCGGACGACGCTGGCTGCATTTTTTAAAACAGTTTGGTGTGCACGGAATTTTGGCCGACGACATGGGGCTTGGTAAAACCGTGCAGGCACTGGCCTTTTTAAGCGCCGAAAAAACAAGCAACTTGTCGCAGCCCTCGCTGATTGTGGCCCCCAGTTCGGTGGTGTTTAACTGGGCCTTGGAACTGCAAAAATTTGCTCCCCAACTGACGCAGCTGATCTACACCGGCCAGCAGCGCCATCGCTTGCATGAGCAAATGCAGCAAAGTGATGCGGTCATCAGCAGCTACGCCATTGTGCGGCGCGATTTTGAACTCTTGCGCAACATCCGCTGGGCGCATTTGATTTTAGACGAAGGTCAGAACATCAAAAACGACCAGGCCTTAACCACTCAAGCCGTCAAACAACTGACAGCCGAGTTCCGCCTGATCCTGACCGGCACGCCCATGGAAAACCGTCTGGAGGAGTTGTGGTCGTTGTTCGACTTTTTAATGCCGGGTTATCTGGGCACACGTGGCGAATTTAAAAAACGTTATGTCGATGCCCCCGAGCGGCAAGCGAACACGCGTGGAATCACTGAACTTAAGCGCAAGGTAGCGCCCTTTATGCTGCGCCGCAACAAAAC
>JAHFDA010000063.1:5273-19292 GCA_023249225.1 bacterium
AACCCAGGTGGCTGCCGATCTGCCAGAGAAAACAGAAATCGTAGAAATGATTGGCCTTGAGGAAGGCCAGGCCCTGCTTTACAAGCAAGTCCTGGCAGCTTGCAAAACCAAAGTATTCCAGGTGCTCGAAGAAAAGGGTCTGCGCGGCAGCCAGCTTACCATCTTGTCAGCGCTGATGAAGCTACGGCAGTTGTGCTGCCATCCGGACACGCTGGAGATTCCGCTGCCAGACGAGCAACGCGGTTCGGGCAAGTTTGAACATTTTAAACTTTTGATTGATGACATTGTCAGTGAGGGCCATCGGGTACTGGTCTTTAGCCAGTTTACACGCATGCTTAAACTGATGGCTGAATACCTGAACAAAAACAGCATCCGTTTTAGCTACCTCGATGGCAGCACCGTAGATCGCGAGGCTGCCGTGCGCGAGTTTCAACAAGATGAAAATATTCCGGTCTTTTTACTTAGCCTTAAGGCGGGTGGCGTGGGCCTTAACCTCACCGGTGCTGATTACGTGATTCACTACGACCCCTGGTGGAACCCAGCAGTCGAAAACCAGGCCACCGACCGCGCCCACCGCATCGGTCAAAGCAAAAACGTCATGGTTTATAAACTCATCACCAAAGACACTGTCGAAGAAAAGATCCGCGAGCTTCAAGTCCGCAAAAGCGAGTTACTTAAGAACATGCTCGACGACGAAGGCCGGCTGGTGGAGACGTTTAGCATCGACGATGTGAGGGATTTGTTTGGCTAGAAGCCTTAATAAACGCAAATCGATCGGCGGTCGCGGAAGTCTTGTGCGGTTAGATAGACTTCAAGCGTCGGAACGGGACGGCGGCTGGCGAGGGGACCGTCGATGACGGTGCTGCCGCGCAGGCGCTCAATCTTAAAGGGCTGGATGCGACGCAGGGCAAAATCATGCTGGTACATTTCGCTCATGCAAAAGGCCATGTTTTGCAAAAAGGCGGCCATGATGCGGCCCGATGATCCCCAGATGTGGTACTCGTCGTAGGTGGCATCGGTATCTTTGATCAGCCCATCGGCCCGAATGACTTCGTTGGAGTGAATGGTGTGCAACGCCAGGCTGTGCTTGCCCCAAAAGCCCTGATTGCTGTCGAGGTGCGCGTCGATAAAAGACCGCTCATAAAGCTGGCGCAGCGGCACCCAAAAAAGTTCCTCAACCGAGTGGTTGGCAATGTCGCCTTCACGCCCGGAAGCAAGCAGATTTCGTATCAAAAGTTCCGGCGGAAGCTCGATTTCTGCCAGGTCGCCGTCGTAAGCGTACACATGCGGCTTGATGGAAAACATTTCGGCGTAGGTTCCGTCCGGATGATCCATGATGCGCGGGGCAGTGTTCTGGATTTCCAGGTTTCCCAAGCGACGCAGTTTATAAGTCGGAAATTTTTGCGCGCGTTCTTCTGAACCACAAATTTTTAGAATAGCCTCGCGGATAGCCACCTCGCGCGAATGACCATCGCCGGTAGTCATCGAAGCGCCCGGAAACGACGTCCGAAAGGCATGGCGCGAATTGCGCGAAATAAGCGCCGAGAGCACGTACAGCTCATGGTCGCGCTTGGCTAAAATAAAGGCCGCTGCGAACCAGCGGATTTTTAGCGGATATTCCCGGTCGTCGAGCAGTACGGTAGAAGGGTAGTGCCGTGTGGCATAGGTGCGCAGGTAGGCGCGCATGAGCATGCGCTGATCCGGGGCGATACGATTGGCGTCGGTGTTGGCTTCCAGAATGTTTTGAAAGTTAATGCGTCCAAGCAGCCGGTCGAGGTTAAATCCGTTATAGGCCTCGCCGGTTTCGCGTGGCAGGCGCGGTTCCGGCGCGGCGACTTGTTTATACGCCAACAGGATTTTCATGACCGGGCTCCCGGGCCGTCAAAACGATAGACCAGCGTTTGCGGCCTATATTGGTCGGCGTAATGTTCCACAATATTTCCGTTGGCGTCCGCAATCAGGCTGCGGCCCACGGCCTCGTGCTGCGATTTTTGGCCGACGCTGCCAACTTTGACAACGTGCGCTCCCGAAAGCCGCGCCAGCTCGCCAAAGACGCGGTCGCGCAGGGGGCCCACGGTCAGGTCATCCGGCCGGCGTTTGGAAAAAAGCGGTATAAAGATCATGTCGGGCCGGGAGGCTTTTAATGTTGTAAAAAGTTCCGCATTAAAAACCGGCGTGTGTGCAAAAGGCGTGCGGCCGCAGAGGATGTCGTTGCAAATTAATACGACAAAACGGAAGGTTCCGGCTTGAAATACCGCCAGTTTTTCACCCGGAACAAAGCCGGAACGCAGTTCACCGGCGGTCAAGTTGATCTTGTCGTGGTGACCCAACACCCGGCCCCCGCCGAGAACGTAGGTGCGGTTCCGTAAGCGGCCCCCATCTAGCGCCACGAGCGATCCGGCAATCACCAGGCCGCTGCGCCGGGCGGAAAAACCGGTCAATAGATTCAAGTTGCGATCATGGAGTTCGAGCAGGCCTTTTGGATCAGACACTTTGCGGCCGTTTAAAAAGTATTCCGGAAAAACCACGATGTCGGCTTTCAAATGGTCGAGTTCCGACCCGGGGAGCAGGCCGTTTGCATCGTCGAGGCGCACCTGGGCGGCGGCAACTTTTAAGGGATAACGCAAGGACTCTTCCAGCATGGGCAAGTCCACCACGACAGGAAGCTGGGTAATCATCGGTAAGCGTACTGTGGCAACATGTCGTTCCAGCATTTTATATTTTCCTTAATAAATCAGCAGCGGATCGGCTTCCGCATGGGCCAGAATTTTCATGGTCAGCGGAGGCTGACCCGTATGTACAGGCGTGGCTTTACCAAGGCGCGCCACGTAAAAGGGCGCTGTGACCGGCAGCTCCACGACGCTTTGGAAAATATCGCTGAAAAACGGGCACAGTGTATTTAAAATTTCGTGCACAAGGCGTCCGGTAATGCCCCAGATGACGTAGTTTGGCCCCGGCAGTACGGGCTCCCTCAAATGGTCGGCGCGGATGACGCTGCCCTGGTCGAAGGCAAAGAGCGCCAGGCGATGATCCACATATTGCAGATGGCTGAATTCCAGATCGTTGTCCACCATGCCGCGGCGGTACAGTTCCGCAAAGGGCACCCAAAAAGCTTCTTCAATTTCCGCATCGGCATGGTTGGTAAAAATCTTGTCGGAGCTGACGCGAACGGCATCGAGGTCACCGTTCAACACGAAGACATGCGGTTCAATCAGGCGCTGGGTAATGTAAGCCACGCCCGGTTTGATGACCGGGGCCGAGAGGCGGTAGGGCAAAGCACCAAGGTAATGGGCAGCCGAAAGATCGAGGTCACACTCCTCGCTGGACTCGCGGATGGCGGTAAGACGCGGGTCTCCGCCGTCCTGGTCTTCTTGAGCGCCGCCCGGAAAAGCCTGGCGCCAAGGATGCGAGATGTGCCGCGCTCGAACCGTAGAAAAAAAGTACCAGCGATGGTTGTGCTTAGCGAGCAGTACGGCCACCGCGCTGCGCGTGACGCGTAACGGATGAGTCTGTCCGTCGTCGAGCTTGATGGAATCCGGAATAGGATGGTTATCGGGTGCCCCAAACAGTTTCCGCAGGGCTTCCAGTTGCGCGCCTGCAATCCGATCAGGCAGGCTGGCGCTCTCGAGGGCGACGGGCTCTACGCTTGTAACCGCTGAAGCCACGGTTTTGAAACAGAGCATAACAGCACGTATCGAAGGAATCCAATAAATGTTGCAGTCTGGAAGCCTGCGTGCTTCTTTAAGCGGTTTGAGGCTAACGAATCAACTTGCGCGGCGCCGCTTCGACGCCAAATTTACGCTGCACCGCCATCATGGCGTCGATCATGTCGGGCACCGAGCCCGGATCTTCCACATGCCCGTTAATGTTCAAGTCGTATACAGCTTCCACCGTTGCCAGCGCCACCATGAGATGGACTTGTTCGTCTGTCACGGCGGGAATAATGGCACGGCGTTGATCATTTAAATCCGAAATTTTTTGAGCCTCCCAGAGTTGCCTGATACGGTCAAGCACAGCATCAGCGGCCTTAAGAGCAACTTCCATGCTCACGCACTTTGCGCCCGCCATCATGAGGCCCAGCAGGTAACCCGGAAAAAACACCGCATTGTTGATTTGGTTCGCATACTTGGAACTACCCGTGGCCACAATGATGTCATCGCGGCTGGCCCAGGCGGCAGCGTTGTCCACCTCTGGCGTTGGATTGGCGCAGGAGAAGACGATGGGATTGTTATTCATTAACTTCAAATATTCCGCTGGAAAGAGGTTGGCTTGCGACATGCCTACAAAAACATCGGCTCCGGTGAGGGCAGTGTGGAAGTCGGCCAACTGGATGTTTTTCAGGATCTCCGCGCCGGTCATTGATTCCTGGTCCACCAGATCTCCCCGATCAACAAGGGGAAAGTCGGTTTTTTCAAACTTTCGCAGGGACATGGGGTCTGAAAAATCAAACTGTCCCGCAAATTGAAGCGCCAGAGCCGCCAGACCCCCGTGCGTATTGGAGCGCACGTATTCGAGCTGGGCAATTTTTTCTTTGTTGCGGGCATAAAAACCGTTTTGTTTGGGGTCATTGATAAGATCGGGGCGCTTTTTGGATTTGATGCCGCGCGAGTCGAGCACCAAAATGTTTTCTGATTTTGCCCCCGCCGCCAAAAGATAACGCACCACCGCATTGCCGGCCGCACCGTCACCCGAAAAAACGAACTGGGCGGTCTCGATGCTTTTACCCTGCAAGGCCAGAGCCGTTTTAAGACCAGCCACAAAAATACCGGCGGTACCATCCTGGTCGTCGTGAAAGATCGGAATTGAAAGCCGTTTTTGCAGGGCTTTTTGAATTTCAAAACAGCGCGCGCCCATGCCTGTGATGTCTTCCAAATTAATGGCTTTGACTTTGGGTGAGCTTGCCAGGTAAGTGATGATCTCAATCAGATCGTTATTGTCAGTGGTGTCGATGCTGACGGGCAGAGCGGTAAAAGCCCCAGCGGAAGCATTGATCTTGCCCTTGCCCACCATGACCGGATGTCCGCCCAATGGGCCACGGTTGCCGATGCCCAGCACTGCAGTTTGATCCGTGATCACCAAACAAATTGGCCCCTCGAGCGAATCGATAAAGGCGCGGGTTTGTTCCAAAATAGGATGTCGCATCCATACTTGGCCCTTGCCAGGGATATCCCACATGACTTCGGCCCCATCCGAAAGACGCGGTATGTGAATCGATCCGGTACAGCTTCTAAATACACGCACGGCTTCGTGTAGCATTTCGAGGCGCATGCGAATAGGCCTTTGTTGTTTTTCGGACAGGCCCATGGCCAGAACATTTTCCAAAAGGCCAATTTCCACCTGCAGGGCATTGACCAGGTAACACATGTAAGCGACGCCGGGCGTGTAGGCCTTTTTGTAGTCGTCCATGGTGCGCAGTTTGGTGATGCCATCTTCGACCGTGCGAAAACCGGGGTAATCGATACGACCAAGATACTCTTTGGTAAAGGCGACAAAAGGCTGGCCGTCGTATTGGCAATTAAGATACTGATCCAGAATATCCAAACCGCTTACCGAAGCGTTAATCTGATCTGCGTTCATGGGGGTGGAGTGTTGCAGAACACGTTTGAGGTAGCTTTTTAAATCTGGTCCAGTCACGCGCAGTTGTTCCAAAAGCACGGCGGCTTCGGCGATCAGTTTGGGGTTGGGAACCTCGAACCCGGCTTTAGCAACAGAGGCCCATATCAAGGCTTTACCGAAATTCCGGTCAAAGCTGGCAACGGCGGCACGAAGGCGAAAACCTCCGGAGTAGTCGACATAGGGGGCGCGTTCGGCAATGTGTTTCTTCTGCATTGAATAAGCTCCTCGATAAATATGAAATACGGCTGTTTGACAATTATCGACTGGAAAAAACAATAAGATATTAATTAAATTAGATATTCTTTACCTTATCACCTGGTCATAACGCACTACCATTTCATCCGGAACACAGGCATTGTTTTCAATCACACAGCCATCCAGCAAAGTGGCATATAAGCCCACACGGGCCCTCTGCCCCAACGTGCAGGCATGGATGACCGCCCCCCGTCCCACCCGTGCGCCGTCTTCAATCACGCAGGGCTTGTGAAAATTGGTATGCACAGTGACATGTTTATCAAAGTACACGTCCTCGCCGATACGCACCTTGTCGTAATCGCCACGTAGCGACACACCTGTTTCAAACTTGCAGCCGCCCCCAATCACCACATCGCCAAAAACACATACCCCCGGAGCCAGCCGGGCCTCGGGGTGGATACGCGGCCACACCAGCTCGTACACTTCGTTGATATACGGCAAAATGACAACACCCGCGCTGGCATGATGACTTAAAATCTGAAGCTGATTATCCATGCCCTTTTGCAGGTGCCGCAACAGGGCATCAAAATAAGGCAACGGTTGTTCCTTGCGCAGGCTATAGCCAAAGAGCTCCATATGGTTATTGGCAAACTGAAAATTCTTAAGCACCTGCTGATATTTTTTGCCTAACTCGACATATTCTTTAAAATTAAAAAGCGCGCGGCCTGCCGGCTGGGTGCGCAGACGCTCGTGGATGGCTTCTTTATTTTGTTCCAGGTTTTCGCCAGTCTTAAGCAACGAGCGCAGGCTTTGGTCTCCCCGCTTTCCCCCCAGCCACAACTGATACGAAGATAGGGTTTGATTTTCAACCACCGCATTGGCCCCCACCCCGCTCCAGGGTTTAAGGGTGCAGTTTTTTAGGCGTGCATTCATGGCCACCAAGGCCGGTCCCAACACCACGCAGTTTTCAAGCACCGCACCGTGGCCAAGGGTGACTTCATTGCCAATCTGCGACTGCAGCACCTGCGCATTGTCTTGAACGTTGCTGTTTTTACCGATGCTCGAATCAACCACACGGGCATGTGGCCACACCGAAGCCCCGCTCTCAAATTGGCTACTGGCATCGACCCGTGCACCTGGGGCAATAAAAAAAAGTTGAGTCACGACAAACTTATTTTATCGCATGAACCCGGTCTATCCGCGAAATATTGATCTTATTGCTGGTCTTTGGATCTCTTGGCCGCAGCCAGCACGGCTTCACGCCGGGACACAAACTCTTGCGGCAACTGGCTTTCAAAGGGCGCATAATACGCTGCAATCGGGCCTTCGAGATCAGCCACTAATTTATCTAGATCTTGATGTAGCATGGCCTCGAGGTTGATACCAGCCAGTTGAACTTCGCTCATACCTAACTCGCGTAGCAGACTTTTAAATTCGTCGATCGTTGGCAGCACACCCAAAGGAGACCGTTGACCGGTTACTTCTCCGCGTTTGAATTTTAAGGCGTATACAATGTGTGCAATCTTCCACCCAAATCCCGGCCAAAGAAAGGGACCCTTGGGCGTGCCGTCTGGTCGTGCAAAGTCGTTGATGCGGGCCATGATGGGAGCTTCGTTTAAACGCTGACCCACGGCATAACGAAACTTTAAAAACTCGGCCACGTTGAGCGCCGTAAAATCTTTGTTGGCGTAGGGATCAACGTTGAGCTTGCCAACCTGTCCTTTAACAGCGGCGGTTTGTTCTGACATCAGCGTGGCACCAAGAAATACGCCCGCATTCCAATCATCGGCAACGGTAAGCAGCGGGGTGGCCTGACCATCCGAACGCCGTCCGCCAAACAACACCACATCTACTTTAAAACCATCTTTGCGCAGCCAATCGGGCGCCAGAACTGCGTTGTTGACGGCTGGCACCGTGGCACGCGAGTTGGGGTGGGCCGCTTTTTTGCCAGCATCCGCGTCTGCCTGGGTAAAGGACTCACCCTGCCAGTCCACACAGTTTTTGGGCAGGGGGCGTCCAGAGTCTTCCCACCAGGGTTCGTTGGTATCAAGGTCAAGCGCCACATTGGTATAGACCGTGTTTGTTTGCATGGCCTTTAAAAAGTGTCGGTTGGTGTCGGCATTGGTGCCCGGAACCACTCCAAAATATCCGCGTTCAATAGGATAGGCATACAAACCATCTTCACGAATATCCATGTAGGTGATGTCATCGCTGACGCACTCGGCCTTCCAACCGGCGTCCTTCATGGGCTGCGGCAAATCCAGCATGGCCATGTTGGTTTTTCCGCAAGCCGACGGAAACGCGCCGCAGACCACAATCTGTTTGCCCTCGGGATCGGTGAGTTTAAGAATCAGCATGTGTTCGGCCAGAAAGGACTGCTCTTGAATGCCTTGAATGCCGCCCAGGCGCAAACCGATACATTTTTTAAACAAAATGGCGTTGCCGCCGTATTCAGAATGTGTCGACCACACCAGCAACTCGCCCGCGTCTGTAAAGTGGCCAACCCAGCATTTGTCAAAGTTTAAATCTGACGGCACATTGATACCCGGAATAAAATTGCCCTCATCTCCAATTTGTTGCAGAGCCTCTGCGCCACTGGTGTACATGGCCAGCACAGACAAGACCACATAGGGGCTGCTGGTGACCATGACACCGTTGCTTTGAATGGGCGCACCGGCAGGCAACAAGGCCGCTGGCAATACATACATGGTTTGACCCACCATCCCGTTGGCAGAATATTCCTCGAGCATGGCATGCATGGTGGCCGGATCCTTATAAATGTTGTTCGCACCGGCATAATTTGGATCCTCACAGGCAATCACGGTACGTTCCACCACCCGCGCCGTATCGCTTTTACTGCTGCGGTAGAGGTAACAATCCGGATAAGTTTCTGGATTAAGCCTGATGAGCTTGCCCTGGGCCAGCATGGTTTGCTTGAGAAACTCAATTTCTGCGGCGCTTCCGTCAACAACGTATACATTGCTTGGTTTGCAAAGCTCAAGCACCCGATCGATATGAGCATGCAATTTAGGGTTATTCGGCAATACCGCTTTACTCGCGTACGTACCCGCTTCAGTTTTTAATACGTTATAGGATTGTCCCGACGGCAATAACCGCTGCTGCAATACCATGATAAGCCTCCAGAAATGGAATGATTAAAACGAGTAGGTATCGATTTTAAGAAATATAGATTGCAGTGGTTATTTTAGAGATTTAATCTTCGAAGAAAATATTATCTGTACGAATCAACTGGCTAAAGTTTTCTACCGTGCCTCCCTCAAACAAACACGTAATTATTTTTTTGCCCAAGGGATCCAGCGCTGGGTTTTCGAGAAAGGGTTTGAGTTCTTGCTTAAAAAATGTAGTCAGTTCCAGCGCGCCTTGATCATAGGCCTCGAGTCCAACTTCGGGCTGCATTTCTACCTTAAGAAAACCTTGTTCAAAATTTTGTCCTTCCACAGTCAGCTTTTCAAGCGCATATCCCAGCAGCGGACAACGCGCATCACTAAGTTCGTCCTGTCCAAACTTAACTCCGCCGCGCCGTGCCACATACTCGCGCATGATCCACTGCGGCATAAAGCCTACTTTCCACGCCCCAATCCATTTCACCGGACACAACACGTATTTAACCCCTGGGTAATCGATGACTTGCTTAAGGAGTAAATTGGCATGATTCACCTGCAAGCCTGTGGCAAAGGGCCAATACGAACCCACGCCCTCCGACGACATCCCTTCGGTATCGATGATGCTGGGGTTATCGTAACCCCGCGGAGCTACCAGGCGCCAAAGCCAGGCCAGTGCCGGCGGCAACACATGAAAAATACCCAGGATGCCATAAGTGGGTTTATCGGCGGTACAAGGCGGCGTGCGTACGCCAAAACTGCGGATATCCACGCCGACCGGCTTGTTAACCACTTCGGGAACAATCTTGCGCGGAATAATAAATCGCGGATTAGGACAAGTTTTTCCGGGGCTGTCTTCGATATGTTCCCACAACAAGGCTGTGCTTCCGGGCTGCGCGTCAATGTTTAAAAACAAAAGCGGAAGCTGCGGACGAATCGATAAGGCTTCTACCTCCGGATCGGTACCGTAGCTTTTAATGTGATCCACGCGGATAAACCACCCATATTCCGCATCCATGACCGTAAGCTTTTTTTTATTTTTTTGGATAGACGGATGCGCCAGAGCCATGTCGTCTGTGACCGGGCGCAATTTACAACCTTTGGGTATGGTTAAAAAACGTTTTTCTAAAGTTTTACCGTTGGCGCCAAACAGGATGGAGCCGTCATTTTCGCGATGGATACGCTCGTTCATTTCGCTTTTGCCACCGCCACTTGCGCCCTCATGCATAATGGTAATCTTGTTGTCATAAGGTGTGATCACCTGCACAACCGCCGCGTGATTGGTCACCCAGCCTTCTTGTTCGCCAAAATGCAACAAGGCTCCGTACACGCCTTTTTTGGCGCTGGGGCCCGGGTATAAGTTATAACTAAAGATTTCGTACTGCTCTGGTAGACGGCAATGAACCACCACTTGTT
Source organism: bacterium (assembly GCA_023249225.1). Classification (GTDB taxonomy): domain Bacteria; phylum Margulisbacteria; class Marinamargulisbacteria; order JAHFDA01; family JAHFDA01; genus JAHFDA01. The sequence continues at coordinate 15,623 of JAHFDA010000063.1, forward strand.
TACCACTAAAATGCGAGTGCCTAAAGGGTGGAGCCACATAAATAAAGCAGCGTGGACTAAACTTTTTACCTTTTTCAATACCCACAATACCTTGCAACAGAGCCAATCCATAAGCAAAGAAAGCCGCATTCGTCGGCAGGATGACAAGCGTGGGAATGCCAGAGGATGCCTGGCCCGCCATAAAACCAAACACAAGCAAGTCCTGCCCCACCAACCATTGAAAGGTTTCTTGTTTGGTTTGATCAAAGTCTTGTTTATACACGTCCTTAAAACGCTGTTTGTCCGTAGGACTATTGTCTCCAATCAACATACAATCGGGGTCACGACGGCGCATGTAGGGATCATCGTAGTTCACCACGATGCCATTTTTAACACGACATACCTTGGCCTCATTGATCAGACCCTTGTTGAGAATCGGATAGGCCACCGAGACCTGGTCGGCCTGTCCTGGCAATACAAGCTGATAAATGTCTTGCAGAGTATGCGCAAAGATCACCGACTTTGCCTGGGTCAATAAATCACCCACCGCCTTAGGAAGATTCAGAGATTCAAGCACCGGATTAGGATCAACCACTGATGAGCTCATATCAACTTATCCCATTTCACCACCTACGCTACCCGCGCAGCAACGTGTTCCTTGATCTGTTCGTGGACCTCTTTAAGGCCCGCCGGCAGTTTAGACACAAATTTCAAGAGCTGTGCATCCACCTGCCGCATTTCGTCCCAAAGCATGTCTGGATCCAAATTGAGCATTTCTTCCATCACCCCAGGTTGCAGTTTAAGGTCTTCGGTATTGATATCTGTCGTCCGCGGCATATATCCCAACTCGGACTCGGTAGCGTCAATTTCGTTCATGCAACGTTTAAAAACCCACTCAAGCACACGAATGTTTTCGCCAAATCCAGGCCACAAAAAGCTGTTGCCACGTTTGCGAAAAGAGTTAATCCGAAAAATTTTAGGAGCCTTATCCCCAAGCCGTTTGCCCATGTCGAGCCAATGTTGAAAGTAGTCGCATATGTGATAGCCGCAAAAGGGCAGCATGGCCATAGGATCGAAGCGCAATGAACCTACTTTACCTTCGGCCGCCGCAGTTTGTTCGGACGACATCGTGGCCCCCAGCCAAACCCCTTCGTTCCAAGTGCGTCCCTGCACCACCAGCGGCGCGCCACTCGTGCGGCGTCCGCCAAACAATATAAAATCAATGGGCACACCGTTGGGATCATCCCATTGCGGATCAATGGATGGGCAATTTTCTGCCGGAACAGTACCCCGCGCATTGGGGTGGGCCGCAGGAATAATTTTGCCGTTTTCGTCTTTTTTTATTTCATATGTATTTCCACGCCAGTCGATCAAGCCAGGCGGATACACATCGTGATCTGTCATGCCTTCCCACCAAGGCTCGCGGGTATCCGGGTTAAAGGCCGTGTTTGTAAGCACACTGCTCCGGTGGACCGCATGCATAAAGTTGGGGTTGGTTTTTTCACTGGTCCCGGACATCACCCCAAAAAAGCCCGCCTCTGGATTGATGGCATACAGCCGGCCGTCGCTGCCCATGTTAAGCCATGCAATGTCATCGCCAATGGTCGTAACTTCCCAACCCGCCTGACGATAGGCTGCCGGTGGAATGAGCATGGCCATGTTGGTTTTTCCGCAGGCCGATGGAAAGGCCGCCGTGCCATACATGGCCCTGCCATCCGGACGTTTAACCTTAATGATCAGCATGTGCTCGGCCATCCAACCCTGGCGCCGCGCACGCGTGCTGCCAATGCGCAGGGCATGACATTTTTTGCCTAGCAACGCATTGCCCCCGTAGCCCGATCCCACCGACCAGATCAGATCTTCTTCTGGAAAATGCGCAATCCAGCGACGTTCGGGATTGCAATCGAGCACCGAATGTAATCCGCGCACAAAATCAGAGGACGCACCCAATTTGTCGAGCACGGCCTGCCCTACCCGCGCCATGATGTTCATATTAATCACCACGTACTCGCTGTCGGTCACCATCACGCCCACCTGGCTGTATTTGGAGGCAATCGGCCCCATGCAATACGGAATCACAAACATCGTACGGCCCTTCATGCCGCCCGCCGAAAGTGTGCCTAGTATTTTTTTCATCTCCGTAGGGTCTTTGTGGATATTGGTAGGCCCTGCATCGCCCGGATCTTTTGAACAAATCACCGTAAATTTTTCTACACGCGCCACATCGTTAGGGTTGCTGCGCGTCCAAAAACAATCTGAAAACGTTTTTGGATTCAGCGGCGTAAGCTGCCCACACGCGACCAGCTTATTTTTAAGCCAGCGATCTTCTTCACTGGAGCCATCGCAAATATAAACTTGATCAGGCAAAAAGAGTTCCTGGGCTTGCTTGATAAAAGCATTTACGGATGGATTTTTAAATTTTGCCCGGGATATATATATCACGACTGCCCATTTTGCCTTAATCAGACTTTATGGGCAACTTACACTTGCGTTCCTGCTCGTCAAAAGCCACCAGCCATACCTTACCCTTATGAGACAAGGTTTTTTCGGGCTGCTCATGTGATTGCACAAAAACGTTAACCCCAATGCCAATCGAAGTGCTGCCCACATGCTCCACTAGCGGTTCCATGGTCACCAACATCGAAGGCAAAATAGGCTTACGAAATTCTACCGACCCAAAGGCCGCCGTCACAAAGAGCGGATGCTGTGTCATCCACATGGCATAGTGGTGGGCCACATGGTCAATCTCCATGAGCACATTGCCCCCATGGACGCTACCCAGGTGGTTGCGGTGTTCCTGACCAAAATAGGGTTCGTAGGGCGGTAGCTTCTCTTTCACCGATACGGCTAAAGCGTACCCCTCTCCCTCGGGAGAGGGGTTGGGGGTGAGGGGCACCTGCTTGAAAACCCAATCACGCCTTTTTTCAAGTTCGATTGGGTCCAAAGAAGCCGGAAGTTTGGGGACAGGGGCAGCCTTAAACTCGCCCGTAAAACTACGCTTAACGTTAACCATGGTAAACAAACCACGCGTTGCTTCATAAATTTCGTGCGTGTGATGATCGCGCCCGCGTACGGTTATTTCGACATCAAGCGAAGTGTTTCCCGTACGAACCACCCAGGTTTCAATATCGATGGCATCGTCAGAACGAATAGGATGCTTAAAGTCGATACGCTCGATGGCGCGAGTCATGCAAATGCTGCCCGCATAAATATTGGCCGCCTTGCCCGCAGTGTCATCCATGATTTTTAACAGGCGTCCGGCGCTGATGCGGGCAAACGGCCGCGTATGTTCACGTGGGGCCACCTGTAAAAAACGGCGGTGACGCAGATCTATTTCGTTCACAAAAGCAGTATAGCGATGGCGCTGCCCGAATGCCTAGCCCAGACCCTTTACACATCAGAATCAGTGGCCTGCAAGTTGTCATTCCATTTCTTATTGACTTTAATTAACAATGTAATTAAAATTAACTTTGTTAAGTGAATAAGTCTATTTCCCGCCGTTCGAAAGCCAAAGCAAAACTACGCGGAAAAATCATGCGTGAAGCAGAAAGGATTTATTTAAAAGAAGGCTTTGAAGCTGTCACGATGCGCCGCCTGGCAGATTCGATCAGCTACACAGCTACCACCTTATATTTGTATTTTAAAAATCGCGAAGCCATTTTTGCGGAACTCGCGAAGCAATCGTTTGAAA
>JAHFDA010000064.1:0-16683 GCA_023249225.1 bacterium
CCCAGCTTAAGACAAAATCCAGATATTTTTTTTTGTCCGTATCGTAAACATAGGCCCCTGTACCGCGCGCCAATACCGGGGGGTCGATTCCCATGCCGGTAAAAGCCCGCACCGGACTGTTGACGCCGCCCGGAAACACGGCCTGCGCAGTTTGAAAACTAAATTTTTTTACCACGCCTCCGATTATATAATGGAAGATACCAGTTCACTGGCACCCATGAGATTATTTAAAATTTTTCTCACATTTTTGCTCTTGATCACCTCTTATGCTGCCGCAAGCGACACGGCCCAAAGCTCCCCGGTCGCAGACAAACTCAAGGCCCTGGTGCAAGAATGCAAACAAGATTCCAAGGGCCCTTTTCAGGGCATCCGCTGGTTTTGCCCCGATGGCAGCGTGCGTTTGGCGCAAGACCGTTGTAGTGAGCGTGGCGGCATACAGCATGGCCTGCTTAAAGATGAATTCCAGATGCTGGGCCGGGAACAGGGCCTCTACCTTGGGCAGGTGCTGGCGGGCACACGCACGGCAGACTTTTGGGACGCAGAACACGCCGCATCGCGTTGCAAACAGTACCTGCTTGAAAAATATCTGCAGCAGGTAGATGACGGTTGGATTTTACAACAGGCCCGTTACTACCGGGGCGCTTATCAGGTGGAAGATGAGCTGGCCTGGGGCCACGCGTTTTTGCTCGATTTACTTGGACAAGATGATTTGGTCGCCAATCAATATTTTCTGCTGCGCGAACTGGCGCGCGATATTCCGCATGCGGCATTGGACACCTCCCGGGCCGACCGGGTGCGCGCCTTAAGCACCCAACTGGCCTTGCAAAATGCCCGCTTTGGCGAGCTACGCGCCAAGATCCATGGCCAGCCCGAAGCCTCTGATGCCGACCGTGTGGCCGAATTCAGGCAACAACACTCCGAACTTGGTCGCGGACAAACCGAAAAACTTGAGCGCCTGGAGGCAGAGATCCACAGCTTGTATGACCGTCCGCTATTCAAATTAGTCCAAACCCAGCGTCCGGCATTGGCCGTGCTGCCCGAATTGCTGGCAAACCTGGATGCCCTGCTGTCTGAAGATGTGCACATTTCCACCGGCTCGCAGTGTCTGCAGGCCAGCAAACTTTTGTGGATGATTCGTGAAGAAATGCCACGCGTGACTGCTGACAGCCGCCTGGTGCTGCTGGATGTGTCGCGTGCCCTTGAAGATGACCTCTATACGCGAGCACCTGAATGGCAGCCCAGCACCTTAATCGCCTTACATGCCAAAACGCTGGCCCTGGCGCAGGCCATGGCTGCCTGTGGTTACCTGGAACTTTGGGAGTGGCGGGAGATTCTGCCAAAACTGCAAGAGCCCTCGGCGCTTACGGCGCTAAACGTGGATGAACTTGAGGACTGGCTGCGCCACAGCGAACGCATGTTGGACTGGTCAAGCCGCATGTTCAATGCCCACTATCAAACGGTCACCGAACGCTTTGCCGAATTTGAACCCTTGGCAACCCAGTACCTCGATCACCGCATCCGATCTTCGGTGATATTTCCATACGGCCAAACCGTGCAACAACTGGCCAGTGAGTGGAACCGTTATGCGGGTTTGCGCCATGAACTGCTGGACTCCGGCACCCCTGAAGGAGTACGGGGCATGCAACCTGGATACGCCGTTGGAATATTGCGCGTGGTCACCGACGCAGCGCACGTAGACTTTGATCCCAAGAGCATTTATGTCTTGGGAGACATTCCCATCGACATTAAGCCCGTGGCCGGAATCTTAAGCGCCCGCGCCGGAAATCCGGTGTCACATGTACAATTACTGGCGCGCAATTTGGGTATTCCAGGCGCAATTATCCCTCTCCGGCTGGTGACCGACTGGCTGCCTTACAATGGCGAAAGCGTTTTTTTTGCGGTGTCACCCAAGGGACGGGTACTGCTTAAGCGCCAGTCCGCCATGAGCGCAGAAGAAAAATCGCTCGTGGAAAAGAAACAAAAAATCAGAAACTCCATCACGGTGCCCACCACAGCACTGGATCTGCGCCGAATCAGCATGATCCCCTTGGATGAATTACGCGCCAAAGATGCTGGCATCTGGTGCGGACCCAAGGCCGCTAACCTTGGAGAGCTCAAGTTTCTGTTTCCGGAACACGTGGCCCTCGGCTTTGTGATTCCCTTTGGCGTATTTAAGGCCCACCTGCAACAAGCCATGCCCGCCCAGGACTTAAGCTACTGGCAATATTTGGAAGAAACCTTTCGCTTGTATCCCCCGCAGGCCGAAAATGATGCGCACGTCTTGCAGCGTTTAGATGAGTTGCATGATGTGATCCGCCAGATACCGCTTTTGCCGGCCTTTCAATATCAGCTTAAGGAACAGTTCCCACGCAGTTTTGGAACTGCCCTGGGATCACCTAACGTATTTGTGCGCAGCGACACCAACATGGAAGACCTTAAGGATTTTACGGGTGCCGGTTTAAACCTGACCGTGCCCAATGTGCACCAGACCGATTTGATCTTGCAAGCCATTCGCGATGTGTGGAGCTCCCCATACACCGACCGCAGCTATCACTGGCGTCAGCAATACGTCACCAATCCAGAAGCAGTCTATCCATCGATATTGGTGCTGCAAAGCGTTCCTGTAGAAAAATCTGGAGTACTGGTGACTGCCGGCCTTGATGGCGGCGAAATACAAGACATCACCATCGCCTTTAACCACGGCACGGGCGGGGCGGTGGACGGCCAGGCTGCGGAATCATGGCGCATGACCCCAGAGGGTCACGCCGAACTTTTATCACCTGGACGTGAATGCCTTGCAAACCGTTTATCGCCAGACGGCGGCGTAGAAAAAAACCTGGTCTTGTTCAATGCTCCGATTCTTTCTGCCAACGAACTTCAGGAACTTAAAACGCTGTCAATCACCTTACACAAGCGTCTGCCAAAAATGGGCCACAGCGGGGGTCCCTACGATGTGGAACTGGGTTTCTTAAACGGCCAGCTATGGCTTTTTCAGGTGCGCCCCTATGTCGAAAATAAAAATGCCAAACGCAACCATTACTTGAAAATGCTCGACCAAGGATTCCGCCGCAGCACTCGTATCCCCATGCATGCAGAAATCAAACTACCCGATGAATAATCCCCCTTCAACTTTTTGCATCTTATTACTCCTTCTCTCCTCTACACTTTACGCCTACCCCATTGATGGCTACGCCAGCACCGGCATCCGCCGCCTGGAACGGCTGCGGCTGATTGTGGCTCAAGCATTGCCCGGCAAAGCGCCTGTTACAGGAGCCCGAAAAACCAGCACCGAAATCAAACTACACCTGGTAGAATCTGCGCATGATGACGTGTACTTTTTTCATGAAGACCCCAAACTGAAGACACAGTTGACCGCCTTGTTCAGCCAGGAAGATCCGCATTATTCGCTACTGATTCTTGATTTAAACGCCGAACGCCCGCGTTATGCCACTTTGCGCCCCGATGAGCTTTACAAGCCCGGCAGCGTTGGCAAACTGGCGGTGGCGGCCGGATTTTTTACCGAACTGGCGCGCCTGTATCCTGATCCCGCCGACCGTCTGCGCCTGCTTAAAAACCACAAAGTCACTGCCAGCGCATGGATCCGTTCGGACCACCATACGATCCCGGTCTTTGATCCAACCACACGCGCTTATAAGGCACGCCTGTTGCGTGAAGGTGATGTGTTTTCGCTTTACGAGTGGCTGGATCACATGCTTTCGGCCAGCTCCAATTCGGCCGCCAGCATGGTCTGGAAAGAAGCCATGCTCATGCGCGCCTTTGGTAAGGATTATCCGCCCAGTGCCCAGGCCGAGTCCGAGTTTTTTAAAAAAACTCCGCCGCTTGAACGCCAAAAACTGTCTCTCTCGGTCGTCAATGATCCGCTGCGAACCCTGGGCATTCCATCGGAAGCCTGGCAACTGGGAAGTTTTTTTACCCGCGCCGGAAAACAACAGGTGCCCGGCGTGCAAAGTTACGCCAATCCACGGGCCTTGCTGATTTTTTTGCTGCGCCTTGAACAAGGCCGCATCGTTGATCCTTGGTCAAGTTTAGAACTCAAGAAGCTCATTTACATGACCGCACGGCGCATCCGTTATGCAGCCGCCGACAACCTAAGTACTTCGGCGGTCTATTTTAAATCAGGCAGCGAATATAAGTGTCAGGCCGAGACCGGTTTTGTGTGCCGTGAATACGCCGGTAACGTTAAAAATTACATGAACTCTGTGGCCATCGTTGAACACCCGGGGCGACAAGCTTATTTGGCGGTGCTGATGTCTAATGTACTGCGCAAGAATTCCGCCAACGATCACAAACGCATGGCCGAAGCCATTGACCGGCTGGTAATCAGTTTTGATCCGCCACCGCCACCGGTGGTGCCAGCAAGGGTTCCAACAGCGGCGGTAAAGCGCGCAAAATAGCCCCCCCGTTGGGGTCTTCAACCAGAGCCACCAGGATATAACGTTTGCTGGCTTGCTCGCCCCACACCAGCACCGAATCAGCATGCCACTGCTTCCAGGTGCCCGACTTACGGTACAGGCGATTGAGCGGATAGTGGGATCCCAGCGTATAAATAAACTTATGATACAGTCCCGGCTGCGCCAACGCTGCCAGCATTTGTTCCGAACGTTTTTCGTTGATCACCTGGCGGGTAGCCAGCAGATAATAAAAACGGCAGACCTGCTCGACCGTGGCGGTATGCACCATGCCCCGCAAGGGATCCGCATCTCGCCCACCCTCGCTGGCATAACGTTTGCCCACCCAGATTCCTCCGGCACGGGAATCATAAAATCCCTCGCGTGACTGGCCCAGTGCCGCATCTACCCGACGCAAACCACCCAGGCGGTCTATCATGCGCGTGGCGGCCGCATTGTTCGAATAACGGATCATGTCGTGCATGTCTTGCATGAGCGCATCACTTTCGGCCAACTGACCTTTTTCCATGGCCTGCGCAGCCGCATACAAGATACCGATCTTAGGCAAACTGGCTGCGTACATGAGCGTTTGACCGTTAATCCAGGCCACGCGTGGACGTGCCAAGACCGATAAATCTACCAAACCAATGGCCATTTTCTGACGGTGCAAGAGCTGAACCCAGTCGGGTCGGGCCGATACGGTCTGCCACAGACGCGCAGACAAATCCGCCGAAAAGTATTGCGCAAACGCTGCCCGGTCAAAGGGAAAATATGCTGTCCCTGTCAACGTAGCTTCTGCTTTAGGAAACACCGGGTTAATGTCGCGCCACGACAATTGTGTGCTGGCCTCGAGCATCGCTTGCATGCCAAAAGCTCCCTGGCAAAAAAAGACTGATAATATAAGCACCCAGCCTATGCAGCTTGAGTGCGATGCCTTCCTAAGCGATAAATAGCCCATACGATCCATATCCAGAATATCCCCAGCACCAGATTGTACCCCAAAAGCCCGGCGGCCACGCCATGCGAAAAATAAGTGTTCCAGACAATAATCAGGGAGGCCAGCGCATCGCCGGCCCGGTAAACAAAGGTGTCAATATACCCTTTGGCCACATATTTGATCGCACGCGGAGCAGGTACATACATACTTTCTTTAGACACCTGCTGCAGCGAATACATGACTGCCCCAAGGCCCGTCCATAAAACCACAACGGTGCTGATCTGTGGACTTACTTTAAGGGCAAAAACCGCTCCCAAACATAAAACCGGCAAAGGCCATAAACCCGTCACCGGTCCCCAACGCCGCAGTATGCGACGGCTGCCTGCAATATGTATCAGAATTCCGATTAGGTTGATATAGGTAAAGATTTTTGAAAACAGTATCGTCCGGGCATCCTTGGAGAGGTCAGCCGACTTGATGATCGTCTGGTACTGAAAATCAAACAAAGTCATCATCATGGTGCTAAAAAGCACCACGCAGGCAATATCGCGTAAAAGCGGAGTTTTGAGGATACCCATCAAACCGCCGGCCTTAGTCTTGGCAGCCTCGGAACGCCACTCTGCCCACCACACATCGTGTTCAGAAGCCTTGCCATGGACGGTATCTGACAACAGCAACGGCAAAGGCAAGGTCAGCGCCAGGGTACCCGCACTGATGAATAACATGTTTTCAGTACCCAACCAGGGCGTGACGTATTGCGTAAAAATGCTCCCCAGCAAGCCGCCTAAAATTCCTCCCACGCCAATATAACCGTATACCTGCGAACTTTCATTGCTGGTAAAACTGTCATTGCACACCGCCCAAAAAAGGGCCACTCCCGCTACCGCAAAAAAAGAAATATAGACAAAGAACGCCAACGAAAACAAGGGGCTATAGGCTTTTAACCACAAAAAAGCGCCTCGAAAAACCAAAAAGCCCAGCACAAATAGGGCCAATATGGCCGTCACCAGGCTGCGCGGCCACTGACGCTTTAAACGAAATTCAAATACATACGCTCCCAGCAGACACACCAGCGCCGAAAGTGCATATCCCAGCGGCAACTGTGCCGGCCCCAACCACTCCAAAAACAGGGAACTTTTGACCGGTTTGGCAACGTAATACGCAAAAATGACCAAAAAGAAAAATGTAAAACACAGGGCCGTGCGTTTACGGAGTTCTTTGACCGCGTGCACCTTAATCACATTGTACGGGTTTAATCGACCGAACGCTGTCTACACAACCTTAAGCACCAACACACTTAAAGGTGGAAGGGTGAGTTCAATGGAATAGGGCTGATGGTGCCAGGGACAGTCGTGGGTATGCACACCCCCCGCGTTTCCCATGCCACTGCCAAAGTAAGCGCTGGCGTCACTGTTTAAAAGTTCGCGCCAGTAACCCCGGCGCGGCACACCTACACGATAAGCATAACGCGGTACGGGCGTCAGGTTAAAGACCACCAGAACAACTTGGGAAGCAAACACATTTTTACGCAGGTACGAAAGCACACTCTGCTCACTGTCGTTGCAGTCCACCCACTCGATGCCCCAGGGCTGACAGTCAAGTGCATGCAAGGCTGCTTCCTGCCGGTAAATCCGGTTAAGATCACGCACCCAGTTTTGGATGCCTTGGTGCGACGGCCATTGCAAGAGATGCCAATCGAGGCTGCGGTCATGTTGCCATTCGTCCCACTGGCCAAAGTCCCCGCCCATAAAGAGCAGCTTCTTGCCCGGTTGGGTGTACTGCAATCCCAGCAGCAAACGAAGGTTGGCAAATTTTTGCCAAAAATCTCCGGGCATCCGATTCAGCAGAGCGCCTTTGCCATGCACCACCTCGTCGTGCGAAAGCGGCAGTACAAAATTTTCTGAAAACATATACAGGCCACGAAACGTCAGCTCGTTGTGGTGGTATTTGCGATGTGCCGGATCACGCCCCATGTAGTGCAGCGCATCATGCATCCAACCCATATCCCACTTGTATCCGTAGCCCAGGCCACCCACATAAGTGGGGCGCGACACCTGCGGCCAGGCGGTGGATTCCTCGGCAAAAGTCAGCACATCCGGAAACTCAAGGTAGATCTGCTCGTTGCAACGGCGCATGAAGGCAATGGCATCCAGGTTTTCATTGCCGCCGAAGGTGTTGGGTATCCAATCGCCTGGCTGGCGCGAGTAATCGAGGTACAGCAGCGAAGCCACCGCATCCACGCGCAGCCCATCAATGTGGTATTTGTCGAGCCAGAATAGCGCATTGGCAATCAGAAAGTTACTTACCTCACACCGTCCATAATTAAAAATGTATGTGCCCCAATCGCGGTGTTCTCCCTGGCGCGGGTCGGAATGCTCGTAAAGATGCGTTCCGTCAAAATATCCCAAGCCATGCCCATCTTTTGGAAAATGCGCTGGAACCCAGTCAATGATCACGCCTATGCCGTGTTGATGCAGCGTATCGATCAAAAATTTAAAATCATCGGGCGTGCCAAAACGGCTGGTGGGCGCAAAAAAACCGATCAACTGATAACCCCATGAGGCATCCAGAGGATGTTCAGCCACCGGCAAAAACTCGACATGCGTGTATCCCATGTCATTGACATATGCGGCCAGCTTGGGAGCGAGTTCGCGGTAGGTCAGCCAACGATTTCCTTCGTCAGGCACGCGCATCCATGAGCCCAGATGCACTTCGTAAATTGCAATCGGCGCCACCATGGCATTGCACGGTCCACGCTCACGCATCCAGGTTTCGTCCCCCCAGCGATAGGCGTTAATATCGCACACCACGGATCCAGACTTGGGACGCAACTCGGAGGCAAAGGCCACTGGATCAGCCTTTTCGGCCACATAGCCCTGATGATGTGACTCGATGTGATATTTATATGTCACGCCCTGGCCCAAGCCCGGAATAAAACCGGCCCAGATACCCGACGAACCCTGCGGCGACAATAGATGCATGCCCGGACGCCAGGCATTAAAATCACCAATCACAGATACTTGGCGGGCATTAGGCGCCCATACCGCAAAGCGTACACCGGCCAACCCCTCGAAAATCATGACTTGAGCACCCAACACCTGGTATAGGCGATAGTGCCGCCCCTCACCAAAAAGATGTAAATCAAGTTCACCAAGCATGCCCGGCCGCACGGCTGAAGCCGATGCGGTTTTCATATCCAACGCCTGCGTCGGAAAAATACCAGCATGGCCAGGGCAATGGCCAACAGAAGCAGCATCAGCATGGGGTAGGCAAACTGCCATTCTAATTCGGGCATATGCTTAAAATTCATGCCGTAAACACCTACCACAAAACTTAAAGGAATAAAGATGGTGGTGATAATGGTCAGCACCTTCATCACAGCGTTCATGTGCTGCGTCAGGTGCGAATGATAATGGTTGACCATGTTGGCGAGCATGTCCCGACAGGTTTCCAGCACGTCTGCTGTCTGCACCGCGCTGTCGTGCAAATCTTTAAGATAAATCTGGATGCCCTTTGCGGCCAAGGTGGTTTCGAGCCGAAGCAGCGTGTAGGTCACATCACGTACCGGCCACAAGGCCTTGCGGATCAGCAAATATTCACGTTGCAAATCGTATAAATGTTGCAACATGTCTGGGTCATACTGCCGTTCGATGAGTTGTTCCTCAAAACGTTCCAGTTTGTCGTTAAACTTATCTAACACCACAAAATAGCTGTCTAAAATCGAGTCCAACAAGGCGTAAAAAAGGTAATCCTCTTTCATCTTGCGCACACGCCCATGGCCGTTGCGCACACGCAGCCGGATGTTTTCAAACGCAGTTCCCGCTTTTTCTTGCACGGTCACCACATAGCCTGTTCCCAGAATCAGCGATACCTGTTCCAACTGGAGTTCTTTTAAGTCGTTGTAGTAAAGGTTTTTTAAGACCACATACAGATAATTGTTTTCGGTATTGGTTTCGAGTTTGGGCCGATGGTCGGTGTTAAGGATGTCTTCCAGTGCCATGGCATGCACCTGAAATGTTTCTTCAAGCTGTTTAATGACATCGGTGCGTTGCAGACCTACGATACTCAACCATGTCACCTGCGTCTTGCCCAAGGCATTTTTAATTTCGGACACCTGCTGCAACATGGCTTCGCGCACCGCATCAAGGTTGTATTCCATTAAGAGCATCTGTACCGGCTCATTGTTGGGAGTACCCACATATACCAGGGACCCAGGCGGCAACCCTGTTTTGGCCGCGCGTCGTTTAAAAATAGATTTAAGTTTTATTCTAACCATGTGATTCCAGCTTGCCGACTGCAGATCGCTCTCAAATTCTAGCGAAGCATGGCAAGCTCGTGAAGCAAATCTTTAAATAACCCCTCACACGACCGATCCTTAACGATCGTCCCTCGCCAAGTTTAAAACCGCCCCAGCGCCAGCCATTGTCTATCGTAAGGATCCATCACGCCACTGATCAGTTCTGCCACGCGCTTGCCACTGATCGGCCCCAGGCGCACGCCCATCATGCTGTGACCTGTGGCCACGGTCAGATTGGCATAACCCGGCACACGGTCGATGATGGGCAGACCATCGGGTGTGCATGAGCGTAAGCCACACCACACCTTTGCTTCAGAGCTGTCCAGGCCGCACAGATAATTTCCGGCATTGCGTATGATCGCGTCCACCCGGCGTTGATTGATCGAAAGATCCAAGCCGGCCATTTCAAGCGAGCCAGCAATACGCAAGATTCCGTCCATGGGCGTGACGGCCAGCTTAGATTCGCATAGCAAACTTGGAAGCGCTCCGAATCCATCGGGCTGCGGCAACGACACGCTATAGCCCTTGGCAGGCTGGGTAGGCAGGCGGATCCCCAGCGGTTTAAGCGCCACATTGTCCCAAGCCCCACAGGCCATCACCACTTCCTGCGCGTGGATGAGTCCCGTCGAAGTTTTGACCGCCGTGATTTGCCCCTTTCGGGTTTCAAATGCTTGGGTTTCAACGCCTCCAAGCACCGGTACTCCCTGCCCTATAAGCCAACGCGCCAGTCCGTTTACAAAACGGTCCGGCACCACATGTGCATCGCCCGGAAAGTACAATCCGCCCACAACGGATGGATGCAAAGGCAAACTCATTTCAGAAAAAAGTCCCACGCCAAGCGCCTGTGTTTCGATACCAAAGTGGCGGTACAGATCTGCCTTCTGATAACCCTCTTTAAGTCCTTCGGCCGTGTTATACAGGTAGGCAAAACCGTTGCGGTGATAGACGCCACCCAGTTCCGTGGCCGCAATGATCTCCTCGAACAGGGCCTGGCTCTCGCGTCCCAGCTTGAGCACCACCGGAATCATGGTGCGGGCCTGCTTTTCACCACAGGCAGCCCGAAAGCGCCACAACCATTTGATCAGTTCCCAATCGCAGCGCGGCTGGATATACAAGGGACTTTCGGGATCAAACATCCAGCGCAGGGCCTTGAGCATGACGCCCGGCTGTGCCAGCGTCAGGGCATGGCTGGGCGTCACCAGGCCGCCGTTGCCAAACGAAGCGCCCGCACAAACACCGGTGCGGTCGATTACCGTCACTTGTCGTCCGGCCTGATGCAGGTAGTAAGCGGCACACAGTCCCACGATACCGGCACCCACGATGAGCACGTCTATCGGCGTGGCTGCATAAATTTCTGTTTCAACTGGCGCGGCAATACGACGATGTTCCATGCTAGTGCTATCTATCGTGACAGCCCTTGATTTCAAGCATTTAGGTATTTCCCAATAGGGCTCCGTCGGCACCATTTATAATAAATACGCATGGACCCACGCATCACCAAAGCCGCCCACCTGCTCACCCATTTTTGCATGCAAATCAAAAAGGGCGAAACGGCCCTGCTGTCGGGCTCTGTTCTGGCCGAACCGTGGCTCAAGACTGTCTATGCCGAAGTTTTAAAGGCGGGCGCTTTTCCGATCGTGCGCATGAGTTTTGCGGATCAAGAAGAACTTTTTTACAAGCATGCCCAAAAACAACATCTCACCCACTTGCATCCCGCCAATGCCAGTGACGCACAAAACGCCGATGTGTTTTTATATATCGAAGCCGAGTCCAATACCAAAGCCTTGAGTTCTGTCGATCCGTCCCGGCAGGCCCTACGCGCCAAAGCCATGGCGCCCCTGCGCAAACTGCGCGCCCATAAGCGCTGGGCGTTGACGCTTTTTCCGACCGCCGCCTTTGCACAAGACGCCGAAATGTCGCTGACGGAATTTGAGGACTTTGTGTACGGCGCCATGTTCTGCGACCGGCCCGATCCAATGAAGGAATGGCTAAAGATCAAAACCATTCAGGATCGCCTGTGCAAACGTCTGAACAGCGTCGACCGCGTGCGCATTGTCGCGACAGATACCGACATTGCGTTTTCGGTTAAAGGCCGCCGTTTTATCAACAGCTACGGCGTGCGCAACATGCCGTCCGGCGAAGTGTTTACCGGACCCGTGGAAAATTCTGTAGAAGGCCATGTGCGCTTTTCATACCCGGTATGCCGCGGCGGCAAGGAAATCGAAGACGTCCGGCTGGAATTTAAACAGGGTCGGGTCGTCCGCGCATCGGCTGCCAAGAACGAAGACTATCTGCTCAAGATGCTCGCCAGCGACCCCGGCGCACGCCGCCTGGGTGAATTTGGCATCGGCAACAACTACGGGATCAAACGTTTCATCAAGAATATCCTGTTCGACGAAAAGATTGGCGGAACCATTCACCTGGCGCTGGGAAGTTCCTATCCGGAAACTGGCGGAAAAAACCAATCGTCCCTGCACTGGGACATGATTTTAGATCTGCGTCGCGGGGGAAAAATTTTTCTCGACGGCCGTCTCTGGCAAAAAGACGGTCGTTTGGCCTAGTCAAAAAACGCCCTGATTTGTGTCGCGATCATGTTGCTGGCCGCCGACCCGGTGGCAGACAAGGTCACGTTGGTCATCCAAAGATTTTTTCCATCGGCGTCGATGGGCACGTTTAAACCCCCGACGATATTGACTGTCTGGTCATTTGCCACAAGGGTGTTGGGATCCATGGTGGCGTATCCCAGCACCAGGGTACATGGTGAAATCACGTCCGGAAAAATTCCGTCGATCGCCCATCCGGTGGCCACTGTGCCGGCCACGATACTTTGGGCAAACTCGATTTCGATCAAAGCGTTATTGATCTGATGATGCATAAATAAGTCTATGGCCAGCGACAGCGCACCCAGGTCCGCGCCCGTGTTAACCCCATAGTAACCAGAAAATCCGGCAAAAGATTTTGCATCGTAGTAAAAACGTACGGTACCACTTAAATCTTTGGTGCGGTTGCCATCACCCCCCGTGTTGGCTCCGTTACCGTTAATGAGCACCGCCTTTAGGTTAGCTTGGCCCATACGGCGCTCTATCTGCAGCCCCTGATCCCAGGTTCCAAAACCAAAACCGGAGCCCACCAGGTTGTTGGCCATAAAAAACAATTCCTGTGGGCCATACTGGCGATTAAGGCCAAAGGGATACTTAAACTGACCCAGCATCAATGTGATGTCCTTATCCAGGTCATATTCGACAAAGGCGTCTAACAAGATCACGCCTCCGCCGCTTAAAGAAAGATCTGGCAAAAATTGCATGCGCCAGCGATCATTAATCACCTGTTTAAATGAAACCCGGGCATTCGCAGGCAAAAATGTATCTGATCCCGTCCCCCAGGTATAACGAAATTGCCCCCAACCCTTGATCAAAGGCGTTGCTTCAGCTACCGTTGCCAACCCCAACAACATGAACGTAAGCAGCCATTGCTTTAGCATACGTATATTATAGTACCCGCTACCCGTCCCGGATTACCGATACCCCTTGGCTTGTAAGGCAAACAAAGCAGCATAACGTCCACCCGCCTTGACCAGGGCATCGTGGCTACCTTGTTCCAGAATACGGCCTTCTTCGATCACCACGATATGGTCAGCCATGCGCACGGTGGGAAAACGGTGCGAAATCAAAATGCAGGTTTTTCCTTGTGTGAGCGTACGGAAACGCTCAAAGACACGGTGCTCGGCCTCGGCGTCAAGGGCAGCGGTGGGTTCGTCGAGCACCAGGATATCCGCTTCTTCGCGCATAAAAGCACGCGCCAGTGCCACCTTTTGCCACTGGCCGCCCGAGAGTTCTACTCCATCGTTAAACCAACGCCCCAACGGGGTTTGCAATCCCTGGGCCAGGCCCTGCAACACCTCTTCTGCCCCGCCACGGTTGACCGCGCGACCGATGCGGGACTGGTCTTCAAGGTGCGCCACCGAACCCACGGCCACGTTTTCTGAAAACGTAAAGTGGTACTGGTTAAAGTCTTGAAACACCACTGCCATACGGCCACGCAAGATTTCGGGATCCCACGCGCGCAGATCCACGCCATCCAGCAAAATACGGCCTTCGCTGGGATCATACAAGCGGCACAGCAATTTGATGAAGGTGCTTTTGCCAGCGCCATTTTGACCCACCAGCGCCAGACTTTCTCCGGCCGGAATTTTTAAGGAGACCTCGCGCAAAGCCCAGGCTTCACGGCCAGGATAACGAAAACCCACGTTTTCAAAAACAATTCCTTGGGATCTTTCCAATGGGGGCAGAATGTCCGGCGTAGGCTCCGCTTTGGTGTGAGTCACCGTTGAAATGGACAAAAACGAAAAGAGGTTTGACATATACAAATTGCCTTCGTACATGCTGCCGACCGCCGTCAGGCAAGATTGAAAAGACTGTTGACCCTGCCTAAAGGCCACCACGTATAAGGTCAAGTTTCCTAGCGTCAAAATACCGCGTGCCGCCGCCAGGCCCATATAGAGGTAACAGCCATAAAATGCGCCCGTTGCAAGCAGTGAAAGCCCGTAAGCCCAGGCCGAACGGCGCACGGCCAAGTCGCGGTCTTCACCGTAAAAACGTTCGCCCAGCGATCGGTAACGTTCCAGCAACATGCGGCTTAAACCAAAAATCTTTACTTCTTTGACGTGATCGTCGTTGGCCAGCACATACTCTACATAGTTGAGTTTGCGCGCGTCGGGGCTGCGCCAGTTACGCATCCGAAAGGCCGTGTTTGAAAAACGCATTTCAGAAACCGTGGCGGGCAGGGCCGCGAGCAGCAAGCCACACACCATCCAACCGCTGTACGACACCAGGATACCGATATAACCGCACAGCGTGAGTAAATTCTGCATGAGCTGCAGGGTTTCGGTAACCATCGTCACCGGTGTGGTGGAGGCTTCGCGGCGCGCGCGCGTCAGCTGGTCGTAAAACTCGGGGTCTTCAAAGTGCCGCAGCTCGAGCGTCTGGGCCTTTTCGAGGATCATCACGTTGACACGCAGACCCAGTTTCGCCCCTAACAACGAACGCAGCAGAAACAAGGCCCGCAACACCAGCGACTGTACGATAATCAAAAGGAGTTCTGCCCCTACCCACCAGGCTGCCTCCGAAACCAAACGCGCCACCACCGCGTCGATAATGTGTTTGCCCGCATAGGCCACCCCTAAAGGCAACGCCGCTGATATCAGGGTCAAGGCGGTAATGCCCATGCTCATCGGCACCGATACCTGCCACGCCAGATGCAGGCTGCGCGGAATGTATCGAAAGCTGGCTAAAAACTGCTGCGGAAAGTCTGTCAGCCAGAGGCGTAAGTTAAATTCTTTTTTCTTCCGGATGTCAGGACTTCTGTGCATTTAAAATCTGGCGCTTCGTTTTTGGAAACCAAACCGAGAGTAGAATGCTTCCGGCCAGCACCGTGACAATAAACACAAGCGAATAGGCCACCGGCACATGCACCCAATGTTCCGCCAGCATCTTAAGACCCACAGCGATGAGAATGATCCCTAAACCATAATTAAGATAAACAAACAAATTCATCACCCCCGCCAAAGCAAAAAACATGGCGCGCAGTCCCAGGATGGCAAAGATATTGGAGGTATAGATGATAAAGGGATCACTCGTAAGGGCCATCACGGCTGGAATGCTGTCGATGGCAAAAATAAGATCGGTGGTTTCGACCATCAGAAGCACCACAAACAACGGCGTGGCAAACCACTGTGCCCCCTGCCGCACCCAAAAATGCCCGCCTTCATAATTTTTGGTCACGCGAAACAGCTTGTGAAAAATGCGGATCACCCAGTTTTTTTCGGGCTCCACTTCGGTTTCTTTTTGCAAAAAGATCATGACCCCGGAATACACCAGCAGGGCCCCCAGCACATAAATAACCCAATAAAACCGTTGCAACAACGCCACACCCACCCCAATAAAAATACCGCGCATGATGATGGCGCCTAAAATACCCCAAAACAAAACCCTGTGCTGCAAGTGCTTGGGTACTTTAAAGTAATTGAAGATCAGCAAAAAAACAAACAGGTTGTCCATGCTCATGGATTCTTCGAGCAGGTAACCCGCCAAAAAACTGACCGCCCGTTCCTGGCCGCCAAAGCGCCAAACCCCCACGTTAAAGATCGCCGCCAGACTAATCCAGAACGCGCTCCAACCCAAGGCCTCTTTCAGTTTGACTTCATGGCTGTCGCGGTGAAATACCACCAGATCCAGCAAGAGCATGAACAGCACAAAAACGTTAAATGCAATCCAGCCAAGGGTTTTGGGAGAAACGATTGAAAACAATTCGGGCATGGCGGAGGTGGGTTTATTTTATCAAAGTAGGGGCAATTCATGAATTGTCCGCCCATGAAAGGCGGGCAAACCTTGATTTGTCACACAAAAATTAATATTGTGCTACCATAAGACCATGCAGCAACATGTCCATGCCCGGCTGGATGCCAAAGATCGGTCGCGGCTGGAAATCGTTAAAAAAGCCACTGGGGCTTCAGAATCCGAACTGATCCGCCAGGGTCTGTCTCTGGTCTACGAGCAGACCCAGCAGAAACATTTGAGCGCCCTGGATCTGGCGGGTGACAGCGTGGGCAAGTTCAAATCCAGGCACAAGGATTTATCCACTAACAAAAAGCACCTGCGCGGACTGGGAAAATGATCGGCGGCACCTGCCTGCTCGATACCGGGCCGCTGGTAGCGCTCCTCGATCAAAATGACCGCCACCACAAACAGGCCGTTCAGCTTTTCGCAGCGGTGCGACCGCCGCTACTCACCTGCGAAGCGGTTTTGACCGAAGCCTGTCACCTGCTTCAAAAAATCGGCCCTCGGGCCGTCCGCGCCGTGTTGCTGCTCGAAGATAAAGGCGTATACAAAATTCCCAGCACCCTTCGGGACACTTTTGAGTCGGTCATCGCTCTGATGGATCAGTATCAGGATCTACCCATGTCATTGGCGGATGCCCACCTGGTCGCTATTGCCACCGAGTTCATCTGCCCCCGCATCCTGACTTTTGACGCACACTTTGAA
>JAHFDA010000064.1:16783-19262 GCA_023249225.1 bacterium
GGTCATCGCTCTGATGGATCAGTATCAGGATCTACCCATGTCATTGGCGGATGCCCACCTGGTCGCTATTGCCACCGAGTTCATCTGCCCCCGCATCCTGACTTTTGACGCACACTTTGAAGTCTACCGCTGGGGTAAACAAAAAACATTTGAAATCGTCCGCTAGACAACAGGGAGTCTCATCGGCGTTTGACCGATCGGGACATTTACCGTAATGGGGTAACCGAAAATCGAGGTGCCAAAGGTTGTTGTTTTGAGTCAATATCGCCTGCGTCTTTTTTAATCCAACGTCTCATCTGAAACGAGCACATGCGTTTTTAAACCCTTGAAGGACGCTTAAACGCGTCGACTGGAGCGTCTGGTGAGTCCGACAGATTTCTGTGCAAGTTCCAGAAGCGAACGAAGGGCGTTGTTGACCGCTTCTGCCGTAGAAAACGCCTTCGCTACATCCGGGCTAAGAAGAACCAGGTTGCTTCCCTTTTGGTAGGATTCAAAATATTTTCCCCGCACACCTCGCCCAAGTTCTTCACGGCGATATTCTGGACGCAGCTCGTCAGATCTGGCCTTCTTCATAGATGCTCCTTTCCTTGCGTGTCATCTGCGTTTTTTTGAACCCACGGGCGGGGTTACACAATCTTCAACACCATCTCTGTCCTGGGATGGATGGCGTGCAAAAGCGTTTGCAGCTTGAACAGGCCAGGGATATGCCGACCCTGCTCATAGGCGGCGTAGGCATTTTTAGACTTTTCGCCCAGGCGATCCACTACGGATTGGATAGTCTGTTCGTTTTTCAGGCGCATCCGCTTAAGGATAAGTGCAGGCACGTAGTCGATCTTCGATGGTTTAACCGTAAAATGTCCGGCTTTATCATGGACGACTTTAAACCGGATACGCTGGTTGATCTCTTCTTTGGCCATCACGCGCAAAAGGTCTTCGATCATGGTTAAGGCTTGTTTACGCGTTGATCCCTGGGTCAGTGCATCCAGCATAGGTACTGCCGCAACCCAGTGTTTATCTTCCTGCCAGATATTGCCTTCGATTAACATAAATGCTCCTTATAATGCTTTGTTATTTTGGTTCTGGCGGATTATTGACGACAGTCCGCAAAATCTTTTTGGCCAAAACTTCTACAACTTCCCTATGCTTGGGCACATACTCGTTCATTAGGCCATTGGTCCAGACCTCGCCATTGTACAAGTATTCTTGTACATAGGTAAGATGCAAAATGAGGCGGGTGAGGTTTATGCAAGCGGGGGAATGTTCTTTGAGCAGCGCCTGCGTCTTTTTAAACCCATGGGCGGGGTGGTCGTGATGATGATCGCCCCACGCGACTTTAATGCTAGTGGAATGAGGTTTTTGAGCCAGATTGCCCACGGCATGTCATTTGTAGTCCGCCGAGCGGAGAATCACATCAACGTAATTGCTGCCGTTGCCGCGGGTTCTTTTGAGCACGGAATCCAGCGGTTTTCGCACTTTACTGTTCGGGTTGAAAAACGCGATTCCTGAAGCCCATGTGGATACACTCGGTAGCTCGCGGTGAAGCCCAGACCACGCAACAGCCCAAATATTCGCGGTGTCGGTGGAGTGCGGATGTTGGAGAACGATGGTGGGTTGAAACGAACGGGCAAGCTTACGCATCTCGGCGCAACGCTTTTTGCGGGGGCCATGGGGTGACACGGTGGCCCATACTCGTGGACTCCACATGTTGAGATCGAAGCAACCGAGTACCAAGATACGTTCCCCCGCAATATCCAAGAGGTGCGACTCAAGATCAACGATTTGAACAAGGGAAGCCTGTTGCCCACCAGTCGGATAAGACTTTCCAGTCCACCGCACGATGTGTCCCGCGTGCACATCGTAGATAGCGACAAGTTCGATGTGCTCTGGGTCGTTGCCGTGGAACAAGTCGATTCCGATTGTCAGCACGCTCACCTTGCGCGCGCACTTATGAAGCACGCTCGGTGTGACAACTTGATCC
Organism: bacterium; assembly: GCA_023249225.1. Taxonomy (GTDB): domain Bacteria; phylum Margulisbacteria; class Marinamargulisbacteria; order JAHFDA01; family JAHFDA01; genus JAHFDA01. The sequence goes on from JAHFDA010000064.1 coordinate 18,762, forward strand.
AGAACTTTTTCAGCATGGTCGATGAGCGATCGGGCATCTTTGGACGTAGATTCCCATCCACTTTGGCCACACCAATCTGGGGGGAAATCGCCCCGGACAAAACCGCCGGGCGTGAGCAAGAACTTTACTGGGCCGGGCAATCGCTCCACTGCATCGCAAAGCATCTTCCGAAGGGCCGATGCTGCATCCGGCGTCTTGCCTTTGCAGACGAGGCGGGCAAGCGATGCTTCCGTATTTGATCGGGCGTAAGCCGTATTCAATACTCCGACGGAGTTACTCTGTGTTTCAGGAGACCGTAATGGGATAACCGAAAATCGAGGTGCCAAAGGTTGTTGTTTTGAGAAGCCCATGATGGTGAAGCCCAGTGCTTGCAACGCACGGTTAGTTTCCACGCCGCCGCCAAATTCCGACGGTTCAAGTGCGCGTCCGGTTGCGTGCCGAACGGCCAGCGAAACAATGTACTTTGGTGGATACTGGCGTCCGTTAACGACAAGCGCAAAT
>JAHFDA010000097.1 GCA_023249225.1 bacterium
TCGATTACTTTACCGCCTTTTTTGGACAAGCAGGTCATCTGGGCAAACTGTGGAATCTGGCGGCCCAATGGAGTGATCCGCGCACTTTGGCAACGCAGATCCGCAGCCAGATTGAAAGCATGGCGCGGCGCTTTGTGCCCGCCGCCAGTCTCGAAGAACTGATGGCCAGCCTGCAAGCACTGCAAGCGCAGAGTCTGGCTTGGACCGCCGACCTGATGGGGGAGGATATTTTAAGCGAGGACGCCGCCAACGCCTATGTGCGCAGGACCTGCGCCCAGATCAACCTTGTCTCTACGCTTAAGGATCCCAACGTCTCGATCAAACCGTCGGCGCTGGCCTGCGGTCTTGATCCGATTGACCCTGGGGGGCCCGCCATGGAAAAAGCCCGGGAGCGCTTTCGCATCATTTTACGCAACGGTATACGCCATGGTGTTTTCGTCAACATGGACATGGAGGATTACGTCCACCAGCATGTATACCGCAAAATTTTTATGGATGTGCTCATGGAGGACGAGTTCCGTGCCTGCACACGCGTGGGCATCGCGCTTCAGGCCGAATATGAAAATGCCCACAGCTTGTGCGATGAGCTTTTAGAATACGCCCGCAAGCGAAGCACCGCATTTACCATTCGCCTGGTCAAAGGCGCCTACCATGACCTTGAAATTCTCTGGGCCCTGCAAGAGGGCCGTGCCGTGCCGGTATCACGTATCCAAGCCGAAACCGATGCGCGTTTTGAAGCGTTGACGCTTAAACTGTTGGCAAACCATGCGCTGGTGCGCAGCGCCCTGGGTACGCATAACCCGCGTTCGGCCATCGTGGCACTATGTATTGCCAAAGACTTGCAGCTTCCGGCGGAGGCTTTTGAACTTCAGGTGCTTTACGGCATGGGTGAAAGCCTGGCGCAGGCCTTGCGCGAACAAGCGGCACACATGGGTTACCCTCAATTAACTGTGCGCATGTATACCGGTTACGGAAAGCTTGCAGATTACCTGCGTTACCTGATGCGCCGTATGCAGGAATCTACCGCCGCGGGCAGCGCGATGATGAAGCTGGAATATTCGCCGGAGCAGGACGATGCTGTCCTACGGAAACCTGAAACGGCGAGACGGCGAATCGGCGAGACAGCGCAAAAGGATAGGGAAGCCGTCGACTCGCCGACTCACCGACTCGCCGACTCAATTCAAACCCGTTTTTGGAATATATTCACCCTGCACTGGTGGCTACAACACATCGTGCAATGGATTCTAGGTTCTCCTGCCAGCGCCAAAGCCCAGGTGGCTCATGCAGACTTGCCGACCGGCGTCTATTCCCTGATTGGAACAGCCTTGCAAGACTTTAAGCCTACGCCGCGCGAAGCCTGGCATGATCCCCAAGTGCATGGCCCTTATTTTGAAGCGCTGCGTGCTTTACGCCAAGCGTTAAGTCAAAAGCCTTATGCCGCCACTCTGGTGTTGGGAGACCGTGAAATTCCAGTCGAGCAACGCGAAACTGTGCCGTGTTACAGCCCGAATGATCCGAGTCTTGTACTGGGATACGTTGCTCTTGCCCGACCTGAAGATGTCGATTTGGCCGTAGAAACCGCTGCCGCCGATGTCGCCGGGTGGGGACGGAGATCCTTGCAGGAACGGGTGGCCGTGCTGCAAAAACTACATGGCCTCTTGCTCGAAAACAAATGGTCGCTCATGCAGCTGTGCCAGCTGGGACTTGGAAAAACCGCACGCGAGGCCGACGGCGACATTGGAGAGGGGATCGACTTTGTGGATTTCTATGCCCGGGATGCCCTGGATCGGGGCAATCAGATACCCTTGCTCAAGTTTCCGGGAGAATCGACCTCCCAGCATATTCACCCCCTGGGTGTGGTGGCCGTATTGAGCCCTTTTAATTTTGTGGCCATTCCCATAGGCATGTTGGCGGCTGCACTGGTGATGGGTAATCGGGTGGTGCTCAAAGCCTCCGAAAGAAATATGTTGGTGGTGCGGGCGGTGGCCGAGTATTTTTATCAGGCCGGTGTACCGCGTACAGCCTTGCAAATTCTTCAGGCCAATCGCAGCAGCGGACGCGACATCGGCGAACGCCTGGTCTCAAATTCACGTGTGCAGCTGATCAACTTTACCGGTTCTGAACGCGCCGGTAACGCCATTCACGAAATCATCGCCAGGCAAACACCGACACAACGTGCGCAAAAACAACTGATGGCCGAAATGGGTGGCAAGAACGTGATCGTCGTCGACCACGATGCCGATATCGACCTGGCACTCGCCGCCGCCGTGCAGTCTTGTTTTGGGTACGGCGGGCAAAAATGTTCCGCCGCCAGCCGCATTTTGGTGCATGAAAATCTGCGCGAAGTTTTTTTGCAGCGTTTTAAAGCAGCGGTGCTTTCGTTGCGGGTTGCAAACCCCGTTGATGATCCGTCCGCAAGTTATGGTCCGTTGATCGACGCCGAACATGCTGCCACAGTGATCCGCTGGAAAGATCAGGCCTCCCAGGATGGAAAAATTCTGGTGGGTCCCGCTGACTGGCAAATACTGAATAAACAAGATCATCAAAACTACGTCTTACCCATGGTGGTGTATGACGTTTCTAAAGACAGCCAGACATATTCCGAGGAAATCTTTGGTCCGGTTGTGTGCGTTAATTTCTTTTCTGATTTGGATCAAGCACTGGCAGACGCCAACCACAGCCGCTTTGACCTGACCGCCGGCTACTATGGACGGCATCCCCAGGCCATTGAACGCGTCATGCAGGAATTGCATTCCGGGATGCTCTATATTAACCGCAAAGGCGGAATCACCGGGGCACGTGTGGGTTCAGATGGCTTTCACGCGGGTTTAAGCGCATCTGGCGTGGGTCTTGTGGGTGCCCCAGGCGCACCGGGACATATCCTGCGTTTTGTATACCTCACAACCGTCAATCAAAGCAGCACCGTAGGTTCCATGGTTGATCCCGATGTCTTGGCCTAACTTCTGCCTTCTAACTTCTGCCTTCTGCCTTCATAATTAACCCATGCCTCGCGAAGTACGTGACATCAATCCGGTACGTTGGATGGCGGGCGAAGTTTTGCTCATAGACCAGACTCGGCTGCCTCACGAGCTGTTAACGGTCAACTACTGGAATGTCGAAAATCTGGCAGGAGCCATCGAAAGCATGGTGGTGCGTGGCGCGCCGGCCATTGGCATTGCTGCTGCTTTTGGTGTGGCGCTGTCGGCCTTTAAGAACCAGGCGGGCACAGACACCCCTATTTTAGGCGACATCGAGCGCTTGCGGCGTACACGTCCGACCGCCGTCAATTTGTTTTGGGCCCTTGATCGCATGGAAATGATCCTTAAAGAATGTGTCAAGGTTTCGGGCAAGGCACGTTTCGAGCGTCTCTTGTCTGAAGCCCAGGCCATTTTGAAGGAAGACATTGCCATGTGCCAGGCCATTGGCCGCCATGGTGCGCAATGGATCAACCGTGGCGATACGGTGCTGACGCATTGCAATGCCGGTGCTTTGGCCACCGGTGGCTGGGGAACTGCCCTGGGCATCATTCGCTCGGCGTGGGCGGAAGACAAGGATTTTTCGGTTTACGCCACCGAAACACGGCCCCGGCAGCAAGGCGCCCGTCTGACTGCCTGGGAACTGCAGTATTCACATATTCCAGTGACTTTGATTCCCGACACCGCATGCGGCGCGCTCATGAAGGCCGGAAAAATTCAACGCGTGATTGTGGGCAGTGACCGGATTGCCGCCAATGGCGATGTGGCCAATAAGATCGGCACCTATCAGCTGGCCGTGCTCGCCAAACACCATGATATCCCCTTGATCGTTGCCGCCCCCTCATCTACGATCGATGCCCGCTGCCCCCATGGCAGCCAAATTCCCATCGAATACCGTAGTGAGCTTGAGGTTCTTCAAATTGGCAAAGAGCGTATTACGGCAGAGGGAGTGCCCGCCTTAAACCCGGCTTTCGATGTGACGCCGGCAGAGTATGTGACGGCGATTGTCACCGAGAAGGGTGTGTTCCAGTATCCCTACAAGTTTTAACCAAGGTATAATCAGTTTAAGTATGTTTCGAAAGCTGGTGATCTGTGGCTTGGGAATTTGGGTCTTAAATGGCACAGTGGGCTTGGCCGAAACCAATCCAACTGCAATCATCCGGGCCTTTGTGTCCCAACGTGACCAGATCCAGAATCTTGAAGCTGATGTCAATACCACATTGACATCACCCTTTTTTACCCAGGCACAGGTTCAGCGCAGCCACCTGTACCAGAAGGGCACTGCTTATCGCCGCATGGATTTTCTGTCGCCCCAGAAAAGCACTGTGATCACCAACCCCAAAGAATTTATTGAGATTGACGAAATCGGCAGCGTAAACCGCATGCCCCGTGATGACTCGCAAGAAAATGACGATTGGATGCTGATGTCAGGTCCCGATGAAATTCTGCGCAAGGTAGAGTTTTCAGTGCTGCGCGAGGATCCCGGTCAGCTGGTGCTGCGCGGCATTCCGCAGGGCACCGAAGATATGGGCTTTGACCTCATGGAGGCCACGTTTAAGACCGATCCAGTGCTCTTAATGCAGCTCGACCTGTATAACCATGACCGCCGCTACCTGACCATGGCGCTGGGCTATGTCAGCGTTAAGGATGTCCCGGTTTTAAACAGTACCGACCTGACGCTCGAAATGCAGCCCCCCGGCATGGAACAAAGCCTGACGCTTAATACCCATGTGGCGTACAGCAACATTCAAGTGAACCACCCTATTCCGTTAAGTGTGTTTGATATTCCTGATTGACCTTTTTGGGCGACTTCGATGAATCACCTGCTTAAGCGCGTGTGGGGCGAAGCCGAGGCTTTTTTTGAGCGTTCGCGTACCTGGGGGCTGGTCGATGCATGGATTTTACTTGTGGTGATGGGCTTGGGTTACGGATTTTTGCGGGTGGCACAGGAATGGTCGGGGGTCATTCATCCGGCGGTTACCATTAACCTTTCACCCTGGGCACTGCCAAAATACGCTTTTTTCTCGCTGACGCGCGGTGTGCTGGCCTATTTTTTATCCTTGGGATTCAGCTTGGTTTACGGATATTGGGCCGCCAAAGACCGCCGTGCCGAAAAATTGCTCATACCCTTGCTGGACATCTTACAAAGTATTCCAGTGCTCGGTTTTATGCCCGGACTTGTACTGGCACTGGTGGCGTTATTTCCGCACCGCAATCTGGGCATCGAATTGGCATCCGTGTTAATGATCTTTACCGGTCAAGCCTGGAACATGACTTTTAGTTTTTATCACTCGCTCAAGCTCTTGCCGACTGATTTTCATGAGGTGGCTACGGTATACCGCTTTAGCCGTTGGCAATGTTTTAAATGGGTAGAACTGCCTTTTGCAAGCATGGGCTTGGTGTGGAACAGTATGATGAGCGTGGCTGGCGGATGGTTTTTTTTAATGGTCAGTGAAACTTTTGTATTAGGGCACAAGGATTTTCGCCTTCCGGGCTTGGGATCCTATATGAGCGTGGCGGTTGCCCAAGGCAACATTAAAGCCATGCTCTTTGCAGTGCTGGCCATGGTATCGATGATTGTATTGCTCGACCAACTGATCTGGTGTCCGCTGGTAGCCTGGTCGCAAAAATTCAGTGCCGGAGACAGTGCCGGCATAACCCCAGTGGATTCATGGGTTTTGCTATGGTTTCGGCGTTCGCGTCTACTGGATGGCTTGCGCCAGTGGCTGGCGCGACGCAGCGCGGTGGCGCAAAACAAGTCTGCATCCGCCCCTGTTAAACCGCGCCCTGCGTTGGCTCTGAAACAGTTGAATCTCATTCCCTTTGTGGCGCTGCTCCTCTTGCTGGCAGTGGCAACCTGGGGCGGCTGGCATCTTGTAGGTATGCTGCAAACCGTATCGGTGGGTGAGTGGCTAGAAATTTTTCTGGCCGCTGTGAGCACACTGGCACGGGTATTGCTTTCTACCTTGCTGGCAACCTTGTGGGCCCTGCCGCTTGGCCTGGTCATCGGGTTAAACCAGCGTCTTGCGCAGCGCGTACAGCCGCTGGTACAAATTGCGGCTTCTTTTCCTGCGCCCATGCTCTTTCCGGCGGTGGTGGCCATACTGGCCCTGGCGCATGTATCCCTTACATGGGGAAGCGTCACATTGATGATGTTGGGTACCCAGTGGTATATCTTTTTTAATGTGATTGCCGGAGGAATGGCCATTCCGCCCGATCTGCGTGAGGTGGCACGTGGTTACCGCGTACCGCTCATGCGCCGCTGCCTGCAGCTGTATCTGCCCGCTGTTTTTCCATACCTGCTGACGGGCTGGGTGGCTGCCGCTGGTGGCGCCTGGAACACCAGCATTGTAGCCGAATATGTGTCTTATCATGGACGAACCCTGCATACCTTGGGGCTGGGGGCCTTGATTAGCCAGGCGGCAGATCAGGGTCAATTTGCGGTGTTGGCCGCCAGTGTCATGGTGATGGCCATTGTCGTGGTTACGTTTAATCGCACGGTGTGGCGTTATTGTTATACGCTTAGCAATACCCGTTTTTCCTTGAACGGATAAACCATGAACACAGCACCTCATTCCGCCATCCTGTCAGAGCCTTCTGATAAATTTTTGTGCGAAGCGCGGGGGATTAAACATCTTTTTACGCTGCCTACCGGACAGACTTTTAAAGTGCTCGAAGATGTACAAATCGGCGTGCATCCCAACGAAGTCGTGGCTTTGCTGGGACCTTCGGGTTGCGGCAAATCCACTATCTTGCGCATCCTGGCGGGGCTGATTATCCCTACCCAGGGTGAAGTGTTTGTGCATGGAAAGCGGCTACAAGGTTTAAACCCAACGGTGGGACTCGTCTTTCAAAGCTTTGCTCTTTATCCCTGGTTGACCGTGCTAGAGAATATCGAATTTGTGGTGCAAAGTCAGGTTTTATCGCCTGCCGAACGTCGTCAAAAATCCTTGCAGGTGATTGCCAAAGTGGGCATGAGTGGTTTTGAAGAAGCCTATCCGCGCGAGTTATCGGGTGGCATGAAACAACGCGTGGGTATCGCCCGCGCGCTGGCAGTCAACCCGGAACTTCTGATGATGGACGAACCGTTTAGTCAGGTAGATGCGCTAACGGCCGAGGGCCTGCGCGCAGAAGTCATTGATATTTGGACCGACAAGGAGCGTAATCCATCCGCCATCGTCATGGTAAGCCACGACATCAAAGAAGTGGTGTATATGGCCGACCGCATCGTGGTTTTGGGGGCCAGTCCGGGCCGCGTACGCACCATCGTCAATAACCTGCTGCCCCGGCCACGCGATTATCGTTCGCCAGAATTTCTGCGCCTGGTGGATCAATTGCATGAAATTATCACCGGGCATGAACTCCCCGACCAAAGCTCATCAGTGTCGCCTGTGCA
>JAHFDA010000098.1:0-675 GCA_023249225.1 bacterium
CCGAATGACCATTAATTTTGTTGAAACCACAAAATCATCAGCATCTTCGTCAACGTAAGCCCAGCGACCATTAGCAGGACGTATCTCACTAAAAAGAATATCGTCTTTACGGATCGCCTTGGGAGTGTAATCCAATCCGTGTAAATGGTTAAAGACAGTAGCCGGTAGCTTCAGCATGCTGAAGCTGGCGGTGGCGCGTGCGATTTGCGCCTTGCTTTAGCAAAATTTACACTTGGAGGATTACCAATGAAGGAAAAACCATTTTCAACGACTGTCGATCTTAACGCAGAGCTTGGAAAATGCCAGACGATGGCCGACATCAATGGCGTTTTGATGAAGGTACTCAAAGAATGTACAGAAACCGTTCTTGAAGCCGAAATGAAGGCGCACCTTGGCTATGAAAAGAATGAAGCCAAAGGTGACAATACGGGCAATAGCCGGAACGGCAAAAACAAAAAGTCTGTTCAAAGCACCTTTGGAAAGTTTGAGTTAGAAACACCGCGAGACCGTAACGGTGAGTTTGAGCCCAAGCTGATTGCCAAGCGGCAAACCGACATCAGCGAGATCGACGCGAAGGTCATTTCCATGTATGCCAAAGGGATGACAACCCGAGACATTCAAAAGCATTTTGAAGAAATCTACGGTGCTGAAATTTCAGCCACCATGGTTTCGAAC
>JAHFDA010000098.1:685-7339 GCA_023249225.1 bacterium
CATCAGCGAGATCGACGCGAAGGTCATTTCCATGTATGCCAAAGGGATGACAACCCGAGACATTCAAAAGCATTTTGAAGAAATCTACGGTGCTGAAATTTCAGCCACCATGGTTTCGAACGGGAGCTTCCGTTTCAAAACAACCCAATCCCAACCCGTTCAATCTGCTCAATCAGCGCCTTCTTTTCAATCCGCTTGAAATCAACAACTGACTCATCTGCATCTTAACGTAATCATCCAGCGCGTTGAGCGGAATAGCTGAAATGGAATGATTTTCGCTCTCGTAAATCAGGCACTGGGTTTGCGGATCCAAGTAGGCCCCGGGGTTCTTTACTTTGTTCGATCTTGAACGTAGCCCCGCATGATCCCGATGTTGGTATCTTCCTTAGCTACAAACACCACAGTTGAATTTGACAAATTCGTACTACCAGAGGTAATCAGGTAACCTTCACCACTGTCGCTGGCTTTGTAATAAAATGTCTCCGTTTTTGAATTTTTGACGACTGCAGAAGGATTTTTGTAGTAACACGTTAATGACGCGTAACTTATTCTTTGCTTACTAGGATTTAGTCCGTAGGCAGCAGCTATCTCGGCGGCGGTTAATGAGGTGGTAAAAGTGCTGGTGGTCAGACTAGAAGTTTTAGTAATCTTGTTATCTATATTAAATGCCACACTCTGCAACGTGAACTTTGTATCGGCATAATAAGTCGAATAAATTCCAGAAATAGTTACGGTGGACGCATTCACCAAGCTCGGCATCATACACAATGCTGAAAACACCAATAACGCTAACTTTTTCATATTATTCTCCTTGAAATTGAATTTACTTGGTCACGTTATTTGTTATTCCCAAATTTAGTTGTGATTAAACATTTGGGACTGCTGAAAAAGTCATCCAAACTTTCCTTTTGAAACTGTTTCAGATTTTTACTATGAAAAAAATGAAGCCAAAGGGGACAATACTGGCAATAGCCGCAACGGCAAAAACAAAAAGTCTGTTCAAAGCACCTTTGGAAAGTTTGAGTTAGAGACACCGCGAGACCGTAACGGTGAGTTTGAGCCCAAGCTGATTGCCAAGCGGCAAACCGACATCAGCGAGATCGACGCGAAGGTCATTTCCATGTATGCCAAAGGGATGACAACCCGAGACATTCAAAAGCATTTTGAAGAAATCTACGGTGCTGAAATTTCAGCCACCATGGTTTCGAACATCACCGAAAAAGTAGTCGCTCTGGCTGAGGAATGGCAGGCCAGGCCCCTTGAGAAAGCCTATGCCTACGTATTTTTTGACGCGATCCATTACAAGGTTCGGGACGACGGAAAAGTCGTCACTAAGGCTGCTTATACCGTGCTGGGCGTCGATATTATGGGCCACAAAGACCTTCTAGGGTTATGGATCGGCGAAAACGAGGGGGCGCATTATTGGGCAGCCGTCTGCAGCGAGCTCAAGAACCGAGGCGTAGAGGAAATTCTTATCGCCTGTGTCGACGGCTTAAAGGGATTGCCGGAGGCCATCAAAGCCAGTTTTCCTAACACTGAAGTTCAGCTTTGCGTTATCCACCAGATCCGAAATTCGATCCGCTATGTTGGCAGCAAGTACCAAAAAGAATTTGCCGCTGACTTAAAGCTCATTTACAAAGCGACAACAAAAGACAAGGCAGAATACGAGCTTGAAAACCTTGAAAAGAAATGGGGCAAAAAATATCCAATTGTCACAAATTCGTGGCGCAACAACTGGGAGCACTTGTCCACATTTTTTAAATTTCCGCCTGACATTCGGCGAGTCATTTATACAACCAACGCGGTTGAGGCGCTGCACCGCCAGTTTCGAAAAGTGACCAAGACCAGATCCATTTTTCCAAACGACCAGGCCCTTACAAAACTGCTGTTTTTGGCTGCGCAAGACGTGATGAAAAAATGGTCTATGCCACTTCGAGACTGGGCAGCCACCGTTTCACAGCTTGCGCTATTCTACGAAGGGAGGATTGATTTGGGGCTCTAGAAAAGGCCATTTGCACGGAAGAATTTACACTCTCTCAATTCAGGAAGGCAATGGATCTCTGTAGATCCAGTTTTTCTCCATTTTCTCAAATCCGCCTCTGTTTACACTTGCAGTGATAGTGCGTCGACTTGTCGCAGATCTTCCAGAAAAAGTCCAGTTGGTAACGGCTAATTGAGCACCTATTACTTTTTTAAATCTAAATGGAATAGGCGGCTTATCTAGTAGGGTATCCCTAGGTGTATTGCTGTCAAAAACAAATACAAGAAGCCAACAGTTTTCTGGATTATGACCCTGCCATCCGCTTGAATGCCTTGACGCTTTTATTTCAATTCCTTCATTACCATGAAGCACAGAATTATTTGGGTAATGATTAAATGGAATCAAATCGGGATGTCCATTATGATATTCATTTCTAATTATTGTTTTACAATATTTAGGAATGCTGGCGCCCATAAATTCGCCGACTATACTACTAAAATTCGCCATCATTATAAATGATTCAAGGCGTTCAATTTTTTTCGATCTAAGTTCTAGGTTGATAAAACCAAGAAAATCTAGATAGTCTTGCATCGCTTTTTGAATTGCCATCAAAGTACAACCATAAGGGATCACAGCCTTCGAATTGAACCCTTTTAGGTTTAAAGATCTAGGGGCACAGGCTTCTACCTCTAGTTTTTCCAAAGCAGGCAATGGTTGCTTTTCGATAGTCATACAAAATTTGGCTCTGATTCAAATACCTGCATATATAACTGATTTTTCATATGTGGGTTACTAACAAAGGTTAACTGAATTCTGATTTTTGGGAAAGAGAAATGACCACGAAACCATGGGCTGCTACCGACCTTGGAAAATGGCTACACGCCAACATCGAGCAAATATCCATAAAACAAAAGATGTGAACTGCCCCTGGTGCCGAGGACAGGACTCGAACCTGCACAGGTTGCCCCACCAACACCTCAAGCTGGCGTGTCTACCAAATTCCACCACCTCGGCCCGGAATATAGTATAAAGGAAGTGTTAAAATCTGTGCCATGGTGCACACGGCGCCCCTGCGCGGCCTGCGGTACAACGCCACACGGGTCAATCTTTCAGAGGTTTTGGCTCCGCCTTACGACGTCATCAAGCCCCAGGAACGCGATGTCATGGCCCGCCATCCGTACAACATGGTACGGCTGATTCTCAATCCCGATCCCGATCCTTATGCCTCGGCGGCGGCGCATTTAAAAGCCTGGCAGGAACAAGGCATCCTGGCGCCTGATTCCGAGCCGGCCTATTACGTGCACTACCAGACGTACACGCATCCCGAAAGCGGCCAACGCCTCACTCGCAAAGGCGTGCTGGCCCGCATCAAGGCCGAAGCTTTTTCTGTCAGCGGCGTGCGCCCACACGAAAAAACCTTGGTAGGCCCCAAGGCCGATCGCTTGAACCTGACCGAAGCCACAGCTTGCAATTTTAGCCCGGTCTTTGGACTGATGCCCGACACCGACAACGCGCTGTTAGCCTGGATGGAGCAGATGGCCGGAGAAACTCCGGAGTGGGATTTTGAATTCGATCATTGCCAGCATCGCTTTTGGCCGGTTTATGACGAAACCCAAATCGCCCGGCTCACAAGCCTGTGTCACAGCCGTCATGTGCTTATTGCCGACGGCCATCACCGTTACGAGACGGCGGTGGCGTATGCCCAGCGCCATGCAGAACAAGCCGAATCACAATATACCTTGATCACCCTGGTGCCCATGTCGGATCCCGGCCTGCTGGTTTTGCCCACGCACAGACTGGTGACTGGGCTGCATGCCGATGCATGGAAACCCAGACTGGCCGCGTTACGCTCGCATTTTGATTGCATGCCCTGTCCGGATTTTGCTGCACTTGAAAAAAATCTGCATCACTGTGATCCGCAAAGGCTTGCGTTTGGTGTTTATTCCAGCGGGCAGTGTTGTGAACTTTGGATCTGGAAAAAAGGCGTGTCTATCGCTCAAACCAGCGGACATGCGTTGGAGGATCCTTTGGTCGAAAAACTGGATCTGGCGGTTTTGCACCAGGTCATTTTCGAACACGGATTAGGCATCAGCGCCGAACATCAAAGCCAGCAGACCTATTTAAAATATTTCAAGCATCTTAACGAAGCCAGGGACTTGGCCGATCATTTTCCGGAATATCTGCTGTTTGTCACGCGCGCAGTTTCGTTACAGCTCATCGATAGCCTGGCAGAACGGGGTATCTGCATGCCGCAAAAATCTACCTACTTTTATCCTAAACTTCCGTCCGGTCTGGTGATGCATGCGCACAACTTACAGTCCGAAGCATCTGCAGACAAGTTACGTAAAGCATATCGTTAGGATTTTGAGAACCTTTAGTTTGACGTCATAGGCACTGCCTAGTACATTTGATTTATGACCGCCAATAAAAAGCCAAAATCAGCTTATGTGCCTGCCTCAAAACGGCGCGATGGTTTGTTTAAAATTTCTGATGTCGCCGCCAAATTAAAAGTTACCCCGCGGACCATACGCTTTTACGAAGACGAAGGTTTGTTGCCCGGTGCGCGTCGTACTCAAGGCAAAATGCGGCTCTTTGACAAGGAAGATCTCGACCGTATCCTGGAAATCCGCAAGCTTCAGTCCGAGCGGGGCATGACGCTGGAACAAATCAAGGCTTATATCAAAGATGAGCGGGGCTTTGACACCCACGGACGGGTCAAAAAACGCTTTCGAATTGTAACGGACGTCACGGCCACTCTGCCCGAAGCATTTTTTGAGCAGCACGATGTGATCCGTCTGCCGATCATGATTAAACTCAACAAACGGATATATGGTACGCCCGGTCATCTGATCAGCAACGCGCAGTTATTTGAAATGGCGTACCGCAGCGGAAATTACCCCACTACCGAGCCGGCCGACGACAAGGTTTTGGCACACGTGTTTCAAGACCTCTTGCGTTCGGGGGCCGAACAGGTTTTGGTGATTACCCTTTCATCGATGCTGTCTGAAACGTTTCGGCAGGTCAACCGGCAGGCCCATAAATTCCGTGATCTGCACATTGCGGTCCTGGATAGTCGTACTTCTGCGGCAGGCTTGGCCATTTTGGTCACCGAAGCGGTACGCCTCAAGGAGCAGGGGCAGAACCTGGTGCAGGTCAAGCAAGGTCTGGAACAATTGATTCCACAGCTGATTCAGATTTTTACCGTCCAGTCACTGGAACACTTGTATAAGGGCGGGCGTATTGGTCCCGAACTGTCGGGTTACATGTCGATTTTACTTGATTTTAAGCCCGTCCTGGCCTTGCGCGGTGCCAAGGGTTTTATCGAGCTGATTGGCCGCGCCGAAACCACACCCCAAGCCTACGAAAAGATGTCCCAGGCCCTGTTGCAATACCTGCAAGCCAAGGGTGATCCACGCTACCTGGCACTGGTCTACAACGGATTGGCAAGCGATGCAGAACGTCTGCATGCCCAATTATGCGCCCAGTATCCCGGCGCCCAGGTGATCTGTGCCGAAGCAAACCCGGTTTTAGGGGTTCATCTGGGTCCCAGTGCTTTAGGGGTGGCCGTGCTTTCGTAAAATCGCCAAAATAGCGCTGGGCCCGTATAATATTTTGCAAATGGAACTGCGAGTTTCCGACTGTTTAAAGGAAACCGGTTACCGATTGAACTTTGATGAAGTATGCAAACTTTTGTTTAAAGACGAAGAGTTGGGTCAGTTGGGACCGGTGCATTTTAGCGGCACGGTGATTGGATTGGGTATGGATAAAGTACTTGCAGCGGTCAGCGCCGAGTCGTTCATCACCTTGGTCTGTGGCCGTTGCAGCAAGCCGTTTACTTATTCGTTTGCCGTAGATTTTGAAGAAGTTTTCAGCGCGGATCCAGAGTTGGATCAATTTTCTGAAAATCCTTCTTTGCCCATTGTCGATGGTTGCCGAATTTATCTAGATGAGGCCTTTCGGCAAAATGTGCTGGGGGTCTTGCCGATGGCAGCGGTATGTGATTCCAACTGCCCCGTGCCTGAAGCACCGCAGCAAAGACAAAAAGAGATCGACCCACGCTGGGAAAAACTGGTAGAACTTAAAACGATGCTCCCGGATAAAATAAGCCGGAGTCAAAAATGATAAAGGAGTTAATGAACCATGCCCGTACCTAAGAAACGACGTTCTAAACGCAGTAGCCGGCAACATTATGCGCACTGGAAGCTTAAATTGCCCCAGTTGAGTACCTGTGGCCACTGTGGCGCGGCGGTTTACGCGCATCATGTGTGTCAAGCCTGTGGCTTTTACCGGGGAGAATTCTTTAAAAAGGCCATCACAGCGGCAGCCGCCCCTGCCGATCGCAAAAAGAAGTAAACGGGCACCTGCTACGGATGTTCCCTCTTTCTGAAGCCGATCTTGACATTGGCATGAATCCATAACGCAGACGATGGCACGCTGCATTGCTGTCGATGCCATGGGTGGCGATCATGCGCCACATGAAATCGTAGCGGGGGCGCTGGCGGCGGCGCGTGGTAATCCCGATATCCAATTGTTGCTGGTGGGAGCGGCTTCGGCCTTAGAAGCTTTATTGCCCCATCCCATGCCCCAGAATGTTCAGGTGGTGCATGCCAGTGAAGTCATTGGCATGGCAGAGGCGCCTATACCGGCTGTGCGCGGTAAACCCAACAGTTCAA
>JAHFDA010000065.1 GCA_023249225.1 bacterium
GAATACCCAGCGTGGTCGCCAGCGGCTTCTCCGCTTAGCAGGGCATCCACAAAGGGATAGCTCCAGGCCCCCGAAAAGGGGCCCACCTTGACTGCCACCGCTCCGGCATCGACGCTTTGGGTATCATCGCCAAAAATACCGATGACGGCATCACTGTAACCATCGCCATTGTAATCTGCCCAGGCGAGCGCATAAGCAAACTGGTTCCACAGGTTGGCACTATCGCCGATGGCATCGGCGCTGGCCAGGTCGCGAATGCCTCCCGCCGGTCCCTGCACCATCCAGACTGTTCCGCGAAGCGCCCCGGCCATAGGCGCACCAACCAGCACATCACTTAATCCATCGCCATCGACATCTCCGTTTCCGGCCACCACGCTGCCAGCGTAGTAAGAGTTATAGGCGATTAACTTGGTTTCAGCAGTATCCAGGCTTTGTGTGCCGCTCATGGGCCCGAGTTTAATGTAGGCCGCACCAGAATCAAATCCACCGCTATTTTCGCCTTTTGCGCCTACCAGAACATCGGGATTGCCATCTCCGTTTACATCTCCGGCATAGGCCACGGTGGCGGCAAAGTCATACCCGGTTTCGCCCAAAAGTTTGGCGCCCATACTGCCATCCGGTCCATTCAACAAATAAACTGCACCGGCGTCTGTACCGCTTTCATCGTTTTTTTCGGCGCCTACCCAGACATCCGCAAAGCCATCTAGATTCAGGTCACCGGCGGGAGCCGTCGCGGCGCCAAAAAAGTCTCCTGCAAATTCACCTTGTGCCAAAACATGCTCTGCCAAGGATTCTGAAACGCCATCATTAAATGGAGCCGCCAATAAATAAACTGCGCCAGCATCAACCCCATGGGCATCATTGCCCTGCACGCCCACCAGCAGATCCAAAAAGCCATTGGCATCCACGTCTCCAACGCGGGTCACCAGACCCGCGAAGTCTGACGCGCCTTCGCCAGTCCACCGGACAAAGGCGCAGCCGATTTCAAAGCCATTGCAGTCGTTATCGACACCGTCACAGGTTTCGGGGGCAGTGGGATAAATGGTTGGGTCAGAATCGTTACAGTCATTGCAGGCCAGATAGCCGTCTAAGTCTGTGTCCACTTCGTTTGCGGGCGTGATGCCATCGCAATTACTGTCAGCGCCATCACAACGTTCGTCTGCGCCCGGAAAAATCAGACCATTTAAATCATCACACTCCTCACAGGCAAAAAAGCCATCCAGATCGGTGTCGACTTCGAGGGGCGGAACAATTCCATCGCAGTCGTTATCGAGGCTGTCACACCCTTCCGCAGCGCCAAAATAAACCTCGGGATTGCTTTCGTCGCAATCATCACAAGCCAGGTGGCCGTCAAAGTCGGCATCAACTTCGTCAGAGGGAATCATGCCGTTGCAATTGTTGTCTTGGCCGTCGCAGGCTTCAGTCGCAAACGTATAGGTGAGCGGATTATCGTCGTCGCAGTCTCCATCACAGACCCAAACGCCATCCTGATCCCAATCGGCTTCGTTATTCGGAAGCAGGCCGTCCATGTCATCGTCGAGGCCATTGCAGAATTCATACGGAATCACTGTAACGCTAAAAGTCTGCTCGCTTACCTGTTGCATGCTGTCCGTAACAGTCAGACGCAAGTTTTCGTATGTGGCTGGCGCAAGAAAAGACAAGTCAATGGCCATGCGTCCATCCGGGCCAGGATTTCCGTGAACCAGCTCTACAAAGTCACCGTTCCAAACTTCGATGTGTAAATCCTGCGCGCAGTCTTCGCGGTCGCCGACACGGATTTCTAGTGGAATAGCCGCCCCGCTCAAATACACCAAATGCTCGGGCGCTTCTAAAATTTCAGGCGCGGCATCGGTATAAATTTCAACGCTGGCAGATGAAATAAACTCACGGCCCAGCTGTACTGTCACGCTGACTTTGTCGAATTGTCCCGGGATGCCAGGCGCAACTTCGAGAATGGAAGTGGAATGCTTGGAAAGATCTTCATGGGTTGTTTCGAAAATAAGATCTTCCACTTCTTTCTGATTAAGTTGCCAAGTGCCCTTTAAATGTTGGCCCTGCCAAAAAATATCCGCTTTGATCTGGGCCGGAGGACCTTGCTCGGCCACTTTGGTGACTATGGGCGCGTTTTCGCTGCAGGCAGTGGATCCATTTTGAGGGGTGAGCACATTTAACAAAACATCATGCAGGTAAGGCGACTTTTCAGGTTCTTTGCAGGCCGGGAGTGTTAACCAAACAGACGTAACTAAGCTGCTGCCAAAGCCAGGGATAGCCATGATAGAAATATTTCGAATCTTCGATCTTGATTAAGTATTTATTAATTTAGATTATTTTTGTGCGATCCGATCCACCCGCGACCAGATCTTTCCCAAAATGGGCCGGGTGGGGTGGGTGCCCACGTCCTGCATCGAGGAATAGTCCATCATGAATAAATTATCGACGCCGCGCACCTGGCCGGTGCCAAAATCTCCGACCATCGCAGTCGTGGTCTGGCCGGCATGCGAGCCAAATTGCAGAATCTCGTTGCGGCCCGAGCGCAAGGCTTCCATCACCCGAAAGATGTCGCGCTGGCTGAAAAAGTTATGCAGGCCGCACTGCGAGGAGTTGCCGGGAATGGGCGGACCGATCATGTTCAGGCGCATATCGGTGACGCCGGCCGCGGCCAACAGCTGCATGGTGTATTCCAGCATCGTGAGCATCATGGCGTAGTCTGATTTGTCTTGCGGGTACCAAAACGATGGCAAGAGGCGGCTGTTGAGTACGGTGCCGGAGCTGGCATCCTCGGTATATAAAACGCCAGCCAGGCCAATTTCGCGGTAACGGTTTTGCATGGCCAGAATGTCTTCGCCCACCAGTCCCGGCGAGGCAAAGGCCATGACTGGCCAGGGCGTCAGCGCGGACTCGATGCGGCCATACACAGTGTTGCCGGTTTTGGGATGCTTGAGCGGCACCTGCACCATGCTGGCCTGCGGGCGTCCATGGGTACTCCACACTTTGTGCGCCAGCGGATGGTCGCCCATTACCCGCAGCACATGTTGGCGGTCGGCCAGATACAAGACTTCGGTGATGGGATGAAAATGCAGGTTGCGATAGCTTGTAAAACCGCCCAGGCCCGATTGATAAAGAATGTTGGGCGAACCCCAGGCGCCTGCCGCCAGATACACTCGCCCGCGATCCGACAGCGGAATTTCGGTGACGTCCTGAATTTGCTTGGTCCAGGGATTGACGCGGGCCACCTGCACCGCTGTGATCCGTCCGCTTTTTAAGCCTCTTAGTTTGAGCACCCGCTGGTTGGCGGCCAGCAGCGCGTTTTGCGGATGCTCGCTCAGTAGCCACTCCCACAAGGTATTCGAAGGCGTGACTTTATAATCGCCGGGACAACCGGCATTGCAACGGCCCCAGCCCTGACACTGACGCACAAAGGCCGTTTCGATGGCGCGCACATCGGCCTCCAGCATCCAGGCCGGTTCTTCCAACCTTAATTGCTGCGCCCCGTAAAGCAGGGTGCGCGCCAGCGGAGACATTAAATTTTCGGGAATCGGGCGAATATCAAACATTTCATCAACCTGCGTGGCATAGCGGTAGTACTCGTCGAGACTTTCCCAGTTGGCGTGGCGGTAACGGTCGTCGGGTTCACGATCCAGGCTGGCCGAGTAAACCACATTGGTGCCGCCAATGGCTTCGCCCATCAGGGTGGGGATGCCGCTGATGCCCGCTTTCCAGCGCATGTTAAAAGCGCTCATCAGCGCCGCGCTCTTAAACAGCATTTCGGACGCCTCGCCGGGCGACATACGGGCAATGTCGCGGGCGCTAAAGTAGGGCCCGCCTTCCAGCGCCAGCAACTGATCGTTTGGAAAGTGCCGCAGATGCTGGTAAGCCGCCATTGCGCCGCCCGGTCCCGAGCCGATCACAATCACGTCTGGCGCCTTGGACAATAGCGTCGACAGCGAAAAATCCGGAACTTCCATGAAGTTGTCGTAACGCCGCAGTTCGGCGTCTTCGGCATGGTCCAGCGGTTTGCCGGTCATGGATAGCAGGCCAAAGGTGGTTCCGGGCCGGTATTGTTTATTGGCCAGGGCCATGCCGATGACCATGCGGGCCATAAAAAATTCGTAGGCGTTGCGAATGCTTCCGCTTTGGAACAATTTCAGCGGATCGGCATGCCCGTTGGCGCGGCGAATGGTAAACAGCACCATTTGTTGCAGCAGCCAGGGCAGGGACTCCATCACCAGCCGGTAGTTTTTTTCAAAATGCGCTTCGTGGGCCAGACGTTTTAACGTTTCCGGCAGCAGCCTTTCGGCCAAACGGGCCGCTTGCTCCACTTGATATATGGAAAGACGATAACGAGGTCCCCCCGCGGCGGGCGCTTTAAAATCAGGGGCGTCCGTGAGCATGGTGGCGAGATGGTGAAGCTGCATAATTGTTTTTCGACCTTAGGCTTCCAGGCCTGTATTGATCTTTCTATATACTCGCTTGATTTTACCTTCACGACCGTGAGTCAGCGCGGTACGCTTAGTTGGCATGGAATTGGGCTTGGGAATCTTGCTGGCTTTGCTGGCCGGAGCAAATATGGTGCTGGTTTTACAGGTGCTGCGCCGTCAGTCGCCGGTCAGTCTAGCGGGCCTTGAAAACCAATTAAACGCGCTAGAAAAAAACCAGCAGCGTCTGGAACAGACCCTGCGCGACGACCTGACGCAGGGCCGCGCAGAAGCGCTGCAACATGCCCGGTCGGGACGCGAAGAATTTTCGGGTACGCTCAAGGCGCATGGCGATTCGCTCTTGGCACGTCTGTCCGAAGCCACCAGTCTGCAACTTCAGCAGCTTGAAAAGGTACGCGGGGCGGTTGAACAAAAATTACAGCAGATCCAGCAGGACAACACTCAAAAACTTGAACAAATGCGCGCCACCGTAGACGAAAAACTGCACGCCACACTCGAAAAACGCCTGGGAGAATCTTTTAAACTGGTCAGCGAGCGCCTGGAGCAGGTGCATAAGGGCCTGGGTGAAATGCAAACGCTGGCCTCGGGGGTAGGGGATCTTAAGCGCGTGCTGACCAACGTCAAGGTACGTGGCACCTGGGGTGAAATTCAGTTGGGAACCTTGCTTGAGCAAATGTTGGCGCCCGAACAATATGAGCGAAACGTGGCGGTCGTACCCGGTAGCAATGAGCGGGTGGAATTTGCGGTGCGGCTTCCGGGCGGCCACGGATCAGACCAGCCCATGTGGTTGCCCATCGACGCCAAGTTTCCGCAAGAAAATTTTTTGCGTCTGCTCGAGGCCCAGGAACAAGCCAATCCTGATTTGGTTGAAAAAGCGGCCTCGCAGCTAGAGCAAAACATTAAGACCGAAGCCAAGAAGATCCGTGAAAAGTATATTTCCCCGCCACATACGTCTGATTTTGCCCTGTTGTTTTTGCCTACCGAAGGCCTGTTTGCCGAAGTACTGCGCCGTCCGGGTTTGTTTGAGCTGTTGCAGAATCAGTTTCGTGTGACCGTGGCCGGCCCCACCACCTTGTCGGCGATCTTGAATAGCCTGCAAATGGGGTTCCGCACACTGACCATTGAAAAACGCAGCAGCGAAGTATGGTCCTTGCTGGGCACGGTCAAAAACGAATTTGGCAAGTTTGGCGATATTCTCGAAAAGACCCACAAAAAACTGCAAGAGGCCAGCAACACGTTAGACGACGCCACCAAAAAAACCCGCACCATCGAGCAAAAACTAAAGAATGTCCAGTTGCTTCCCACGGCGCAAACCGAAGAATTGCTGGTGAATACGGGGCAATCTTCCCCTGTAAATGTTTAAGTAGGCCGGGGGGATGGGAATAGATATAGAGGCGTAGACTATGCCTAGATCTCGTCTGCTCATTATCGATACCAATGTCGAAGACTTGCACAGGACGTTGCATTTTTTAAATCATTTTTCAGATGAGTGGGAAATCAGCTTTGAATCGGAAACCGAAAAAAGTCTGCAAACCATTAACGAGCTGCAGCCCGACCTGATCATTGCCGATCACGCACTAAAAACCGCCGCCGGTAAAGACGTGTGGCAACAGGCCCGCACGCGTTACCCGCGCACGCAGTTTGTACTGACTTCGGCCACAGCGGGGGAATTTAAAGACCCGGCCCCTGGGACGGGGCAGGTGCTGGCCTACGTGGAGAAGTCCCATTTTCAAGAACAACTGGTGCCGCTTTTAGAACGCCTCACGCAGGAACGGCGCAGTGCGGCCCAGTTACCCAGCGCCGCAGCGGTGCTGCCGGGACGCAGCACGCTGGCAGCCGGGCAACCCTGGTTACGTCCCGGAGAGGCAGCCATCGATATCGCCACCGTTCGCTACTATCACCAGGTGATCCGCAACATGGTGACCGGGGTTTTAACCATCGATGTCGAGGGCAATATTCTTTTCTGCAATGACATGATCGGACAGTTTTTAGGATGTCCGGCCCATACCCTGCCAGGCCGCAGCATTAAGGATTTTATCTATCCCCAGGATTCCAAGGCCTACGTGAATGCCATCGCATCCATCAGCCGGGCATATCCCAAGACTTCGTTTGACTGCCGCTTGTTTGGTACCCAAAAAGACCCCGCATGGTATACATTGCATGCCACGTTGTTAGAACACAATGCGCATGGCGATGCGCAAGAAATCTTGTTTATCATCAGCGATATTTCAGCTCTTAAACATGTCGAGGAAAAACTCAAACTCCAAGCCAGGCAACTGGCTACCTTTAATTCAGAGCTTGAAGAGGCGGTGCGGCAGCGTACCAAGACCTGGGAGCAGCTCCATGAACGCCTGCATCAGCAAGATGAACTTAAACGCCAGTTTGTGGCCAATATCAGCCACGAATTCCGCACACCCATCAGTACCCTGCTGTTGTATACCGGCCTCTTAAAAGATGGCGGGGTGTCGCCGGAATACCATGAATACCTCACTGGCATCGAAGAAGAATGTCAGCGCCTGCGCCTGATGGTCGATCAGGTGCTGCGTTTTAACAGTTACCGGGATCAATCCAAAAAAGCAAAGGAGCCAGTGGAGTTGCTCAATCTGGCACAGGAACTTCTGGCTCAATTTAGGCTGCAAGCCAAAGCCCGGGGTATCGAACTGGTGGAACACCTGGTGCAGGAAGCCTGTCAGGTGCAGGCTTGTCGTGAGGCGCTGTGGCATATCGTGCATAATTTGCTTAGCAACGCGCTGAAGTTTACCGGCCCCGGTAAACGCGTGATCTTTCGTTTGTTTCGCAATGATCAGCAGATGCAGTTATCCGTGTCTGACGAAGGTTGTGGCATTCATCCGGACGACTTACAGCATGTGTTTGACCCCTTTTACCAGGGGCGCACGCAGTTACGTGAAAAACCAGACGGTACCGGACTGGGGTTGAATATTGTTAAAGTACTGGCCGAAGAGATGGATATCAATGTGACGCTTAAAAGCGAATGGGGTCAGGGGACCCAGGTTATTCTGACTTTCATGCCCGAAACATCTCCATAGAATTTTTTAGAGCGTTTAGGTCTCCCCTTGCTGCGGTAGTTTTTAAAAAATGAACCCGTTAAACCGGTGGCTTCGTGCTTCGCGTGTACATGCGGTATACATTTACCTTTCACAACATGCGGCGCACCTGTATTCCATGGACAACGAGGGCAAACTTTTATTTTACGAAATTTTTCCACAAGATTCCGGTGCCTTTCCAGTGGCGGCGGTGGGGGCTTTTCTACAGCGTGCCATCAAGCAAGGCCTGCTTCCACCGCGGACGTATCTGATTCAACTGGTCGTTTTTCTGGATGACCATTTTTTAGATGTCGAGCTCTTGCAGATGCCTATGATGACCCAGCGCCAACTGGATGGCGCCCTGAAGCTGAAGCTCGGTCAGGGAACGCCGTTTGTGTACGATATTGTCAAAGGTCCCAAACAGACTAAGGCCGGGCAGCTGGTGGTACTTTATCAACCCGAGCATTATGCCCTGGTGCACCCCTTGTTGACCGAACTGGTTGGCAAGGGTTTTGCCGTGGCCGGCCTGTATCCCGCCATCTGTGGCCTGGCAAGCCATTTTTTTTCGGGCGCTTCGCACGAACTTTCCATTTTGATCCACATTCAAAAAAAACATACGTCCATGTTATTTGTGCAGGGGCAGGCACCTCTGATGCAGCGCATCATTCACCCGGGGGTGGATGATCTTGTGGATCTGATTGCGCAACCCATGATCACCGATCAGGGCTTGATCGAACTGACGCGGGCCGAAGCCGAAGAGATCCTTGAAAAATTTGGAGTACCCGAAGGTGCCAAAGACGAAGTCACTGAAAAGGGCGTGTCGGTGCACCAGATTTTTTTAATGTTCCAGGCCTCGCTTGACAGGATTATTCTTGAGACGCGCCGTTCGGTTGATTTTTTTCAGCGCCAATATAACGAAGAAAATGTCGACCGTATTGTGCTTACCGGGCCCGGAGCGCGCATCAAAAACATTTCACAGTATTTCAAGGACAAGCTTGATGACCGTTTGGAACATGTGATTGGGGGACCCGAAGTTCCTTACTTAGATACGCACAACGTGCTGACCCATACGCACATGCAGCGCAATTTCAACCTGTTGCCCCGCGCTTACAGTTATCGGTATGCATTGTTAACCGCAGGTTTAATGCTGCAGTTGGCGGTCTACGTACTGATTGTGATCAGCCTCTTGTTTACCGCACCCTTGTTTGGCGTGCATCTGCATTATGTGCGTGAAGAAACCCAGCGTAAGGGAGACATGGCCAAGCTGGCACCTCTGGCCGACCGGTTAAGCCGCGAACAAGATGCGCTGGTATCACGCAAGACCCAACTGGCAAAACTACAAACACAGCTTTCGCAGGCCGGTCCAGGCAGCTGGCAGTGGTTGGAACCCGCCACCCGCTTAGCGATTTCCAATATGTATTTTGAAAACCTTAACGGCGACCTGCAGCAGAAAAAACTACTGCTGCAGGGCTGGGTAGTCGACGGAAGCAATGTTTCTAAAGAAGTGGCCTTAAGCACTTATTTGCATGAACTACAAAATGTACCGACCTACCGGAACGTGACCTTAAAAACATCGAAGCTGGTGCAATACCGGGGCCGTCAGGCCATGCAGTTTGATATCGAGGTCGCGTTATGAACTCGTTTTCTTTGACGCGTTTGCTGGGCTGGTTTCGTCAACTGGGGGCGCTGGCGGTGTTGGCGCTGATCTGGGGAATGTTGACGGTGCCCCTATGGTTTTCGGTGCGTGAGCGCCGACTGCGTATCAACGAAATGGACGACTGGCTTGCGCAGCATATCGCGCTTAGTCAGCAAATTATTGTCTTGCCGCAGGCCATGCAACAGTTTTTAAAAAGCGCCGAATGGAAGCGTGCCCGATTTCCATTGGCACAGAGTTATCCGCTGGTGCTGCAGGCCTTGGAAGCTGCGGGTCAGAACAGCGGCCTTAAACCGTTGTTTCTCGAGCCCCGTCCGTCCGAAAAACAGGGCGATGTATTTGTGAAACGTTTCGAGATTACCTTGCAGGGGCCAGCCACAGCGCTTCTGAAATTTTTAGATGTCCTGGAACAAGCGCCGTTTGACTATCAGTTGCAAAAGCTTGAAATGGAATACGATGCGGACGATGGGGCCGTCAAAAGCAGCCTGGAACTGCGTTTGTTTTCGCTGGTGAACGACGGAGTTGCTGTCCCGGAGGTTGTTTTTGACTCAAGCACATTGCCCGACCATGCCTTGTTTTTTGCCGATACCTATCCAGCGATTATCGCGCCCCTTCCGGCCGCCGGAATCGGCGCAGGTCAGGGTGGCCAGAATGTCGTACAGGCACCCAGTTTCAAAATACAGGGTATTTTTGAATCGGAGGATTATCCAACCGTTTTGATCGACGGACAGTTTTACCGCATGGGTGAGAGTGTTCACGGGTATCTAATTAAATCAATAAATAGTCAGCGTGTGGTGCTGCTTAAAGACGGGAAAACGTTTCAATTAAAGATGGAGCAATTTTAAATGTCACGGCCTTATCAACGCGTTGCAATATTTCTTTTATGGCTCTGCTGCCTGCAGCCCATCGGGGTACTGGTTGGCGAGGCCCAGGAAAATCCGGCCATTCGGCTAAAAATCATTAAACCAGACCAGGGGTTTATTAGCGAAGAAAGCTCTGTGGAGGTTTTTGGATTAGCCGAAGGAGCCCAGGAACTGTTGATTAACAACAGTCCGGTGGCGCTGGGCGCGGGGGGCTTGTTTAAAATGCGTTACTCTTTTTCAGGGCCGGGCGAGCAACTCATCGAATTCGCGGCCAAAGCAGCCGATGGCAGCATTGTGAAGCAAGAAATACAGGGCACGTGGATGCGTGCAGATCTCTACAAGGGCCAAAAAAACATCAGTATCAATTTACGCAATGTGGATATTGCGCATGTGCTTAACTATTTTTCAAAGCTGACGGGCGTCAATGTGATTACTGATCCAGACGTGTCGGGCATTATTTCGGTTACCTTGCAGGACACGCCTCCCGCTACAGCGCTCGACACAATCCTTAAACTGCAGGGTCTTGATTCCGTCGCTAAAAACGGAATGATCATTGTCAGTAAATCCAGAATTCACAGCAGACTGATACCGCTGCGTTTTGTCGAAGCCGATCAAGCCGTGCAGATCATCAAAGCACTCGATCCTGGATCGCAGGTGCGCATGGCGGTGGACAAGCAGCTTAATCAAGTGCTGGTCAACGCATCCGAAGTGGATTTTAAGCGTATCGAAGAAGCGATGGGGCAGATTGATGTCAGACCACGGCAGATCCTGGTCGAAGCAAAAGTGCTGCAACTGACTCACGCGATTGATGAAAAACTGGGCATTGATCTGATTTATACCTACGACAGTAACAATAAAGTGCAGAGCACCGGTTTTGCCACGCGCGAAAGCGGCACGGCGGCCGGATTTCTGGCGCAGGCATTGAGCGGCAAGTTTTCAAACTACGTTTCGGCCTTAAAAACCATTTCGGATATCGAAGTGGTGGCCAGTCCTAAAATTCTGGTCATGAACAATCAGGCTGCCAATCTGGTGGCAGGTTCAAAGCTGGGCTTTAAAACCCAGACGATTTCGAACGGTACCGTTTCGGAACAAGTGGATTTTTTGCAGGTGGGTGTGCAACTTACGATATTGGCGCGGGTGGTAAGCGACGATGAAATTCTGCTGGATATTTCTCCCAAGATCAGCGAGGGATCGCTTTCAAACGGCGTGCCTCAAGAAAGCAACACCGAGGTCAAGACCCGTATTATCGCCAAAAACGGTCAATTGGTGGTCATCGGCGGCTTGCTGCAGAAAACCAATAACAAGTCTTATTCACGCGTACCCATTTTAGGTGATATTCCGCTGCTTGGACGCTTGTTTCAGTCCGAAAGCAACAGCGACGGCAGCAAGGAAATCATTATTTTTATTACGCCCACCATTGCCGAGTAAAATTCAGCAACCCCAACCTTATATCTAAAAACACATATATTTAGTAGAGGCACGTTTGGGGAATAAGTCTCATGGGTAGGTATATATCTTGCCATGACCAAGCGCATATTAATTGTCGATGACGAGCAAAAACTGGCCAACGCTTTTAAGGCGGTACTGTCTAAAAAAGGCTACGAGGTTTACACCGCCTACGATGGTGAACAAGCGTTGGAACAAGTCAAAAACAACCGGCCCGACCTGATTTTTTTAGACGTGCAAATTCCAAAGCTCAATGGTTTTGAAGTGTGTCGGCGCATTAAGTCCGATCCCCTCACCGCCAACGTACGCGTGATTTTTTTAACGGCCATGGCCCAGGATCAAGACATTAAGCAGGGCATGGGTCTGGGCGCGCTGGATTATCTCACCAAGCCTTTTTACCCGGCGGCGGCGCTGGCGTTGCTCGAACAGCACTGTCCGCTCGAAGGTGGAGTATCCAAGCCATGAGTTCGCTGTTGCTGCGCGAACTGGTGCGTGAACGCGTCATCGATGAGGCGCAGGCCGACGAAATTCAATCCAAGGCGCGCCTTAACTTTATGCCCATCTTAAAGGTGCTGGTCGAAGACAGTGCGGTCGATGAAAAACGCCTGGTCGAAACCTTAAGCCGCTGTTATCAGATTCCGGTCATCGATTTGCAATCCATCGAAGTTAAACCCGAAGCCATCACCAAATTGCCCGAAAACTTTGCCAAAGAACGCCAGGTGTTGCCCTACAACCTGGTGGACGACCGCTTGTTTGTGGCCATTCTGGATCCACAAGATGTCACCCTGGCCGACGACATCCACAAGCTGACCGGCCTGCGCATTTATCCGACCCTGGCTTATCCCAGTGAACTGCGTGATCTGCTGTCAGAATTTTACGGCGGGCAGAAATCTTTTCTGGATGCCATGCAGAAGATCAACTTTGAGACGGATCAGGAACTGCTCGACGCCCTAAACGCCCAGCTGATTGCCACCGAACATGACACCGCCGACGATGCGCCCATCGTCAAGGCGGTCAATTTGATTTTGTCGCAAGCCATTCACGAGGGGGCCAGCGACGTACACATTGAACCTGCCATGGAATTTGTGCGCATCCGTTTTCGAGTCGACGGCATGCTTAAAGAAATGAACCGCATGGAAAAAGGTTTGCAGGTCATGCTGGTGTCGCGCATCAAAATTATGGGTAAGATGGATATTTCAGAAACGCGTGTGGCCCAGGATGGGCGGGCCTCGCTGCGCTTTGGCAAGCAGGACATTGACATCCGTATTTCTACGTTTCCCACCATTTACGGTGAAAACATGGTGCTGCGGCTTTTAAACAGCAAAAACATTCAGTACCGCATGGAACACTTGGGACTGGCTGAAAGCGACAACCTGATGCTCAACAAGCTGATCCACGTGCCCTACGGTATTCTGCTCGTCACCGGACCCACCGGCAGCGGCAAGACCACCTCGTTGTATGCCATGCTGCAAAAGCTCAACTCAATCGAAAAAAATATCATGACCGTCGAAGACCCGGTGGAATACAACCTGCCCGGGATCCTGCAGGGGCAGATCAACCCCAAGGTGGGTTTTACTTTTGCGGGAGGTCTGCGGGCCATTCTGCGCCAGGATCCGGACATCATCATGATCGGTGAAATCCGCGACCGCGAAACGGCCGAGATTGCCATTCAGGCGGCCATGACCGGACATCTGGTCTTATCCACATTGCATACCAACGATGCCCCCAGCGCGATCACGCGCCTGGTCGAAATGGGCATTGAACCCTTTCTGGTGGCGTCGTCACTGCTGGGAGTGATTGCCCAGCGTCTGACGCGCAAGATCTGCGAGGCATGCAAGCACAGCTATACCATCAGTGGAGAGGTCTACGAACAAGTCAATAAAGGCTATGAGCAAGCCGTGTCACAACTGCACAAGGGCGAAGGCTGTCTTAAATGCGGTCAAAGCGGATACCGCGGGCGTGTCGGCATCTTTGAAGTGCTGGCCAATAATGAGGAAATTCGCGAGTTTACCTTGCACAAAGATTCGGCCATGCATTTGCAGCAGGCGGCCATGCGCAACGGCATGCGCACCATGTACCGGGACGGCATCGACAAGGCCCGTCAGGGCATCACCACCTTAGAGGAAGTGGTGCGGGTGTCGCAATAAACATGGCCACTTTTCAGTACCAGGCCGTGGGCAGCAACGGCGATCTGTTTAAAGGCCTTATGGAAGCAGCCTCGCGGGCCCATGTGCTGGCTGACCTGGCTAAAAAAAATCTGACCGTGGTGCGGGTTGACCGGGCGCTGGATCTAAAATTTTCGTTCGATACCAGCCCGCGCGTCAGCAAAAAAGAGATTATGTATTACATTCGCCAGCTTAACTCCATGTACGGGGCCGGGCTGACGATTCTCGATTGCCTCGAGACACTACATGAAAATGTCTCCACCAAATCCTTAAAACGCATTACGCACAAGGTGATCCAGAGCATCATGTCGGGCTACACCTTGTCCGAAGCACTGGCCATGCACCCGCGCGTCTTTCTGCCCATGTACACCAGCATCATCCGCACCGGCGAGGTAAGCGGAAATCTGGGAGATGTGCTCAAGGTACTGTCACAACTTTTGGAACATGAGGTCAAGACCTCTGGACGCACGCGCTCGGCCCTGCGTTACCCCACGATCCTGCTCGTGATGCTGGCGGTGGCGTTTTTTATTATCGTGACCTACGTGTTTCCAAAATTTGTGCCGCTGTTTAGCAACCTGCATGTTGAACTGCCTCTGGCCACGCGCGTCATGATTGTGGTCAGTCATTTTTTTAGCACCTACCGTTACGGCATTATAGGAGCAACGCTTATCAGCACGGTGGTACTGCCCGTGCTGATTAAAAATGTTCCGCCACTGCGCTATGCCTGGCATCATTTTAAACTGCATGTGCCGGTGCTGGGTGATCTGGCCAAGAAAATTATCACCTCGCGTTTCTCGCGCATGTTTTCGCTGATGCTGCGTGCGGGCGTGCCCATTTCGGATGCGCTGCGCATTGTTAAATCGACGCTAGACAACATCTATGTTGAGCACATGATTTCTAAAATTGAAAAAAGTGTGCAGTATGGCCATGGCCTGACGCCCGCTGTGGTGGCCAGCCCCTTCTTTGACCCGGCCGTTAAAAAAATGGTGTCGGTGGGTGAAAAAGGCGGCATTTTGCCAGAGATGCTGGGCAAGGTCTCCGAGTACCTCGACGAGGAAATCGACCAGATGGTTCAGAACCTGACGGTGTTGATTGAGCCTTTTTTAATTGGCGTCATTGGCATTGTGGTTGGTTTTATGATGTTTGCCGTGCTGACACCGATGTGGTCCCTGTATCAGCATTTGGGATCGGAGGTCAGATGAAATGTGGAACGCGGAATGCGGAATGCGAAACACCTCCTTAGAATTATTCCGCGGGATAGGGATTTGACGATGCTATTAAAACCTAGTCATAATAATTTCATGAAGTCACAACGGGGTGTCACGCTCATTGAATTGATTATTATTATCGTGGTTTTGGCCTTGTTGGCGGGTGTGGGCTTGCCCATTTTTATCGATTTTTCAAGCGACGCAAAAATTTCCGCTTCCAAGGGATCATTGGGTACCATTCGAGCAGCCATCGCCACCAGTTACGCCAGCAGCGCCATTACAGGCAGTACGCCCGCCTATCCCTCCAGTGTCACTGCGGGTATGTTCGCGGATCGTACCGTGCCTGATAATCCGGTCAGCGCGGCCACATCAAGAAATTCTGTCAGCACCGTGACCGGAAACTCGGCTAACCCGGCCGACGATTCCACTGGCTGGTGGTACAACAGCGGCACGGGCGAAGCCCGGCTTAATACTGCAGGCAACGACAAAAATAATAAGTCCTGGGCATCTTATTAGTTTCAAGTTTCCCAACCAGAGCGGCGTCACCCTTATTGAACTTATGATTGCCTTGGTCATCATGGCCATCATGGCGGGCGTCTCTGCCGTGGTGTTTATCGGCACTTCCTCTTCAGAATCATTGGTGATTTCTGACGCCACGATGTTGCAAAGCACCTTACAAGGCGCACGATCAAGTGCCCGCCAGGACGGCGTAGCCTGGCGGGTGTTGATCGAAGGCACACCCGTGGTGGCCCAGGTTTATCAGGCCGACACCACCGGTGACACATGGGTGCTGGACGAGTTGGTGACGCTCAACAGTCTGGTCGCGATGCAAAGCAATGCCTTGTCTGACAACCAGGTGGTCTTTGACACCACCGGTGCGCCTTACGAAGACCCGCGCAGCGACCCGCCCAGTACCGCCTTGACCAGTCCTTTGCCGGTATCAAACAGTATTGTGCTCACCCATGCACAAAACGCCAGTCTGCGTCGGGAAATCGTCATCTACCCGCAAATCGGTTTTATCGAACTGATCCCATGAAGCATATGCGCGGGGTCACGCTGATTGAAATGGTGATGGCGGTGTCGATGCTGGCAGCGGGGGTATTCATGGCACTGGGGCCTTTTACCGAAGGCCTGCGAACCTATATGTATCAGCGCGAACAGTTGGCTTATATGAATGCCGCCAAGGGCCTGCGGGCCTATGTGCAAACGCTGGGTTATTTTGATCAGGGTTTTAATACCGCCGTGCCGCTTTCGGCAAATAACGCGCTTGATCCCGCCGTGTTGTGGGCCAATTTGCTGCGACAATATTATGGTGTCAACCTGCGTGGTCAAATTGACGTGGAATTTTATAAGGACAGTGGCGGAACCCTGGTGCCCTTTACCGATACCAACGGAAACGATTTTGACGATGTAAACTCTAACCAGGAACGCAGTGCCTTGATGGTGCACTGCAGCGCACACGGATACAGCGACCATGCTGTCACCGTAGACGTGTTTATTTCGGCCAGCGCATCCACCACCCTGTTGCGATCCATTCTGGCGTATCTGCGCACCCAGCTTGACCGTGCGGCCAGTGATCCCAACTTTGGTGCTTATCCCAGCACAGCGCAGGGTTTGGCGCAATTGGTGACCCTGGGATATCTACAAGAGATTCCCAATAATCCTTATACTGCCGCAGGCGTTAAGGTGACGCATACTGAAGATGCGGTCGATTATGAATACACCAACGACACCGTAAGCCGCCAAATCACTTTAAGACCGTACTCGCATTACAGTTCGGTGTATGAGCAGTGGAGCTACTGATGGGCAACAAAAAAGGCATGACCCTCGTTGAACTGATCATCACCATGGTCCTTGTGGCCATGGTGTCCCCGGTGGTGTATGGCATCATTGGGGCGGCTGCCAAGGGTTTTAGCATGGGATCATTTTTGTCGACCCATACGTCCCAGCTTTCCTTTGCCTTTGACCAGCTTGAAGTTGATGTGACGCGGGCACAGGGTTTAATTTACGCCAGCAACCTCGAAGTTGAATTTGAAATTGAAGACAACCAGTCACAGATCCGGCGCATACGCTATTACCTGGATGGCTACAATGACGCCAGTCAAAGTGGCAGCGCACCCTATACTTTGATGCGTGCCGACAGCACCAACGGATTTAGCTATGACAATGGGGTGCCGGTGCTACGCGGAGTGGCGCAAACGCCTACCGGAGCCGGTTTTGGTCTAAATTATTACAACTACCGCAACACGGCCACCAGCACTCTTACAGATATGGCGGCGCTGGAATGGTGGGTGGTGATTACCGAGGATGAAAAACCGGTGACGTTTGCCATGCGGGCGGATTTTCCATTTTAAAAATGGTTAAAAAAGCATCCTCTGCGGGCATATAGAGAATCTAAAAGGGTGGCCATGTTTAAACAAAAAACCCGGGGTTTTTCGCTGATGGGTGTCATTCTGATCACCGTTCTGCTGGCTTCGGCCACGGCGGTGATCATGTCCTATGTGATCCGGCAAAGCAAGCAGATCAATCAATCCGTCGGCGGCGATTATGCCCGCAGTATTGCCGAAATGGGCGTCAACATGGCTCAAGAGCACCTGCAATCTGATGACGATTGGAGCAACAACGTGGGTGACTTATGGACTGACAAAAACGTGGCGGGTGGAGCCTTAAACGTTTCTATTACCGCCGCACGCTGGGACTGGTGCCTGGTGCGGTCTGAAGCCACGTATGGCGAAGAGTCTTACGTGTTGACGTGCGATATAAACTTGCCCGTGGCGTCAGAGGTTTTACTGACGCATGCCATGAACAGCTACGTCTATAAAGACGATGACGATGATGACGGCAACGATTCCAAGGTCATTCGCGATGTCACGTTGCGAAATACGGGCATCAACCCAGACTTTCCAACCGTGACAATCAATGCCATGGTGGTGGATTGGGATGGATATACAGATCAACGCATCAAGAAAGTCAGCATCAATCCGCCCGACGATGACGATGATGACGATGGAAACTTATGGTCTGGCGAGGCAGATAAGGGTACGGTCTTGGCTTTGTCTCCCGCGCTTTCGATCAACACCGCCAATGTGAAAGTGCTTAGTACTTTAAAATTTAAACGCAATATTGAAACCACTGCTTACCGCCTGGCTTTCCGCACGTCAGACGGTTCAACTGTTAATCTGCGCGTCAAATTTGGAACCGGCAGTCAGGCCTCGGGCATCCAGTCCAGCAAAACCGAAGCGTATCTTGATGGCAATAACAAAATGCTCAAAAATGTGCGTTTAACCAACAGTGGCTCGACCGCCGTATCCGTCATCCAGATGCTTTTTAAGTGGAGCTCTGACCAGGGTGAAAAAGTCACCAAAGTCGTGTTGCGTGGCAAAACCGTGTGGGCTGAATTCGGGCCCAATCCGGTGGGGGCACAGTCTTCGGATTATGCCTTGGATATCAAGGATGTGGGTCTTGCGGCGGGCGAAAGCGTCACGGTCAACGAAATTGATTTCAACAGCGATATCTCGCAAAAAATAGTCACCATGAACCTGGCGTTTACCGATGGCTCCATCGCTTCGTTTAATATATGGTCCCCAGTCGGAATTGTGCAAAGCGACTACTTAAAAGTGGTAACGTCTAATGCCCGCGTCAACAGCAAAAAAATAGAAGGCCTCACACTGCAAGATCTTTCCAGCACCGTTAATATTTCTGTCACCAAGATGTTCGTATCCTGGTCGCCTGCCGACAGCAACAAGGTTAAAAAGATCAAGCTCGACAATGATACGGTTTGGTCTGGCACGGCTTCTAATGGCGCAGTTTGTGATATGGACGACACCACCCTGGCAGCCGGTCACGCGGCCTATGACCTTGATTACATCGAGTTTAACTCGAGTTCGGGTTTAAGCAGCTATGCCGTGACGGTAAATTTTATTATGGGCGATGCCACCACCAAGTCGGTTTACTTTACTCCGCTGCCGTAGGAAAACTTAACGTAAAAGTGCTGCCTTCACCCGGTTTTGACTGCACATCAATGCTGCCGCCAGCCTTTTCAACCAGCGAGTACACAATGCTCAAGCCTAGGCCAGTGCCCTTGCCCACGGGCTTGGTGGTAAAGAAAGGTTCAAAAATCCGCTTGAGCGTGACTTCGTCCATGCCCTTGCCGTTGTCGCAAATGACTAGCAGCGTGCGCTGATCCTGGTCAAAAGTACCTATGTCGATACGCCCATGCCGCTCCATGGCGTGGGCAGCGTTGCCCACCAGGTTGATAATGATCTGCTGCATTTCGCCCCGCTTGATGAGTACCG